>JAILFT010000049.1 GCA_024697425.1 Butyrivibrio sp. | reverse complement strand
CTTAGTGGTGGTGGCGTTGTCTTCGTTTCCGTCTATGGTCCTGAAGGTGAAAAGAGTCGGCTCCTGAACCATCAGCGGATTCACCTGGGAGTTCTTGATGGTAAAGCCTGTAGGGATCTCACCTGCCGGATACTTGACGTTCCCAAGCTCGTCCTTACCTATGTTGTAGATAAGTCTGTCAGTAGGGTTGGCACAGACAAAAAGTGTGAAGTCGGAAGCCGCACCCTTTGAAGGATCAAGTGTAGCGGGATTGCTCTCTGCCATTGTCATAATGTCGTTAATGGCTGTCATCATGTTGTGGACCATGTTGTCGAACTCGGCCTGAACATTCATGATAACCGACTGGGAAATCCTGTCGCTGTAGTGCTGAGGATCTTCCATGATGTCGTGGTAGGTTGCCTGGTGATCGCCTCTTGCAAGGAGTACAGACTTGAGCTTGCCGATGTCGGTGTTGGTAACTGTGGATACAGGCTGTGTCAGGTCAAAAACATGTGCGCCTTTGATGGAAACAACTTCTTTTCTTCCGTCGGGCTTGATCTCTGTCTTCGCTGCGTACTCCCAATAAGGTGTTGCATATCCTGCAGCTGTTCCTCCGTCATCCTCCGAGAGGCTTGTATCTATTGCCATATGGTTGACATGATCGGAAGTTATAAATGAAGCTCCTTCGAAAAGAACCAGCACATTTCCGAAAATGTCTTCCTGATAATCTATCTTTCCATATTCAGCCAGCTTATCAAGAAGGAGGTTTCTCTCATCTCGAAGATCGTTGGCCTTTTCCTGTTTGCCGGACTCGATGTCCACGATATCAAGATTGAGCTGCTGAATTCTGTCGCCGTACTTGTTGATGTTATCCACCATATCTTTTACCGTGGAATCAAGGTTCTCCTGGTAATCGGTAAGTCCGTCGTACACGCTCTTTGCTCTTGTCAAAAACTCGTTTGCTCTTGTAACGAAGGAACTCTGTGTAACGGCTGAGCACGGGTCTTTTGCCAGTTCCTGAACCGAAACCCAGAGGTTGTTCATGGACTGGGCGAATTCCGATCCGTTCATCTCCTGCAGCTGGTCCTCAATCTCCTCAATGGCCTTCAGGGAAACATCATAAAAGGCACCTCTTCCGGTCTCTGTCCTATAAGAAAGATCCAGGAAGGTGCTTCTTACCTGCATACAATTATTGTAGTTAACGCCGGTTCCTATCTGCTTCAGGGCGATGGTGTTGTATTTTCTTTCTATGGTCTGATACGCCCTGGTTCCCTGGGAAACCTGCTGCCTTGTATAACCTGTGGTATCAAGGTTTGCCATGTTGTGGGCCGTGGTATTCAGGGCGTTCTGGGAAACCGTCAGTCCTGAAGCTCCCACATATAAGTTGGCCATGAGTGACATGTTGATGGTCCTCCTAATATAAGTGCGCGATACGGATTGCTCCGCTGCGCTCCCGCAATCCTACGTACATTCGGAATCCGCACTGCATGCTACTTCCTCATGTACGTTATCTCGCTTCACGAATCAAACATTTTGCACAAGTGCAAATGTTTGTTCGCTCGCTCAATTTATCGCGCAAAAAAGACACTACCGCGATTCTACGGTATTCACCCGGGTGGATTATCTACATGCATCCGTACCACTTTGAAAGTGGTACGTTACTGCTTTGCATCAAACCCGCCCGATGTGTAACCTAAACATTCGCCTGTAGTGCCTGCAGCTCTTGAGTAATTCGCCGTCTGTGGAGCCATTTTAGCCGCCTGGATGATGTTCATTTCGAACTGAACCATCTCTAAGGAACTTTCCAGTAACTGCTGGTTCTGTCCGTTTACACGTCTGACATTTTCCGCAACGCCAACGAGCCTATCGCGTTGGAATGCCAGTTTCTTCTGATCCACAGGTCTTTTGTCCAATATCTGGATCAGCTCGGTCAGTTTTAATGAATTAACATCCTTGTTAAGTACATTCGCAATATCCTTCATGGCTGTTTCGCGCTGTTTCTCCAGCCCCTGGATACTGCCGATTATGCACTGCTCCTCATCCGTGATTCCTGCAAGTGCCTCAAGATCACCTTTAATGATAATGGTTGTCTTGCGGCTCGATAATCCCAGTAATTTCTCGTACAATGTGCATTCCTGGTCAAGTACCTCAACCAGATTCTCGACTAAACTAGCCACTGAGATCATCCTCCTGTATTAAATTGATGTAGTGCTTTAGAAAAGCTCGTCGTATTTTGCCAGTAACTTATCAGCAAAAGCCTCTCCACTCACATCATAAGTACCATTTTTAATAGCAGCTTTTAACGATGCAACCTTATCTTCCCTGATGTCGGGTGCATTGTTCACAGCCTGTTTAGCAACCTGGATATCTTTTCCAATCGAAGAGAACGATACTGTATCGCGTACATCACCGGTCTTCTTTGTTGCCTGTGGTTTGCTTACTTTGTTGTTTGAGTAAATCTGCTGAACCTGACTGTATGCTTCTATTCGCATATCTTTTCCTCCTTCCCTGGAAGATTTTTGTTTTCTACTACATTTATCGGTAGAAGTCTCCATTACTTTAGCTTTTTCCGAAAAGTTTTCCCCCAAACCTTCGGGCTGAAAATAATGATCCAAAAACTTTCAGGGCATATATTAAAATGTTATCAGTTACGCTTGTTTCCTTACAATTCCGGGCTTTTTCATCCTGCCCATTCGTTCCGTCGTTAAATATATCGACCCTTTTAGAAAAAACTTTAGGGCATTTTTTATTTTTTTTTTATAATTTTCGAGTCTTGGCTCTGAACATCGCAGATTAAAATGTCAGAATATTTAGTCTTTTCATTTAGATGTATTGAGGGAAAAGAACTATGCCGATATATTTTTTGACAGCTATGGAAAGCATGGATCTTCATGGATGAGAAATCTTCATCAAACGTGAAGGTTCATTTTTTTGTGCCATGGACCTTCGCAGAAAGATAAGGAGGTACCATGAAAATTGCACAAAGTAACGTAAACCTGGTCTCCAACCGGACCTACTATGAGGAGAACACCGTGACCATCCAAAGCGGCGTGGTAACCCGGGGATCCTTTATGGACAGTCTTATTGACCAGGAAAAAAAGCTGGATTCTGTAGATATCACAGAGTTCGGCCGGGGTGATCTGCCGCTTAACAGCGAAAGCTACACGTCGCTTAAACCTTCACGATCAGATTACCTCTCTCCCATGGAGTCGTCACTGGAGGAACAGATTGCCAATCTTCGGACAACTCTATTGGAGCGTATCCTGCGGCTCCTGCAGCTCCTGGACGGAGGCGGCAGCAAGCGCGGCTATCAGGGTGCTCTGGAGAACACTGCAAATATGCTGAGTGGCGGCTCCTTCGTGCGGACCACTACGGTAACTGCGGTTCATATGGAGGAAGAAACTACCACCTTTAATGGCAGTGGTACTGCTCTCACCGAGGATGGCCGCGTCATCGACTTCGGGGTTCAGTTCTCCATGTCCAGGCGCCTGTGCGAATACGCAGGAATCAGCACAAGTTCGGTTGTGAACCTCATCGATCCCCTGGTCATCAACGTGGACAGCGGCGTGACACATATCAGTGACCAGTCCTTCTACTTCGACCTGGACTGCGACGGCGTTGATGATAAGGTATCAAACCTTGGCGCCGGCAGCGGATTCCTTGCCTATGACCGCAACGGCGACGGCAAGATCGGGGACGGCTCGGAGCTCTTCGGAGCAAAGAGCGGCAACGGCTTCGAGGACCTTCGCGGGTACGATGGCGACGGTAACGGCTGGATCGACGAGAGCGACGAAATCTACGATCAGCTCCGTGTCTGGATCCGTGGCGAAGACGGCACCGATACACTGCTTAGCCTCAAGGAAGCCGACGTAGGCGCCATCTATCTTGGCAGCGCCGAAACGCAGTTTAGTCACTTCGGCGGATTTGGCGGCGCTAATGGCCTTGGCGGATTCGGCGGATCAGGTCTTGGCAGCGCAGGGGCTGACGGACTTATCGGCGCAGGGGCTGCTGATTTCAGAGTCACCGGCGTGACCCGCTCCTCCGGCATCTTCCTGAAGGAGAGCGGTGGCGTTGGCACCGTCCAGCAGGTAGACCTGGCAGCGCTGTAAACCGATGTGTCATTCTCTCAACCATATGCTTATTTACACGATTTCTTAATTAAAACTCCCCCACTGCTCACTGGAATATACATGAGTGGTGGGGGATTGTTATGTCTTTTACAATAATAATCTGGTTCTCTTATCTGACTCTGTACTGGCACTAATATGTTCCTGTTACTTCATTACTGCATTGCTGACAAAAGGGTATTTAATTACCAGGTCCTTATCCATCTCTATCATCATCAAGAATCTGCTGGCAATCCCTGATGGCCTATTTGTCCCAGCCTCCCATGCCTCTACAGTTTTACATGACACCCCAAGGTAACTGGCAAATGTCTTCTGCGACATTCCTGTAGTATTCCGTATTCGTTTTACATCGTCAGCTTTGTATGTCTTGATTGGTTCCACAATAACCTTGTGGCGCTTCAGAATAGGCTTTTTGCTGGCAGAGTCTTCAAGCGCTTCATTAAGTCCCGCCATTATGCTGTCATAAACACTCTTCTTATTCATCTCGTTTACCTCCCAGATTCCTCTCCAATGCCTCAATCATCTTTTTGATATCACGCCTTTCCTGCATAGAAAGATTATCTTTCTCATTCTTCCCATATACAGTTATCAAATATACCGTTTCTGCAATAACAAAATCAACATAACATACTCGTGCACTTTTACTTTTCCCTCTGTTATTCAATGCGATTCGTGCTTTCCTAAGGCTACCTGTGCCTTTAATAACAGGATACTTTCTCGGATCCTTCATTATTTCATTTTCTAACCAGCGTAGGTCCTCATCGTCAAAACCAAGCCTGTCCCAATTACTTGAGAACTCGCTGGTCTGTATAAATGTTTTTGTCATATTCCTCCTGATACTACCATTTTATTGCCCCATCTAATAGGGTGTCAATCTTTGTTGGATGATTCCGCCAAGTGGGATTGCAGCGGTTGCTCCGATTGGAGCAGACTTAAACAGAATACCAGACAAATCTTAAGATTTACCGTCGAAATTTCTTAAGATTTCTAAAGAAATAGAGCACAAAAACAGCAGCTGCGAGTATATCACAGCTGCCGTATCATTGGTCCGTTAAGTAATATAAGCCAAAATGAAATGTCCACATCCGCCATTATCTGTTCAGTTCGCTGACCGGCCCAGTAGCCTTGTGGTTTCTGATAATACCGTCGATCTCATTAAGATCGCTGGCGGGGAGGTCTCCCGGGATTGTGTTCTTCACGCTGGAAGTTGCATTTCCGTATTCAAGGGCCTTCTCCACATCGTTGTATTTAAGGAGGCCGTAGAGAACGCCGGAAACATAGGCATCCCCGGAGCCAATTCTGTCGATAACATCAATATTCCTGTAGGGCTCCTCGGTGAAAAGTTTATCCTGCGCGGCATCGTAGATGGTAGACGTAAAATTGTGCTTCCTGGGACTTATGACCTCACGCTGGGTTGTGCAAACCACCTTGATGGGATATTCGGTGGTGTAGCTTCTCATAATGTCCGCGAGACTTCCCTCCTTCTGCATCATTCGCCTTGAAGTCTCCTCCGACACAAACAGAACGTCCACATAGGGCAGAATATTCTTTATGGCCGCCCTGGCCTCTTCTTCGCTCCAGAGATTTGCCCTGTAGTTGCAGTCAAAAGAAACAGTGGCCCCACCCTTCTTGAATCGTTTTATCATCTCAGTAGTCACTTCGCAGGTGTTCCTGTTAAGAGCCAGCGTTATTCCGCTGGTGTGGAACATCCTCGTGGAAGTGAACATGCTCTGCGGCAGTTCATCCAGGGAAATCCTGGTAATTGATGAGTTTTTTCTGTCATAGACGATGGAAGGCTTTCTTGGCGCCGCACCGTTTTCATAATAGTAAATGCCAAGTCTTGCATCATCGGAGTCATCATATATAAGGTAGTCGTCGGATACCCCTTCGAATCTGATCCTGTTCTTGATGAAAGTACCCAGCGCGTTCTTCGGGATCCTTGAGATCACGCCGGTTCTAAGTCCTAAAAGCGCAACGCCCGAAGCAACATTAAACTCGGAGCCGCCGGCTCTTTTATCAAAAATATCTCCTCTGGTCATGCGCTCGTAATTGGGCGGAGAAAGTCTGAGCATGATCTCTCCAAAGGTCAGCAGATCGAATTTACCCTCACACATGGCAGGTCCCCCTTTTTGGTGAAAAAATACAGTGGCTTCCCTCGACATATTGTCGAAAGTTTCTTGTACTCTCATCTTATAATATAGGATATTCGCATGTAAGAGCTTACATTTGCTTTATTGTGGAATATCTTGAACACACTCATTCCGCAATGCCGCAAATTCCTTACTTGTCGGTGTAGTGCATACCCTGTTTATTTTTCATTAAGATCATTTATAAACTTTACAGACTATTCATATTTCACCCCTTTCTCCCACGCCAAAAGCCCCGGGGGCTGCTTTTCGCAGCCTCCGGGGCCTGGCTAAATATATTAGGTATGTGTGTGAGGAAATAGCTTGATTTAATCAGCGGTTTTGGAAGCTCTGACTGTGGAGCTCCACTTTCCTGCAACTTCTGACTTTGTGGAGTCTTTCATTATCTTCCGTACTCTTACATAATACTTAGAGCCGGAAACATTAGTCTCCAATGCAGTCTTGTTATAGTCGATCTTGCTTGTAACAGTACCTGTAATGAAGAACATATTTGTTGAGTATTGAACTTCATATGCTACAGCTTCATTCCCTGTCTCATTGGTATTTACTGTAAGCTTTCTATCCTTCAGTGAAGCTGTTACCGAAACAGGCTGCGCAGGATCAACCTTTTGCCATATAGCATATACTGTTACTGAACCATTGTTTTTAGTAGAAAGAGCTGTGTAACTTGAAAGGTAACCCGTACCATCAGCACCCATAATAGGTTTCTTTCCCGCCTTGTCATAGGCAAGACCTATTAATGTATATCCCTTTCTGGTTGTACTTCCAACTGCGCTCCTTAATTTGTTCTCTACATCAGTATCTATGCTTACATTGTTTATTGTGTATGACTTATTGCGGTATACATTACCGCCATTACCATTAATCACTATCTTGTACTTATAGCTTGTAAACTCGGCAGTAAGTATAAGATCAGCCATATTTTTAGCATCAATGCTCTTTAAGTATCCATTCTTATCAAGAGTAAATTTTGATCCCTCCGGATAGATGTACTCTTGTTTATCTACATCCCATCCTTTATCAGTTACTCTCCAGCCCTTGAAAATAGCACCATTCAGACTTACCTTCCCGGGCTTAAAAGCCTTGCCATAGTACTGGGTTGCTGTAGTTCCAAATAACTGATAAGACGAGTTATAAGAGTAAGGTTTATCATCTACATAAAAGCTGGTGCTGTATTCTATTGTGTGCTCTACCGGCTTCCAGATAGCATAAACTGTGATATTACTTTTGGTTGTAAGTTCAGCAAGGCTTGTTATAGGCTTTGTTGCCTTGGGCGATGTTCCGAATCCTTCGAAAGTATAGCCGTTTTTCTTCCACTTTGACACAAGTTCGCGAAGCTCATTAAGGTCTTTACTATCTGCTGTTTTTCCTGTCATGTAACTTATAGTGCCAAAGGAAACAGCCTTATTTGCAACAGCGACATCTTTATCATCAGCTGTCTCAAACACATCCTTTGCATTGGGGCTGAACTTCACCTCATAGCTGATGGCTTTCATATCAGGCTTAAGGATAATATTATCATGATATCCTGCAGCTATTGCTGTTCCTGCCTCATTAAGTGCTGTACTGTTTTCAACAATATTTCCTGTAGAATTAACTTCAATCCACTTTGTAAATGTATATCCGGCCTGCTTTGCAACAGGAAGCGTCTGCTCTGTATCTTTTGCGACATAGGTGTAGGTCTTTTTCGACAGAGTAGCATTACCAAGAATATACTCGATATGATAAGTCTTAGCTGATCCGTATACAGGGTAAACAACCACAGTACTATTGCTGCCATTACCGAAAATCTTAGAAACCGAATAATCTGTATCCAGCTTATAGGCTATCTTCTTCTTAGCCTGATTAGCAGCACTGCTCGCAAATCCAATAATGCCTGTCTCCTTGTCAGCATCAAGGCTTGTTGCAGCATAGCGGAAGTTCACAACATCTGTATATACCTTGTTACTATACTCATCCAAGGAAGTAGTATTTTCACTATCTTCAGCAAATACAACACTATATTTCCCGGGTGTCCATTTTGCTGTCAGAACAGCATCACCATATGTGCCGGACTTTATTGTTGTTGCCACAACAGCATTACCATTTTTTGTCTCAGATATATATGTTGCTATATTCTCGTCTGAAATCTCTGTTCCGTCTAATGTAAGCTTATATCCCGCGAAGATATATCCTGACTTTTCAGGAATCTGAAGAGCAAGTCCTGCATCTTCATTTTTCTTTGTGTCATCAATAGTATACTTCGTAGGGTTTTTGCTCTTTCCGGCAAATTTACCGCCATTAAGATCAGTTTTTAATGTATAAGTTACAGGTGTCCACTCAGCTGTCAGCGTAATGTCTTCTGTAACTCCCTTTAAAGTTGCTGTCGTACTGTAGTTCTTACCTTTCCACCCACTACTCCTTTCCATGCCTTAAGCTTATATCCGGGATAGCTAGTCCGGTTACTATAGTAATTTAAGCTTCTGGAATCGGTAATTGAAAAGGCTACATAGATACGATCCGGGTATATTAATTCGTGATTTATATTGTAGGACCTGATAGTTCCGCCGGCTGCATTAAAAGTTACTGTATATTCAGCAGCCTCCCACTCTGCGACAAGTGTCAGCTTCTTATAAATGTCACCGCCATAATATGTATAACTTGTGCCGTTCTCTTTCCAGCCAGCAAATTCATATCCCGGCCTTACAACCTGAGGATCATCTTCATTAATGACAAAGGATTCGCCGTTCTTCGTATAGTTAAGGAGAGGTGTCTTTTCTGTTACCGTTACTGCTTTGGACACATCTACCTTGGAGTATGAAACAGAAGTCTTGATGCTCTTATCTGTAAGTGATCCACCATTAAGATTATATGTAATTGCATATTTATCAGGCGACCACTTAGCAGTAAGTGTTACAGTATTACCGGGCGCAGCAATATCCTTAAGATTAGCAGTTGCTTTAACTGAGGTATTACCATACGTCCATCCTGTCAGAGTCCATCCTTCTCTCACATACTCTTTTCCGGAAAGGACAAGTGTCTCTCCCTTGGCTACTGTTTCCTTATGATTATCAGTTTTATATTCGCTGCCGGTAAAATTCTCTGCAGCGTATTCTTCAGCTGTTAGGCCTGTAGTAAACTTGACTGTATATGTAAGGCTATTCCACTGAGCATAAAGATTTACAGATTTAACCCCTTGTTCATTTGCATACTCTATAAGATCCTGAACTTTAGCTTCTTTACTAAAAGTCTTCTCACCAACAGTAGTCCATCCGATCAGCGTTCCCTGCTCATTCTCATCAAATGCAGCTTTTCCCTTAAGCGCTTCATTTTCTGTATTAAGAACTACTTCTGCGTTGTCTTTGATATTATATTTAGCAGTAACTTTTGTAGCACCTTTTTCATCGCTCGCATAGTAATTAACTGTATAGTCAACAGGAGTCCAGATTGCTGTGAGGACAGCTTCTCCTTTTGCTGCCGCAAGATTCTTAGGTTTATCGGTGATCTTTATGGTTTTACCATCTTCGGTAGTCCAACCGGTCAGTGCGTATCCAAGACGTGAGAACTCTTTTCCCGAAAAAGTGATAGCCTGGCCTGTAGTGGCAGTCCTTGTGATGGTCTTCGCATCTTCAGCGTCACTATCCTTCAAAACATAAGTATAAGTCTGATCCTCAGCGCCATCCCAAAGAGCAAAAAGATCCACATTGGTAATGCCCTGACTGTCAACATAAGACATTACATCACCAATTGTCTGGTCTACTGTAAATTCCTTGTCTCCAACTTTCCAGCCCTTAAAGCCATCGGCTTTGAAATGGCTGTTATTACTAAGATCTCCCTTAGAAGGGTCAAGGGTCTTATTGTGCTGTCTTCCCTTATAGGTCTTGGTTGTCTTAAGATCTTCTGTTCCTTTGTTTAAATGGAAGTTGAATGTATATGAGTTCTCAGTCCAATCCGCATAAACATCAACATAGTACTTATTATCTCCCTCGTTATAACCATAGTTGTAATAGTACTCATATTCACCCTTATACTCACCAAGCTCCAGTGTAGTTACACCTGGGGTTATTGCAACATATGAGCGGCTGGATCGATCATAGTATTTCCATCCGTTGATGCTATACCCAGGTTTAACTGAGGGATTGGAAATAACAGGGAATGTCCCTCCTATGGAAACTGTCTGGTCAGAATAGAAATTACCATCACCACATCCGGTATATTTATATATATTTGCCACTATAGGCACAAATTTGGCATAAAGAGTACAAGTTCCTGTCTCTGCAAGTTCTTCCTTTAATGTTTCAGGAAAATCCTCCCATTTTACTTCTTTAATTATGTCATTGTAAGGTGCTTCACTTAAGGTCAGCTTTTGGGTGTGATTACTGTCAGTATAAAGGCCCTCAAAGCGATATCCTCCTTCGGGGATTGCAAAATTACCACTACCAACTTTATAAGGATCTATTGGCATAGAGCGTGCATCGAAATCAAGGTAATTATAATAAAAAACTTTTCCCTTATCAGGATACAATGTTAGATTTGTTGCTTCATTATCATAATCGATGTAATAAAATCTTCCATGGCCACTACTCTCTACTGTAATGTCAATCCATTCGCCAGCTTGTGGCTCTCCCACAAGTGTGGCCTCCTCATTATAGCGTGCATAGAGAGTAAGACTTACTTCCTCCGCATCGGGAGTGAAGGTGTAAGTCCATGTATCATCTGTCTTAACAAAATCATTGTCACTATAATCAGCTGTTGTGTACCAGCCTGCAAAAGAGGCATCTGTAATAAGCTCATCAACTGTATCAGAGGGCTCGTGTAAAGAGATTGTCATCTCCTTGCCAACCACACCTTCAATTGCAGTCTTGTCTGCATCCTCAGCGTTCAGCTCATGGCCGTCAAGCTCATAGTTTATGTTTATAACAGCAGAAACAGCATTGTTTTCATCGGCGGTTTCTGTATTCTCACCGTCTGTGTCCTGTATCTGCTCTTCATCATTTTCGTTCTGAAGATCGTTGTTCTCCTTGCCTTCTTCAGGAACTGCAGGGTTAGCCTGATTGTTCTTTTCGGAATCAGAGTTCTCTCCATTTGCAGGAACAGTTTCATTATTAGTATTTTCCTGGTTCTGCTGCTTTGTCTCAGACTCCTCTACCGGATCGGTTGTCTCATCATTCTGCTCAGGATCCTCGGGCAAAAGAGCTGTCTCATCAATTTCAAGATTCGTATTATCAGCTGCATAAGCAGGAGCAACTGATGTAAATGCCAGTGTTGCAGCAAGAGCTGCGGTTAATAACTGCTTTATAAGCCTTGTTTTCATAGGTTAAATACCCCTTTCTCATAAGCCACTGAAGCAAGTATATCTCCGGCATATATTTAAAAGAAAGATGGAAAAACACATTTTTTGCCCTGTTTTGCTACATTATTTCAATTTGCAGAGAGCTCTGATGAAAGCGTATTTCAGTTTCAATGTGTCCGATAATACGTTTACGTCCTTACGACCGTCAGATGAATTTGCATGCAAGCATCCATTCGCTTGCTTGTCTTGTGCAACAAAAACAGGCGCAGCCTCAACGGCTACGCCTGTATACATTCGCTTGAGCAATTATATTACCTGAAAGATCAAAGACCGATTCTGCCCTGTACCTTGTCGTTTACAACATAGTAAGCAGCGTCTTCTTCAGGCTTTACATAGATGCTGAGCTTTGTGATCTCATCTACGTTTCCGCCCATCTCATACTGATAGTTGTTCTTAGCGTTCTGAACAAGCTCGTCATAGGAGATGTGCTTGTATGAATACTGAAGTTCGATGTTAGCTGTAACTGCTGCTGCCTTAGGAGCTGTTGTAGCCTTCTTAGCGGGAGCTTTCTTAGCTGCTGTTGCCTTCTTAGCTGCGGGCTTCTTAGCCTCTGCCTTCTTGGGCTCAGCCTTCTTAACTTCTGCCTTCTTAACTTCTGCCTTCTTGGGTTCAGCCTTCTTAGCGGGAGCTGCCTTCTTAGCAGGTGCTGCCTTCTTGGCGGGAGCTTTCTTAGCTGCGGGCTTCTTAGCCTCTGCCTTAACTTCAGCCTTCTTCTCTTCTGTCTTTACTACGGGTGCTACAGCCTTAGCTTCTGCAGCAACGGGTGTCTTAATAGTTGCAACAGGCTTAGCTGCCTCTGTCTTTTTAATCTCAGCCATTTCTTGTTTTCCTCCTCAAAATCACATTGGATTTATGTAACTCGTTAAAACAATAAAGTGATTACGGAATAGAGTTTACACTCATTAATTCCCCTTGTCAACGCATTCTCTGAGCTGATATCAAATTTAATCCAAGCTCCATGCGGCATAAAAGGTTTTCAGAGTCAGCGAAAACAGTATTCCTGCGAAAATATCAGTCAGCCAATGCACGCCGGCAAACATTCTGGCGGCTACGCCGATCACCATCACCGCAAATGCAGCAATCTTCAGCACTTTGAAGACTGCCGGATTCTTGATGAGTCTTTTCCACGCCGGGATTGCGCTGCCTAAAACGCTGCAGATTATAAGGGTATGTGTTGAAGGGTAAGATGTTTCGAGCTCGGTTTCTCCGGGCTGAAGCACCGGCCTGTAATTGATCGGGATCTTGCCGAAGACAACATAGATAACTGCCACCGCAACATAGAGAATTCCAAGGCCGATGATAACCTTCCCTACCTTGCTAAGGCTCTTTTCCCTGATGAGTTTGTAGACTCCCAATATTGCAAAAGACGCCACTACCGCAAAGGCAATTACCATTGCCAGATCGGAGATTGTGTCAAAGATGCTGTTATAGCCAAACCTTCCTGCAAAGGCGCCGTTGAGGCTTGCGAAGCCAACTACTGTATTGTCGGGGCCGATGGCCTGGCGGTCGATGACTGTAGCCAGCACCGAGAAAATCGCGGTTATCGCAAGAAGAGCCAGCGGCCTGGTGTAATTTTTGTTTTTTGTATCCATTTCTTTTCCCTCTTTAATATAGAAAATTTCGTTTGTGTATGAATTTGAGATAGTGTGTATGCGTTTTGAAATCCTATGGACTTTACCTGCGTATTTGTTATTGCATGCATTCGTTTATACACATGTGATTCCGGTTCGCACGTAAACGCTTCTCCTCAGCAAATGAACCGTGAAGGGTTTACTTGCCGTAGACTTCGCTCACAAACTTGCGGAGCTGAACCATGGCGCGCTCTACCTTCTCCGTGTCGATACAGTAAGCCATGCGGAAGAAGCCGGGGGCTCCGAAACCGTCGGTGGGCACGAAGATCAGGTCATAGTCCTTGGCCTTTTTGCAGAATTCAATGGAGCTCTCTTCCAGAGCCTTGGGCATGATATAGAAAGTTCCGCCGGGCTTTACTACAGTAAATCCAAGATCAACCAGGGTATCGTAGATGATGTTCATGTTTGTCTCGTATACAGAGAGGTCTGCGGTTTCATAGCAAACTGCAGCCACTGCCTGCTGGATAATTGAAGGCGGGCAATTGTGTCCGGTGCCTCTGGAAATCTGGCCGCACATGGGAACGATGACATCAGCACCCTCGCAGGCAGGATTTACAGCGACGTAGCCGATTCTTTCTCCGGGAAGTGACAGTGACTTGGAGAAGGAATAGCAGCTTAAGGTGTTGTCGTAGAATTTGGAAACATAGGGGGCGTCTGCGCCTTTGAAAACAATCTCTCTGTAAGGCTCGTCGGAGAGCAGGAAAATGGCATGTCCGTAATCCTGAGACTTGTCAGTGAGAATCGCAGCCAGCTTCCTGAGTGTTTCCGTTGAATATGCAACGCCTGACGGATTGTTGGGAGTATTTATAAGAACCGCCATGACATTGGGATTGAGCATCTCCAGGAACTTGTCGAAGTTGATCTGGAAAGTTTCCGTATCTGCAGGAACCACTGACAGCTTAAGACCTGCGCCTGTTATGTAAGGGCCGTACTCAGGAAAATAGGGTGCAAATGTGAGCACCTCATCTCCGGGCTTCGTCACTGCGCGAACTGCGTGCGCGATGGCGCCGGCCGCTCCTGTAGTGGGGAAAATGTGCTCCGGACCATAGTTCATGCCAAATCGTTTATTCAGGGACTCTGCTATCTTTTCCTTATATAAAGGATTGCCAAGGCTGGGAGTGTAGCCATGAAGTGTCATGGTGTCCTCTTCCCTGAGCAGTCTTATCATCTCATCCGTAAAAGACTTGGGAACTTCCACACTGGGATTTCCGAGACTGAAGTCAAAGACGTTCTCATATCCTATTTCCTTGCCGCGGGCTGTGGCATATTCAGACAGTTCACGGATCACGGATTTTGCGCCAAGCATATTCTTATAGGTTTCGTTTATCATTGTGCTCCTCCGGGTGTACTTATTATATAGGCTGCAGATCACAGGCATTGTGTCTGACATGGCGGTTACCTTGGCAGTTATCACCGGCATTGTGGCTGACATGGCGGTTACCTTGGCAGTTATCACCGGGTATCAGTGGCCGGACTTTCGCTGCGATGTGCAGGCTTAGTCATTTATCTGTATGATTATAACACAATGTTTAACAGTTTACATCATTAAAGTGGGTGTGAGGTTTGAGCGCACCTTCTCCCCATTGGCAGTGGTTTGATCCTTGCTCTCGGGGAACTTGGGGTTTGGCACAAATGGGATGGAGAGCCACTTTTGGGCGAATTCTTCGTCGCTCATTATGTACGGCGTTGTCAGTTGCTGCCTGATCTCGTTTTGAGCTTCAAAGACCACTTTGGACGGGTTGGCTTCGTATTCATTGATCAGCTCGGTGATTTTGTCCAGCTTCGGGGTGATAGTCTTAATGAACCTGGCTGCATAGGCTTTCTGAGCCAGAGCTTTTGCTGTGGATAACTGGTCTTTGGGAATGTAAGTTCCGGAACGATCCTTTGTATTTTCCCTATGGCGAAATCTTACTTTTCCATCAGTGTGAGTTATCCTAAGGCTTCCTTGCGGCGCCTGCTCCATGTCCTTCTTCGCGGACATTAATAGAGACTTTAAGCGAAGTTGCTCCTTTTGTAATTCTTCTAATATCATATTTAGCTCCTAAAATGTGATTATGCGCTTTGAACGCCTAGAACCGGCACGCATTTGCCAAGAATATCTTAGACAATTGGTTATTATAATAGACATTCCGGTAGAGTGTCAATCATTTAAATCGCTCTAGCCAACCATTTAACTATTCATCACCGGTATATGCCTTCAAAATATAAAAATGCATATCTTCACATGGATCAAATACAAGATATGTGCCTAATGCTTAATATGAAGCGTTTTGTGGCATAGATGGATTCGGCACTCGTCTAACTTAATGTGCCGAACTATCTAATTACAATAAATTGAAGCACAGTTTTCTTGTGCCGAGTGTGCCTTATCCACATATTCTTCTGTTGCTTCGGCACATGTTTTCTTCAAATCACCCCATAAATAGAGCGATGCGTGTGCCTATACCTCTTAGTGCTATAAATCTCGGCACACCTTCGCACATACATAATGGTTTTTTCTGTGCCAATACTAGCTTAGTACAAAGTATTAGGCACATGAACCAATCGATTCATGTGCCTAATACAAACAATAATATAAAATTGGGCACAAATATTAGTGCGCAAGCCATATAAGCGCCCATGCCACATAAACCACATAAGCCGCCCAGACCGCAGAAGCCGCCCCAGCCACATAATCATCACAAACCACAAGCCACGCTCTCAAATACTCATACTCTCAAATTCTCACGCCCTCAAACTCGCAAGCTTCTCCACAATGCTCTCGGCATCTGCCAGGAGCTGCTGCTCGGCCTTGCTAGGATTGGAGTCCTTCTTGTACTTGTAGACAAAGGCGGGAATGCCAGCCTGATGGAAGGCCATGGCGCCCTTGTAGGATGCGATCAGGCCGGGAATCTTACCGGCATCAATCTTTGCAGAAGGATTGATCTTGATCTCAATCTCCCCTGCGCCGCCGCTGCCAACACCTCCAACCAGCTCGTTTCCGCCATTTCCGCTGTTTCCACCGCTGCTTCCGACGCTGCTGCTTATGCCGCCGCTTACACTGCCTGCGACGCTTCCGCCGTTAATCTCCATAATATACAGATCATGGGCTCTGGTACGCAATAGTGAAATTCTAAGGAGATTCTCTACAGGCTCCGGCACTTCTCCGAATCTGTCGATCAACTCATCCCGCATTTCATCACACTCCTGAGAATTCTCAAGGCTGGCGATTCTCTTATAAATCTCAAGCTTCTGCTCTTCGTTCAGAATATACTCAGCAGGGATATAAGCGTCCACATCAAGATCTATGCTGGTGTTGATGGCATCCAGCACGACATCGCCCTCATCACCTTTCCTGATCTTTACAGCTTCTCCCAGCATCTTGCAGTACATATCATAGCCAACCGCGGCCATATGTCCGCTCTGCTTTTTGCCAAGAAGGCTGCCGGCACCGCGGATTTCAAGGTCACGCATGGCAATCTTAAAGCCGCTGCCCAGGTCCGTGAATTCCTTGATGGCCGCAAGTCTCTTCTCCGCCACCTCCTTGAGCATCTTATCCCTCTTATACATAAGGAAGGCATAGGCCGTCTTATTGGACCTTCCCACACGTCCCCTAAGCTGATACAGCTGAGAAAGTCCCATTTTATCCGAATCATGAATTATCATGGTATTAACATTCGGAATATCAAGTCCGGTCTCAATGATTGTCGTTGACACCAGCACATCAATAGTCCCGTCAATGAAGTCGTACATGATGCGCTCAAGCTCAGCTTCCTTCATCTGTCCATGGGCAAAAGCAACATTGGCCTCAGGCACCAGCTTCTGTATAGCCGCCGCCGTATCCGCAATGGTATTGACTCTGTTATACACATAGTAAACCTGTCCACCCCTTGAAAGCTCACGAACAATCGCCTCGCGGACCAGTTCATCATTGTACTCCATTACATAGGTCTGAATGGGAAGCCTGTCGTTAGGAGCCTCCTCCAGCACGCTCATATCCCTGATCCCCACAAGTGACATGTGTAAAGTCCTGGGAATAGGCGTCGCTGTCAAAGTAAGAACATCGATGTTCTCCTTCATGGCCTTGATCTTTTCCTTGTGAGTAACGCCAAAGCGCTGTTCCTCATCCACAATCAGAAGTCCAAGATCCTTGTAGGTCACGTCCTTGGACAAAAGACGATGCGTCCCGATGACAATATCCACAAGGCCCTTCTTAAGATCCGCCACCGTCTTCTTCTGCTCGGAGGCAGTCCTGAAGCGGGACATCAGATCCACTCGAACAGGGAAGGCCCTCATTCTCTCGGTAAATGTATTGTAATGCTGCTGCGCCAGAATAGTAGTAGGAACCAAAAGAGCTACCTGCTTACCGTCCTGTACCGCCTTAAAGGCCGCACGTATAGCAACCTCAGTCTTTCCAAATCCCACGTCACCGCAGATGAGTCTGTCCATGATGCCCGAAGACTCCATGTCATGCTTCGTATCCTCAATGGCCTGAAGCTGGTCCTCAGTCTCTTGATAAGGGAAAGCATCCTCAAACTCCTGCTGCCACACCGTATCCCTGCCAAACTGGAAGCCTTGAGCCTGCTGCCTCTTAGCATAGAGCTCCACAAGATCCTGTGCAACTTCCTCCACCGCAGCCTTGACCTTGCTCTTGGTGTGATGCCACTCCGCAGTTCCCAGCTTGTTCAGCTTCGGCTTATGTCCGTTCTCATCGTCGCCGCCGGAGGCATACTTCTGAATAACAGACAGTCCCGTAGCCAGCACGTAGAGATTTCCGCCTCCGCCGTACTCAACCTTAATGTAGTCCTTCACCACGTGGTCGGTCTCAATCTTCTCAATACCGCGATAAATACCAAGGCCGTGATCCTCATGCACCACATAATCGCCAACCTTAAGGTCCGCAAAATCAGAGATCTTCTCCCCCTGGTACTTGCTCTTTTTCTTCTTTTTCTTGCGGGCATGCTCTGTAAAGATGTCACTCTCGGCGATTACCGCAAACTTTACATCCGGGTACTCAAAACCTTTAAGTATCCGCCCGTAATACGTCATTATCTCACCGGCGGAAAGCACCCTTCCCGGGTCCTCACTGTAGAACGCCGACACCAGATTGTCCCGAAGGTCCTCGACAATCCTCTTAGCCCTGGTCCTTGATCCCGAAAGAATCAGCACCTTATAGCCCTTCGCCTTGTAGTCCTTCAGGTCCTTCACCAGCGTATCAAAGCTGTTATTATAAGGCGCGATACTTCTGGCCTTAATGTCCCAGCTTTTTTCCGGGGAAAAGAGATTTTGGCTCTTTGGCATAGCCAGTGCAGAAACCAGCACACGCCTGCCGTTACTCATTCTGGCAATGCAGTTATCTATCGAATAGAGCAGATCCATCTGCCCGGGAAGCACATAACCCTTCTCTGCCCTGTGGGTCATGCTCTCGCGAAATTCAGTTTCCACCGCCATGGCATGCTCCTGCACACGCTGCGGCTCATCTATAAAAATGCAGGTTCTTCCCTTGGGGAACATCTCCTGAATTGTGACCGTATCCTCGTAGAAATATCTGATGTAACTTTCCAGGTTAACTGCCATATTAAGCT
This sequence comes from Butyrivibrio sp., assembly GCA_024697425.1. Classification (GTDB taxonomy): domain Bacteria; phylum Bacillota; class Clostridia; order Lachnospirales; family Lachnospiraceae; genus Butyrivibrio. The sequence continues at coordinate 32,230 of JAILFT010000049.1, read as the reverse complement.
CAAATAGCTGCTCTTTAAGTTCAGCGGTCTGAGTCTTGAGCTGATGGGCTTCCTTGGTCTTGAACTCGGCGCGAAGCGCACTTACGCATCTCTCCGACTCTTCTTCGATCTTCTCCATTCCCTTCTCAAGACGGTCTCTCTCCAGAATTATCTCCGAAGCGGGATAAATGTCGATAGACTCCAGCTTCTCCAGGGATCTCTGAGAGAGGATATCGAAGCTCCTGATGGACTGAATCTCGTCACCCCACAGCTCAATTCTAAAAGGATTCTCTTCAGTCAGGTCAAAAACGTCTATAATGTCACCGCGCACGGAGAACTCGCCGGGGGCTTCGACCTGATAATTCTTGGTATAACCCATGGTCACCAGCTTTTTGCTGATCTCGATCTCGTCAATGGGTTTGTGTTTATCTATGGAAAGAATATGTTCCTTAATAACCTCAGGTTTAATCTGAGGTGCCATCAGTGCTGAAAAAGTGGTAACAACCGTGACAGGCCTGCCCTCAATAAGACGTCTCATACAGCGGATACGCTGACGCACTATCTCATTGCTGTGAACATCTGCCTGGTAAAAGATAAGGTCCTTTGCCGGATAGACTGTGACATTCCGGTCGTAGAACTTGTAGTCCTCATAGATCTCCTTGGCCCGAAGATCAGAGTAAGTGACAATAATTCTGTATTTGAAATCAGCTCCCAGACTGCTGATAAAATGCAGCTTCTGGGAGTCAACACACCCGGTCACCTCCGCACAGGCAAAGGGTTTCTCCAGGTATTTGTTTATCTCCTGAAATTCCTGTAATTCAGATAGGGGTGTTGTAATCGCTCTCATCAATTCCCGTCCGTTTTATACAAGCAAACCGCTCCACGCGGTTTATCCAATCACATCATTTCTTGCCGTTAAACTTATTCATGGCAGAATCAACACCGTTTTCCATAATCTCAACAACCGCATCCGCGGCGTTCTGTTCTGCCTCATCAACAGCTTTTCGGTCCTCGCCCTCAAAATGCCCGAGAACCCAGTCCACCATATCCCATTCCTTGGGTTTCTTGCCGACACCGACTCGAATTCTTGAAAACTCGCTGTGGCCAAGCTGTGCAATGATGTTCTTAAGTCCGTTGTGTCCCCCGGCGCTTCCCTTGGGGCGAACCCTGATAAGTCCGGGGTCAAGATCAACGTCATCCGAGATTACGATAAGGTTCGTCTTGGAATCCACCTTAAAATAATTGCAAAGAGGTGCCACCGCCTCGCCGCTAAGGTTCATATAAGTGAGGGGCTTGACCAGAATGACTCTCTCATTTCCAATCCTTCCCTTGCCGTAAGCGGCTTTAAACTTGGTCTCGGTAAGTCCGATATTATATTTATCCGAAAGCACGTCAATGGTCTCAAAGCCCACATTATGCCTGGTCTTAAAGTATTTCTTCTCGGGATTTCCCAGTCCCACGATCACAAACATATTTCCGTCTTCCTCTTCCTTATTAAATAAAAAGAGCTTTTTCAAAAACTCAAACATTCCCCACCCCAACAATTCCGGTATTTTTACGAATTGACTATTCTTGATGATCTGACCATTCTGTAAAGGGTCTATATCAATGTGCTCACAAATAATAGCAGAAACACAGATAAAGTCAACTGTTTCTCCTATCAATCATAGCATGTTATACAGCAAAAGCTAATCATTAAATGCAAGCATCCATTCGCTTGCCGGTCTAGTGCAACAAAAACGGGAGGCCCCAAATATAAGCCTCCCGTCATATTCTATAGCTCTAACTTTATAGCAGCACTGCAACTTTGAATCCGCAACCCATCCGCCTATAGGAAAGGCTGCAACTTCGAATCCGCAACCCATCCGTCTATAGGAAAGGCCGCAGCTTATGCCATTCAACACCCAACTTACGCAAATGCCGGATTATCAAGCCACAGCTTCGTCCCTGCACCGGCCACTTAAGCGAAGGGCGGATTATCCACCGGTGCTTCAGGCGCTGCATCGCCACCTCCCTCTTCATCGGGTGGTGCCGCCTTTTCAAAGGCCTCGAGGATGGCATCCTGCAAGATCTTGCGGGTGTCGGAGTTGATGGGATGTGCGATATCCCTGTATTCTCCGTCAGCCGACTTCTTGCTGGGCATGGCAATGAACAAGCCACGCTCGCCTTCGATAACCTTTATGTCGTGAACAACAAACTCGTTATCAAAAGTAACTGATACTACTGCACGCATCTTTCCCTGTTTTGCAACTTTTCTTACGCGGATGTCTGTAATCTTCATATTGTCGTCCCCCTCTTTGTGGAAACCCAGATGTCAGTTACATATTAAAGCGATAAACGAATAGGCCTCGTCTATCAGATCACGTATCTCTCATTGTTTTCGACTACAATCTTTATTCCATTTTCTTCTTTATAATATGAGTTAGCCTGGATGGTTCCGTGGCTCTCAACAATGCAGTTCTCAATGTGTGAGTTATCACCGATATACACATCATTAAGAATGATTGAATTCTTGATATAGCAGTTGTTTCCGATGAATGCTCCCTTGAAGATCACTGAATCCTCAATGGTTCCGTTTACGATACATCCGCTGGAAACAAGACTGTTCTTGACGCTTACACCTACATTGTACTTAGCGGGCGGAAGATCAACCACCTTTGTGTAGATTCCGGGATGCTCGCGGAAGAAGTAGTGGCGGATCTCGGGCTTAAGGAAGTCCATGTTGGTTCTGAAATAATCCTCTACCGATGCGATGTTGCTCCAGTAGTCCTTGATCTTATAGCCGTAGATGCGCTTCATATCCTTATATCTTACAAGGATGTCTCTTACGAAATCGTAGCGCTCCTCTTCCTCTGCTCTCTCGATGAGCTCAATGAGCTGTCTTCTTCTGATTACGTAGATACCGCAGGAGATGGTGTTTGACTTGGAAACCACAGGTTTCTCTTCAAATTCCTCGATCCTGCTCTCTTCATTCATGCGGATGGTTCCGAATCTCTCGGTATCGATGGTTGCAGGCATATCCTTGCAAACAACGGTGATATCGGCCTGCTTCTGAATATGGTACTCAAGCAGTTTACCGTAATCCATCTTGTATACGCAGTCTCCGGAGGTGATGATCACGTAGGGTTCATGACAGCTCCGAAGGAACTCGAGATTCTGTGCAATGGCATCGGCTGTACCTCTGTACCAGAGATTGCCTGACGCCTTAACCGCAGGGGTGAATACATATAAGCCTCCCTGCTTACGTCCGAAGTCCCACCACTTGGAGGAACTTAAATGTGAATTAAGACTTCCCGCATTGTACTGGGTAAATACGGCAACTGTCTGGATATGAGAGTTTGTCATATTACTCAGTGCGAAGTCGATACTTCTGTAAAAACCTGCAACAGGCATTGCGCACACAGCTCTCTTCTTGGAGAGGTCCTGCATTCTGCTGCTGCTTCCGCCTGCCAAAATAATACCAATCGCCCTCATTCTCAATCACCTGCCTTATCTAATGTTCGTCCGCTGTCGAGGACACCGTCTTTGTAGTCTTCCGCTGTTGTTTTGCCGGAGACCATAGTGTTCTTGCCGATAGTAACATTGTCAGGAATAACGGATCTCTCTCCGATGGTGACTAAGCCTTCACAATAAATTCCGGGCTTGGTCTCATTCTCTTTTTCCTCGAAGGCACCAAGCTTAACGCCTGAGCCGATCTTGACCTTCTCTGCGATGATAGCCTTCTCTATATTACAGCCCTCGCCAATCTCCGTCTCATTCATGATGATGGAGTGGCTGACTACAGTATCCTTGCCGATCTTGACGCCGGGTCCGATAACGGAGTTGTAAACCTTGCCGTAGATCTCACATCCCTCACCCACGATACTGCGCTCAATAGCGCTTTCGTTGCCAAGGTACTGAGGAGGCTGAACGTCACTGGCGGTGTAGATCTTCCAGTACTCCTCGTAGAGGTTGAACTCGGGAACAATGTCGATGAGCTCCATGTTGGCTTCCCAATAGGAGGTCAGAGTTCCAACATCCTTCCAGTATCCGTCAAACTCGTATGCAAACAGGGACTGACCCTGCTCCTTGCAATAAGGGATTATATGTTTACCGAAATCAAGTCCGGCCTGATCCTTGTTCTTGATGAGCGCATCCTTAAGAGCCTGCCACGTGAAGATATAGATACCCATGGAAGCCAGATTGCTGCGGGGATGCTCGGGTTTCTCCTCAAAGTCCACAATGCGCTTGTCGTCGTCGGTGATCATGATACCGAATCTGCTGGCCTCCTCCATGGGAACCGGCATAACGGCGATGGTAACATCAGCGTTGCTGGACTTGTGGAAATCAAGCATGGTCTCATAATCCATCTTGTAGATGTGGTCACCTGAAAGAATCAGCACATATTCAGGATTATAGTTCTCCATGTACTCGAGATTCTGATAGATAGCATTGGCGGTACCTGTGTACCATTCGCTGTTGGCACTCTTCTCGTAGGGCGGAAGAACCGTTACTCCTCCGAAGTTACGGTCGAGATCCCACGGAATACCAATGCCGATGTGAGAATTTAGTCTGAGCGGGCGATACTGGGTTAAGACACCTACAGTATCAACTCCCGAATTGATGCAGTTGCTGAGCGGGAAATCGATGATTCTGTATTTTCCCCCAAAAGAAACTGCAGGTTTTGCCATTTTAGAGGTCAGCACTCCCAATCTGCTGCCCTGGCCACCTGCCAAAAGCATGGCGATCATTTCTTTTTTTATCATGTTTCACCTCGCTGCACATAAAAGAATTCGCTTTTTACTTAATTATAAGTATATCACTCAAACATACGAAAAAAAACCTATTTGCCAAGTGTTCTTTATATTTATTTTAAACAAATTTCGCCCGGTGTTTTTTGACTTTGTCAGAATAAGTGTTAGAATATAATTTCGTAAATCATCATATTAAATGTGTGAAGAATCGAGGCAAATTAATGTTCAAAATCGACTTCAAAAATCCCATTCACGTCTATTTCATGGGCATCGGCGGCATCTCCATGAGCGGCCTTGCGCAGATCCTCATTGAAGAAGGCTTTAAGATCTCCGGCTCGGACAACAAGAAATCCGCCATTACTGAAGCCCTTGAGAAAAAAAGCGTTGAAATATTTTACGGACAGAAGGCCGAGAATATCTCCCGGTCAAAAGATATAGATGTAGTAGTCTACACAGCGGCTGTGCATCCTGACAATCCCGAGTTCGCAGCTGCCAGTGCGGCAGGTCTTCCGATGCTCACAAGAGCAGAGCTCCTGGGACAGATCATGAAGGAGTACGAGCTTCCCATAGCCATCGCAGGAACCCACGGCAAGACCACCACAACTTCAATGCTCTCCAAGATCCTTCTTGAGGCAGACACGGATCCCACCCTCTCCATCGGTGGAATCTTCAAGGACATCGGAGGCAACATCAGAGTCGGCAAGTCAGAGTACTTCGTAACTGAGGCCTGCGAGTACACCAACTCCTTCCTCAGCTTTTTTCCCAAGATCAGCGTAATCTCCAATATTGACGCAGACCATCTGGATTTCTTCAAGGACCTTGATGACATAAGACACTCCTTCAGAAAGTTTGCGCAGCTCCTTCCCGAAGACGGAACCCTTGTCATCAGCGGAGATATTGAGAACCTCTCTGAGATTACAGACGGACTTAAATGCAGCGTATTAACCTACGGGTCCAAAGGCAGCTACGACTTCTATCCCACGGACATCGTATATGACGAGTTTGGCAATCCGTCCTTTACAGCACATCTTCCCGGGGAAAAGAGCCTTCAGGTAAAACTGGCAGTTCCCGGAATCCACAACGTTTACAATGCTCTTGCCGCCATCGCTGTGGCAACTCTTCTTAATATAGAAGATGAGCATATCCTTACTGCTCTTTCAATGTTCGGCGGAACCAGCAGACGTTTTGAGCACAAGGGCGAGATTGGCGGAGTAACCATTATTGATGACTACGCTCATCACCCCACAGAGATCAGGGCTACCCTTACTGCAGCCCAGAACTATCCTCACAACAAGATCTGGTGTGTATTCCAGCCACACACCTACACCAGGACGAAGGCTCTTTTGAATGAATTCGCACAGGCCCTTTCGCTGGCAGATCATGTGATACTGGCCGATATTTATGCCGCAAGAGAGAAGGATAATTTAGGAATAAGCTCCAGAACTCTTCGGGATAAGATCGTTGAGATGGGACACGAGTGTAATTATTTTCCAACAATTGAAAACTTTAATGAAATAGAAAAATTCCTTCTGCAAAATTGCACTAAGGGTGACTTGTTGATAACCATGGGAGCCGGAGATGTTGTTAAAATAGGCGATGAGCTCCTTGGCAGGTAACACTTATCCACATTTCCACCCTTGGAAAACAGAATTTCAAGATGAGTTTTGGTGGAAAAGTCCGGCTGTATAAAACCCACAGCCGGACTTGTTTATATTATTTTTATAAAAAATAATCCACGTTATCCACATTGTCCACATAATACATAAAATTCTTAAACCTCCCGTGTTTACTGGATTTCTTCGTCACTTTTACCCATATCATTTTAAAAATCCCCATGCTATAATCTGAATTGTTCCGACGGGAAACACAATTTTCTTTTCGGATTTTTAGTAAAGCAGGTGATGAAAGTTTATGATGGGGAGAGTATCTATTAGTTCAGGCTATGGGGAGGACTCAACAAATGTTTCCAACATATTTATTGATGAATACATGTCAGAAGCTAATGATGCGCAGATTAAGATCTACCTCTTTCTTCTGCGTATGATGAGTGCGAATTTACCCACCAGTGTTTCGGCTCTGGCGGATAAATTCAATCATACAGAAAAGGACGTTCTGCGAGCTCTCAAATACTGGGAGAACAAGGGACTTATAAGCCTTGAATACGACGGTGCGCAGCACCTGACCGGAATCCACATGGAGGATATTACTTCCGCCAACGCAAGGAAGTACGGCAGGCGCAGGGGCGATACAGTGATCACTCCGGTGACCGCTCCCGCTCCGCAGGTTGTGCAGCCGCCTATGCCTGCGACCAGCGCCTCTGTTACCGCCATTCCTACGCGAAATGTAACAGAGGTTGCATCCAGGCCAAGCTACAGTGCAGCTCAGCTTCGAGCATTCAAGCAGGCTGAGGGCGCCAAGCTCCTTGCAATTGCAGAGCAGTATTTCGGAAGACCTCTTAGCTCCAGCGAGATGTCAATTGTCTATTACATCCGTGACGAGCTGAAGTTCTCCGACGAACTTTTGGACTATCTGATGCAGTATTGCGTCGATAATCATAAGACTGATTTCCGTTACATGGAAAAGGTTGCCATTAACTGGAATCAGAACGGCATCGTAACGCTGGAACAGGCACGCACGGAAACCTATAAATATGACAGTGATATCATCACTATCATGAAGGCCCTGGGTATGGAAAACAACCCTACCGATAAGGAGACATCCTTTATCAACAGGTGGCGTAACGAGTTGGGGTTTTCGATGGAGATTATTCTGGAAGCCTGCGATCGCACTGTTTTAGCGGTGCAGAAGAACCGTCTCAAGTACTGCGACGGTATTCTGCAAAACTGGCACAAGAATAAGGTTGTTACAAGGGAGGATATTGCCGGTTTAGATGCTACGCATTCCGCGGATCTGGCCAAGAAAACCAGAACCCGGGCTTCCGTATCTTCCATCGACTCTAAGCTTCGCTCCGGCGAATCATCTATTCGTCTGGGCGACAACCGGAACCGCTTCAATCAGTTTGAACATAACACCGTTGATATGGACGAACTTGAGAAGCTGCTTCTGGACAATTAACCTTGCATGATTGGGGAATCGGGCAAGGGAAGATTCATAAGCTCGGCCCTGTGCTTTTGGTTCGGCGGCGGCATCAGCCTTCCCTGAAACACGTACAGGGCCATACTTATGCAAAACAGGCGATTTTGTTTTACATAAGTAAAATGCGATCGGTTTTTCACAGACAAAATGATCCTTCACATTGAAAGCCGGCGCAGGAAACGATTAACGCGTTTCCTATCTGAATAAATCACGGGGGTCCATATGGCACTTACCAATTCACAGTACGATGCGATAATGCATGAATATGAAGAGAGGCGTTCACTTCACAGACAGGAGCTGGAGGAACGCCTTCAAAGCGTGTACGAAAATGTACCGGGATACAAGGAACTGGAGGACAGGACCGCTACTGCCAGTGTTGAATTCGGCAAGAGGCTTCTTCGCGGAGAAGTTCTTCCCAAGGAAGACCTGGCAAAAGAGCTGGCGCAGATAGCCGCACAGAAACAAATGCTCTTGGTGCAGGCCGGTTACTCAAGAGACTTCCTTGATATGGGCTACACCTGTCCCGACTGCAAGGACACAGGATATATCGGCAATGAAAAGTGCCACTGCTTCAAACAAAAGATCGTGGACACCCTCTACAACAAATCCAATCTTCGCACCCTGACAAGGCAGAACAACTTCAGGATCATGTCCAGGGACTATTACAAGGGCGATGATCTAAGCAGATTTAACGGTGCGGTCAAGGCTGCTGAAGATTTTATAAATAATTTTGACTCCGACTACCAAAATCTATTCATTTATGGTACAGTAGGGACTGGTAAATCCTTCCTATCAATATGCATCGCAGACGAACTGCTGAAAAAAGGCCATTCTGTCATATATTTCAGCTCCACAGGTCTGTTTGAACTGCTGGGTGAAGTTACCTTCAACAGAGAGAGCAGACAGGATTTCCAGAATGTTTTCGGAGAGCTTCTCGAATGTGAGCTTTTGATAATCGATGACATGGGCACTGAGATGGTCAACAATTTTGTACTGTCCAAGCTCTTCTCTCTCCTCAATGAGAGGGACCTGCGCAAGAAGTCCACAGTCATTACCACCAATTTTGCACTGGATCAGCTGCAAAACACTTACTCGGACCGAATTTTCTCAAGGGTTACAGGCAACTACAAACTCCTGAAGATATCAGGTCCGGACATTCGCAGACTTAAAAAGCTTGCCAAAAAAGAAAGCGAGGATCTTAAATAATGCCAAGAAGAGAAGAGAAACGTAATCTGGAGACTATTCCTGTAGGCTCCTTAGGTATGATTCCTCTTAAAGGTATTAAGCCACTTGCAGAGAAGGTTGATTATTATCTTGTAAAGTGGAGAGCTGAAAGAGAAAATGAACACAAGGGCAGCCTTGCCTTTACCGGCTATGAGCGTCCCTCATACATTCTTGATGCGGAGGTTCCAAGATTCGGAACCGGTGAAGCCAAGGGAGTTATCAAGACCTCTGTAAGAGGTGACGATCTGTATCTTTTGGTGGATGTTTGTAACTACTCACAGACCTATTCTCTTTTTGGTCAGGAAAATCATATGTCTCCCGACGATCACTATCAGGATCTTAAGAGACTCATTGCAGCCGTAGGCGGAAAGGCCCGCAGGATCACAGTTATCATGCCTTTCCTCTATGAATCAAGACAGCACAAGAGAAGTTCAAGAGAATCACTTGACTGTGCTATCGCTCTTCAGGAGCTGGTAAGCATGGGCGTTGACAATATCATTACCTTTGATGCCCACGATGCCAGAGTTCAGAATGCTATTCCTTTAAACGGATTTGAGACAGTCCGCACAACTTATCAGTTTATAAAGGCTCTCCTTCGAAACGTTGATGACCTCAAGATCGATTCAGAGCACATGATGGTAATAAGCCCGGATGAGGGCGGAATGAGCCGTGCAATCTACCTTGCCAGCGTACTTGGTCTGGATGTTGGTATGTTCTATAAGCGCCGTGACTATACACAGGTTATCGACGGCAGAAATCCCATCATCTCCCACGAGTTCCTGGGAAGCAGCGTTGAAGGCAAGTCTGTTATCATCGTAGATGACATGATCTCCTCCGGCGAGAGCATGATCGATGTAGCGAGAGCCCTCAAGGAGAGAAAGGCCGCAAGAATTTACGCCTTCTCAACCTTCGGTCTTTTCACCAACGGACTTGATGAGTTCGACCAGGCTTACAAGGACGGCGTTATCGACAGAGTACTGACAACAAACCTGGTATATCAGAGCCCTGAGCTCCTCTCAAGAGAATGGTATATCAGCTGCGATATGAGTAAGTACATCGCTTACCTTATCGATACACTTAACCACGACGCTTCCATCAGCGATCTGCTCAACCCCGTTGAGCGTATCAACAGCATCATTGAGCGCTACAACAGCGGCGAGCTCAAGGCATCAATGGAAGCCGAGAAGAAAGCCTGAAGTAATATCAATTAAAATTCAAAGCCCACTACAGCATCAGTGTAGTGGGCTTTCTCTTTCATATATACCATTTTAGCTCTTAGCAATCCGGATATTTAGTTTAATGAGTAATGAAAATCAAAGCAGCTCTGTGATATCCATCAGTTTATCAACTCTCGCATACAACTTCCCCGCCAGCTCCTCGTCCGGCTCCGTAAGATCCGGAACCATGATAACATTGCAGCCGGCGCCATAAGCACTGGTCACGCCGTTTGGTGAGTCTTCAACAGCAAAGGTCTGTGAAGGATCAAGCCCCAGCTCCTTGCAGGCGAAGGAATATATGTCCGGAGCAGGCTTTCCCAGAGATACCATATTGGCACAGATAATCTTATCGAAGCTGTCGAAAAGACCTATCTCCTTAAGCAGGCGCTCCGCCCGGCCGTAGTTGTTGGCGGTGGCAAGAGCTGTCAGGTATCCATTCTCCCGAAGCCAGGCCAGTATCTCTTTTGCCCCGGGTTTAAGCGGGATCCCGCTCTCTCCCATCATTTCCTTTACTATTGCCTTCCGATATTCACGGACCTCGTTATAATCAAAGTCTTCCCCGAACCATTCCTTAAATTGCCGAGGCGCAAAGGGGCGGCCAAGAGACCGCAACTGAAGCGGCATCCATGGTTCAACCTTGTAGCCAAAGTGCTCAAGAGCCATTGGCCAGGCTTTCTGATAGTATTTTTCTGTGTCCGTAAGTGTTCCGTCAAGGTCGAAGATTACTGCCTTGATATCAGGCATGCTCTTAGCGTTATTACTCATCTGATTACTGTTATCCTCTAATTCCGTTGCGTTTATTTATTGTCCGATTTATCAGAATCCAAGATTGTCATTCACCAGGATAACATGGATCCTGTCTTTATGGCGGGAGTATCTTGTGATCAGGAACTGGCAGCAGATGGTGTCGGGGGACTTGCAGTCCATGCAGGCTCCTGTCTTTGCACAGGGAGTGCTGAGCCCGAATCTCTGGGCGTTGATGGGAGCTGCCACGTTTCTTGCTCTCTTCATGGCGCCGTCCAGATCCTTGCAGACTTTGTTCATTCCTACGATGAACACAACCTTCTTAGGGCCCTGAGCGATTGCGGAAACCCTGTTGGAATTTCCATCGATGTTCACCAGGATACCATCCTCGGTCATGGCATTGGTACTTGCAAGGAATACATCCGCATCGTAGGTTTCCAGCATTGCTGCTCTCTTATCCTCTGCCGCGTCACGATCTATGAAGTTGTAGTTGCCTTTTTTGACCGCATCCACAAGACCGATCTCGTGGGCACTCATGGCGCCACCCATGCCGACGCTTCCGCCCTCAGGGATCAGGCTAAGAGCGATCTTCATGGCCTCATCGGCACTTGAGGCATAGTATCCGGTCATGTTCCTGGACTCAAGGCCTTTGATCACTGTCTGGGCCAGAAGCTCGTTTCTCTTTGTAATATTCTCGTTCATATACGTAACCTCCCCGTCTTTTTTCTTTATATTCTAACACATCCACCGGATGGACATAACACCCGCATTTCCCGGAACCTGCAAATGAACCTGCCAAAAGAAGCCCGGGCACGATGGCCCGGACTCCTTTAGTAGAATAGTTTTATGAAGGATCATTGCATACCTGCTGCGGTGATCTTGAAGGTAATGGTCCTGGTTCCTCCGTATCCGTTCTTACCACGGATAACAACTGTTGCCGTGCCAATGAAGCGGTTCTGAGAAACAGATACGATCTCAAAATCATTTTCTCCCAGATATACAGGGTCTTTCTGGCCTTTAACCTTATACGAAACCTGAATATCCTGAGTCTTAACAGGAATGATCTCATCTCCGTTATGGAAGTTATATGTTACGCCCTTCTTGATAGCTGCGGACATCTTACTGATATCTTTTCCTGCATCCACAAATCTGTAGAAGCCTTCAAGAACTGCGCTCTGTCCTGCTCCGTATACGAGATAAGGACTCTCTTTTGTGCGCACCTTCTTGTCATTGCTGATGTGGATAGTTACAGTTACGCGTATCAGCGTTCCTACAGGTATGTCATCTGAGGCACTCAGGCTCTCTCCTGCACTCTTAAGGGTCTTATCAGCATCATCGAGCACTGTATCCTCCGCATAATAATATGCGTAATCATACTTGGCTATAGCGTCAACGTCCTTGTTCTTTCCGGCAGTTACTGCTTTGCCATTGTCCATAAGTTTGGGAACAGCCAGGAAATATCCGCTCTTACCCTTAGGATTGTATACCACATCAGATACCGACAGGGTAATGGCATCCACAGCATTCACCCTGAATATGTTGAAGTAAGCGGTCGCATTGCTGCCGGTATAGTTGCCTTTTCCTTTGATAACTGCCGTAGGTCTTGCTGCCGGTTTAAGATCATTATAATTATCAACAATCTTTGCGTTATTCTTGTAAGATACAGTGTAATCAATTCCCTCTCTAAGAAGCCTATCGCCGTACTTAACCTCGACTTCAGCTTTGGCACCGGCCTTGGAATAGTTTGTTGAAGCCGCCCTTACTGTGATCTTTGCACCATCACCCTTTTTAGCATCATTCAGGTTGTATGCCTTAACAGTAATGGTCTTCTTCATGCTTCCGCTAAGTCCGTTGATACCGATAACTATCAGATCAAACTTGCCCACAACACCGGTGTTATCATAAGAAATCACGCAGTCATAGGTATTATCCAGCACTGCTCCCTTGGGATTGGTAGCATCATAAACCTTCAACGCATGATACTTTGTAACCTTCTTACCACCCACCTTCTCGGTTGTAGTAGTGTAAAGAGTCACTCCGTTCCACTTATCTGCATCCAAAGCATCCTTATTATGAGCTGTAACAGTCTTGTCTTTTGCATTGAACAGGTCATCCAGTGTAACGGCCTTTCCCGTGTATTCAACAGATGTCAAAAGACCCGCCACCTTGACGGACTTCCAGCTCATGCCCGCTTCTTCAGCAATGGTGTATGTTCCCGTGCGGGTTCCTGTGATCCTGCCATTCTCCGTGCCGCTGATAACAAAGCTGTGCTTACCTGCAGATCTGCTGTCCTCATCAAGGGTAATGGTGTAATCAACACCATAAGTAAATGCATCCTTTGTAGCGCCTTTGACATATACGTATCCTGCAGGGGTCTTGTCCTCTCCGTTGTTGTCAAAGAGCTCTGCAGCGGTATAATCGGCTGCTTTGTAAGGAACTGTAATAGCCTTGCCCTTGTCGTTTCCGAACTTAAGCTTGGAAGCCATGGTAACAGAAGCATCCTTGCTATCGATGGTAACCACTGTAACCTTGAGCCTGGAATTCTCGGGTGTCCCCACAGGTTCTTCAAAGTTGCTTCCTGCCTTCTCTGCCAGAACGATGGTATAGGTTTTGCCCGCATCCTTAAGTATCGTGGTTGCTGCATCTATCGGAGCAGCTGTTGTATCGGTGCCCTCGTAGTACTTAAGATCATAGTCCTTACCAAAGGTCAGCTTCTTGCCATTAAATGCCACTGTCGGCTTAACCGAAGATAACTTCACCTTAGGTCCTGCTGCCACAGCCACCACCTTCTCTGAAGTGATTTCTGCAGTATGTATCGAAGCCGGCTCTATGGTGAATCTGAAGGCCGCATTCTTAGTGTAGTTGCCTTTACCCTTAATGGTAACGACAGGCGCAATGCTCTTAGTTCCCTTTACAGCATCGATTCCCGCCACATTTATGTTATTGGAATAGCTCAGTGTATAATCTCTGTTCTCAATGAGTCTTTCTGTTCCGTTAAATACCTTTACATCGCTGTTAAAGGTAATTGCGCTTCCTGTATATGTCCTGCTGTAGGTTGTTGCCCCGTTACCGACTTCTTTGTAAACCATGGTTCCGATAACAAACCATATGTCCTCGGGAACCTCAGCAATGTTGTTGCCAAAGGCCTCTTTGTAATCTTCTGCGTCACCCCAGTCCTCAACAACATAGTCGAATCTGTAGACTGCGCTGTTTCTTCTGCCACTCTTAACGCCGATAGCCCTGATGGACGTATTGCCGTTTATCACAACCGCATCGGTGAAAAGAACTGACGATGCTCCGTTCTTTTCAGGCTCAGTCCCATCTGTGGTATACCAGATATCGCTATCCTGAGTTTCACAATAAAGAAGTACTTTTGTTCCCTTCGCAACAGAAGCTGCATTATTGTAGCTGCTGTCATAAAGCTTTCCAATATTGACCGTAACTGCTCCGACCTGCGACCTGGGATTAAGGGTAATCCTGGAAGTATGTCTGTAGATCATTGCATCTGTTCCGGTTACTGAAGCCGTTAATACAGCTTCTCCCGGATACTCCAGCTCAAGATCCTTATTAACTTTGATGACCCAGTTCTGTGTGGATTTATCTCCTTCTGCAACAGCTGCTCCGGACTTTTCTATCGTCACTCCTTCGTAGGCACTACCATCCCTGGTAGTAATTGTACAGGATAAGGAATCACCCAGTGCAGAAATGCAGGTTGTCTGTACTGTAGTAGATGCCCCCTGCGTTGCAGAAAGAATTATCTCCTCCCTGTTCAGCTTGACAGCCGTTAATACCTTAACAGTAAAGGTTCTGGTAATCTCACCAAGTTTAGCTGTAATTGTAGCTTCACCTTCACTGAATCCTCCGGTCAATATAGCTTCTGAACCATCTCCTGAAGGTGTAACCGAAACAACTGAAGGCTTGTCGCTGCTCCACTTAATGCTTCCTCCGAGAATATCTGCCAGATTTTCAGGTGTGATAGTCGCCTTTACCGTTCTGGCTCCGCCGCTGTACATTACAATACTTCCGGTAATATCAAGCACCATGTTATTCTCGACAACCGTGTTGCTTATATTTATTCTTACGGTATCAGATCTGATACCGTTAACTTCTGCATAAATATCGCAGATACCCTGTGACAGTCCGGTGACCGTTCCATCTTCATCCAGCTTAGCGCATTGCTGAACATAACCATCTTCATAATCATATTCACAATAAGCTATAAACCAGTGAACCTTGCCGGTTACAGTCTGCCCATCTTCGGGTGTTACTGTCGCAGTGAGTTTTACAGACGTTCCTATGTCAATGTTTCTCTCTTTGTCCCCATCTATGGAAACAGAAGCCGGTTTCTCATAAGGAATCCACTTGGCATAAAGTGTTGTATTTGCAGTCGGTTTAAACAACTCGGCATCGTTATCTACCGCATAGATCCCGGCCTCTTTTCCCGGAGTACAAGCCGCATCTGTGTACCATCCGCCAAAGAGCATATCGCCGTCTCTTCTGATTCTCTTGATGATATCGGATATGATGACAGTCTGTCCCGGAAGAAGCTTGGTCTCAATGATATATCTGTTTCTCATCTTTACGGCAGGATCTTTATATCTATCATAATCATCATCAAAGTATCCGCCGTTTGCATTAAACTCCACCTGATAGGAAGGAGAATATCCCGCATAAAGATCTGTTACTTCCTGAGGGAATCTAATCTCATATGAATAATATCCCCAGTTATACTGTATGCGGAAATGTCCGTCGTAATATGGAATTGTACGTTCCGGATCAAGGTACCAGCCCGAGAAGATCTTTGTGTCATCATCTATCTTTGGAGCCTCAAAGCCGTACCACCCATTATTTGAAGTTGCGTTGTAAAGCTTGTACTGGCCCGAAATGGTCTTCTTGCGACGGCTGCCTATCTTATAGTACCCTTCACAGGCATGATAAGTTACCTTATTGTAGGTATCGGGAGTTCCCGGATTTCCGCCGCTCTTAGGATACCATGCGCAATACACGGTAATATCATTGTCGATCAGGACATCATCCCTGATATAATTTGCGCATTCCTTATCGGAATACTTCCAGTTGTTATATCTCATTCCCGCAGGTCTTGAATCAAATGAATACGGGAAATTAGTAATAGACTCAAGTTCTCCCCATGTAATCCCCTTGGGAACGGTTACTGTCCACTGCTTATGCTCAGTATCCAGACGCGGTTCTCCATAACCATACCACCAGTATTTTGAGCTGCTGAATACGCCTCCGTTTGCATCAAAGGTGACATCCACTCCATCGCTGTAGTCGTGCCACTTGATATAGAAATCCATATCCTCAGTGGGGATGAAACCATATATTCCGTCCATTCCACCAACATCTAACCGGAATCCCTCGGTGCATTCTGCATTAGTATACCAGCCTCTGGATGCAAAGCTGTCGTCAGGTTTTGTCTTAAGCTCAGGATTACCTCCGACAACATCCAGATCATCATTGTCATCACCGTATCTGAAGGTTTCTCCTTTTACAACCTTCACAACTACAGTATCTTTTCCATTCTTAAAGGTTGCTCCTTCCTTATTGCTGTGGAAGGTCAGTGTATAGCACTGTGACCAGCCCGCATACAGGTCTATAGTGTCATAGCCGGGCTTGTTAAGGTCATAGAGATTTGCTGGAGTCGTGCATTCTTCATCATAGAACCAGCCTCCAAACACCCAGTGAACGTCAGGGTGCTCAGGATCATCGTCCCTTACAACCACCGGCTCTTTTCCCCGGGCTGAAGCGTGGTACTCATCAGTAGTTATCCTTACTGTATAGAAACCACAGCCTTCAACAACCTCCCTGACTGACAGGAATCTTCCCCCGTTGGAGTGGAAGGAAAGATCTCTTCCAAGAGTTATCTGAGCCATATAGGTAATGTCCTTATCAACGACCCGGTTCAGTATCTCCTCGTCAGAAAGAAGGACCTTGGAGACAGTCATATCATCCACGTCAAACCAGCCGTCCAGGAAGAAAGGATCCCCCATATTAAAGGTCACACCGGGAACACCGGCACCATCAACATATCGAAGCTTCTCTCCGTGTCTTACCTTATAAACAATAGTATGGCTGGTTGTACCTTCTATGGTTCCCTCTATATCATTGAAGAAGCCAGCTTCAAAGACCACGTCGTGCACTTCCGCCCAATACGCATAGACAGTTGTATTCTTTGTGGGAATGTAACTCTCCTCATTGATCTGGCTGTTGTCTCCAAATCCCGTATCCAGATACCATCCGGCAAATTCAACGTTCTCGTCTTCATTCTGGAGGTCTCTTAATTCTCCAATGCCCTCTCCAAGGCTCTTTCCTACAGGAACCTTTACAGTCTGGGCAGCAAGGATCTTATCTCCGTTATAATCCTCATAATATCCACCCATGGAAATGAAGGTGACTGTATAGTATTTCACATACCTGGCAGTTACTGTAAGACTCTTGTCGAACTCATTGTAATTGCTGGTAAGCTTTCTGTCGCCGATATACCAGCCGTCAAATACTGTGGTGGAATCTCCGGGAATGACATTTGAAGGAAGACCGCTTATATAGTTGTCTTCACCTCTGGTCTTGATAACAGCGGTCTTTACGCCGCTGATATACTTGCCCTGTTCCTCATCGTAGTAGGTAAAGGTTCCCCCTTTGCCGTCAAAAGTGATGGAAAAAGGAGTTTGATATCTTGCAGTAAGAGTAACATCATCAGCGGGCTGGAAATCCCACAGACTGTCAATCTTAAATCCTGAAGCTGTATACCATCCAAGGAAGCTCTTGCCTGCCAGAACAGGCTCGCTGGGATAGTGATCCAGGTGTCCCCTGTCATTTACCTGGATAGTTGCTCTGCTGGCAGTAACTTCCTTACCCTGTTCTTCATCATAATAAGTAAACTTTCCGCTTCCGGCATCAAAAGTAACCTTACACTTCTTGCCCCAATGCGCCTTCAGTGTGGTATCTTTTGTAAACACATAGCTGCTAAGATCATCAATCTTTGTGGAGGTATCTTCTAAATACCAGCCAATGAAATTATAGCTCTCGCGGGTAACATCATAGTCATAAGGATGCCTGTTCAGCTTTCCTTCTCTATTTGTCACATAATTTCGGGTGGACGCATAAGCATACTCACCTTCATCTTCATCCCAGTACCTGATCTGTCCGCCTGTGGCATCAAAAATAACCTCGAAAAGGCTCGAGTAGTGAGCATATAAGGTCGTATTCCCGGAAAAGACATAGCTGCTTAATTCCGTGATCTTCTCCCCACCCGTAGCTTCAGTAAACCATCCTTCAAATGTCTTTTTAGGATCGGAATGTCCAACATAGTATTCGCCGACGTAGTAAGTACTCTCCAGCATTCCTTTCGCATTGGTATTCAGTTCCTTTGTTGCAGATCCGGTAGTATCATAGTAATTTTCCTTTATGAATCCGCCATTAGCATTGAAGGTGATCGTGTAGATCGGTCTGTAATATGCCAGAAGAGTGACATTACTCTCCGGAACAAACGAAGAAAAATCAATCAGGGTCTTACTCTCATCCCCCTGCAGATACCAGCCTGCAAAGAGACTGTTACTGTTCTCCGGAGGGATCATGTAGGAATCATAAGGTTTATTTTCAACCAGGCCCTTTTTATTGGTCTTGCGCTCTACGCTGTCAAACTCTTCATAGATGGTCTGCTGTTGTGAGGAATCCCAATGTTCGATCCTGATCTTACCGCCATTCGCACTAAAGGTGACAGTCCTGACCGTAAGGAATTTTGCCTTTAATACAGTGTCTCCTTCAGGTATATAGCTGCTTATACTACTGATCAGAGTCTGAGATTCATCGTTTGCATCATACCAGCCCGCACAGACCATAGCCTCACTGACAGCTCCGTTGCTCCACCAGACAACTTCATAATCACTGACATAATTATAGATAGTTCCGTTGCCCTTTGTCTTACGCTCTACGCTGTCTACATATTCATAGACAGTCTGCTGCAGCTCGGTATTCCATTTTCCGTTCACCTTGATCTTGCCGCCATTGGCATCAAAAGTCACAGTATAGCACGGAACCCAGTGCGCAATAATAGTCTCATTCGAAGCAGGTACATGATTATATAGATCAGTTATTTTTTCTCCATTCAGATACCAGCCTTCAAATACCTTGGCTTCGCTTACAGCTCCGTCGCTCCACCAGCAGACATTACTGTCAGAGGGATATGAAGTGAGCTTACCTCCGCTACCGGTCTTATAGGTCACAACCTCTTCATAATCATATACGTACTCATCCTCATCGTTATAATGCCCGTTTGTTTTGATCCTGCCGCCGTTGGCATCAAAGGTTGCCGTATACACAGGAATCCAATGAACATATACAGTAGTGTCCTCAGTGAATTTCTGGTTGTATATATTCTTAATCTCATCTCCGCCCACTGCCTGTGTGTACCAGCCGCCAAAAGCCTTGCTTCCATCAGGCCACGCAATATAGGAAGAATCCGGATATCTGTACGGCTCGTTATCATCATCGGTACGATACTTGATAGTTGTTATCTCAGCATCATAGATATAATTTCCCGTAACATTATCATAATAACGAGTCAGAATTCCGCCATTCATGTCATAGGTTATGACATTGTATACCGCTTCCCATCCGGCATAGTAAGTCGTATCACTGTTCAGAGTATAATCATTAAGATAGTAGTAATAGGATCCCTCCGGATCAAACACAGGGTCTCCCGTACAATCTTTATTGTCAAACCAGCCTGTAAATCTCACATGAAGATTATCATTCCTGGGACTGTATATGGAAAGATAAGATATCGTAGTACCGGAAGGATATCCAAATTCCTTTTTATCAAGCGACTTCTTGTTTCCTGTATCAGAATCGCAGAAATAACCCCCATTGGGATCAAAGCTGAGAATAACATTGGTGGAATCCCAGCCGGCAAAAAGCTCAGTATCCCCTGTAAGCTTAAGGTATCTGTAACTTGAACCTGAATCAGGAGTCCATATCTGTGTGCAGGCGGAGTCAGAGTACCATGTAGGTGATTCCGTACACTCTTTATTCAGATACCAGTCTGTAAAAGCCATTCTGGGTACAGTCATTTTCAGCTCACTGGGCTTATCGGTTGAAACTGACTTAGAAGTATAGCTGGAGCCTATACTTACACGCTCAGTTTTATACTCATGGTTTGTGTATCCGGAATGCCCCTCGTCATCATATCCATATATGCTGAAATATGCATTTTCTCCATAATTGGCATGATAGGTCAGAATATACTTGTCCTGTTTGTAATTGGCATGAATCGTTACATTACCGGTCAGCTCATAACTGTACGGATATACAGCCTGTTCGCTATCGTCCGTCCACTTGTCAAAAGAATAGCTCTCATCATTGCAGTATACATTACCTTCGCTTGGATAATAATATCCATAACCTGTTCCAAGTCGATGTGTCTTGGGCACCTTGTATACCATGGACGTCTCCCTGATATAGCCGGTATCTGAATTTCTATAATATCCGTCTCCCATGTCATAGGTAACGGTGTAATAATCATCAGTCCATCCTGCATATATGGTAGTTCCTGCAGCAGGAGTTTCATTAAGTCTGCGGGGGTAGCTCTCATCCGAAAGATTCTCATCTTCCCTGCAATTCGCTGTGGAAAACCATCCCACAAACACATACCCTTCTCTTGACGGTATATCACTATCGCTCAGATAATAAGTCGGAGAAGATTTTTTCAAAATACTCTTTCCATCACTGAACTTACCACCGTTGGCATCAAGGATCATGCCCGATGCATCAGCAAAAAGCTCCGGCAGTTCTTCATCTATAACAGGCTCAACTTCAAGAGCAGACTCCTCTTCTTCAAGAGTTGCCTCCTCTGCAGCCTCCTCTGCCTCGGACGTATCCGATGTCTCTTCATTTAATTCATCCTGGGAATCTTCGGATTCACCGGCATCACCCGTACCGGTCTCCACTGACGGATCTTCAGACGGATCCGTGACCTGCCCGGCATCAACTTCCTGCCCGGCGTCCCCCTCCTCCGAATCAGACAGCTCAAGCGCCGCCTCATCAGAGCTTTCTTCTGCATCTGCTGACAACTCTACAGTTGCTTCATCAGAAAAATCTGCTGCCCTGACCGTATCCACAGGAACAGAGCCAACTGTCAGCATTGCCGCCAACGCCAGTGCCATTAGCTTCTTAAATCTCATACCTTACCCCTCCTCATAAGATAGTATTACATCTTCCATCTTATTCCTGAGGGTGCGGTAAAGATATGCACATTATTCAGTTTTTACTACACTAAATTAAGGTGTTAAACGAAGGGGCAGATTAAGGGTGACCTGAGTCCCCTCCTCCCCTGAAGACACGATGCTAAGGCCGTACCCGTCTCCGCAGGTCAACCTTATACGTTTCTGAATATTAAGAAGTGCGACATGCCGGACTCCGGAATCCGCTGTGGACTCCTCTTCCTCTAGCCGTCTTTGAAGCTCAGCCAGCTTCTCCGGATCCATTCCATCTCCGTCATCTCTGACGGTCACCACAAGGTCTTTTTCGGCAACAGCAGTGATCCTGATGGTTCCGCTCTTTTCAGCAAAGCCATGGGTAATGGAATTCTCTATAATAGGCTGGATCAGCATCCTGGGGATATAGCACTGAGCAGCCGCATCATCGGGTTCCGCCTCAAAGGTGAACCTGTCGGGGAATCTCACCTGCATGATGGAAACATACTGCTCCAGCACGTCAAACTCCTCGATGATGGAGATATACTCGTCTCCGGCATTGGCATAGCGAAGCAGAGCCGACAGCTCATCGCAGATCATTGCCGCCTTCTCTTTTTCTCCCTTATTGATAAGGGCTCTGACTGCATTCAGCGTGTTAACCGTGAAGTGAGCATTTATCTGCTTCTTGAGAAGCGACATCAGTGTTCTCTCCGCCACCAGTTCGGATTCCTTGATCCTGATGTCGGACTCATAGAGCTGCCTGTCCCTGTCCTCGAGCCTCTCCAGGGCGTCGTTGACATGATGCACCAGTTCATCAAAGTACTGCTCCCCGGTGTCGGGGATCGGGCTGTCCGGCGCATCTCCCACGCTGTTGATGATGGTACTTACAGGTCTCACGATGTGCCTGTTCCAGTACAGGACAAAGACTCCCAGTACCATCAGCAGCACCAGGATGGTCAGAGGAAGGGCCGCCTGATATGCTCTTCCAAGCCTCTGGGGAACAGAGTTGTCGCAGTAGGTATGGAGCGTGAACCCTGTGAGGCCGATGGCCTTCTCCTTGTAAAACGCAGCCGTCCTCTTTACTTCCTCAAGGTCTTCATAGCTGATATCGCGGTCGGAACAGATCATCTCATCTCCTGCCGACACGGCCACGCCCACGTATTCAAGCTCGTCAAAAGAAGTCATCAGCTCTTTTAGCCGGCTCTTTTCCATGAGAAGGATCACGTAGCCGGTGGCTGCGCCTTCACCGGAATCTATCTTCTGGCAGGATCCCACGTAGGTCATGCCGCCAACGGAAACGGTAATGCTCTCCCTGCCTTCCTGAGTCAGCAGGTGGTGTACCCTCTTCACCGCAGTGTTGGAGATCTGCCCTTTAAGCCTGTAAAAGAGTCCGTCCTCCCGCAGTATAAGGCAGTTGTCCACCGGGCTGTAGGTGCCGATCATGCCTTCTGAGCGGACCGCCGCAATTCTTCCAAGCTCGTAAAAAGAGCCGGCGTCATCAGCGTCCATCATACTCACAATTAGGTCATAGTGAGCCAGAGTATAAGCTATTTCGTCGATGGACAGCAGCTCATCCTCTATGCTTGAAGTGATGGACCCGGAAATGGTCTCCGCCTGGGCTATCATGTTGTTCACGAAGGCCCGCCTGGTGGTGTAGTAAAAGAGAATCCACAGCACCACCAGAAATGCGCTCAGAACGCCCATGGCAAATATGAAACTTTTAGCGATTCCTCTCTGTTTCACTTATTGCAAACTCCACTCAATGATCTTTAAGGCAATCAGCCCAGAATTTCTCCAGATATTCTCTGTTTTCGATCAGGTAGTCCTGATCCGGGATCATAAGATCGGTATCGTCGATGGGTACTTCATTTCCATCCGCCACATCCGTCCTGGCAGACCAGGTCCCGGCTGTACAGAAGGGACTGTAGCCCTCTCCGGTGCCGTCTTCCCCGCCAAGGAGGCATCTCACAAACAGCCTGGCTGAATTGATGTTCCGGGATCCGCTTCCGATCATGACTGCATAGGAAGTGCGGCTTCCGCAGAAAGGTTCAAGCTTATAGATGGGAGCCACATTGTAGCCCACATCCCTGAATCTGAGCTTACTGGAAACCATTATTCCCAGGTCTGCCGCATCCGTATTCAGCGCTTCCAGTACCTCGTCAGAGCTGTTGGTAAAAACCGTGTTGCGGGCGATCCCGCTCCATAGGGCCTCTGCCGCGCTCTGATCCGAAGGCTCAAACTCTTTTCCATAGTAATCTCTGTATGCCGATCGTATCTCATCCTCATGTTCAAAGGACGAACCCACAAAAGCAAATGTTGAGAAAGACCTCAGAGGATTGGGGAAATAGATCCTGCCCTTGTACTCATCCTCAGTCATCTCCCAGATATTCTTTATGGGCTGCGAGTCATACTTTCCCGAGTTGTAGAATACGATCTCCGCCTCATCGAGAAAAGAGATACTCTCCCCCACATGACCTTCCTTCATTTTGCCGCGGATATCCCCGGGAACATAGGGCAACACAATGCCGGTATCCACCAGGGTGCTCTTAAAATCTCCGCTGTTGTCGTTGCATATCACCACATCGCAGTCGCTGCTCCCGCTCTCATAACCGGATCTTACGGCGTCGATGAGGTCCGGGCTGCGAAGATCCCTAATCTCTACGCACAGCCCCGGGTAGGTGGCCTCGAACACTTCCTTGGTGACCGTGGCCCTGGTGGTGACCGTATAGACCGTCAGCACATCCTCCTGCAGAGCCTTCTCATAGAGCTCTTCCTCCGACAGGTCGTCCTCCATAAGGGACGCCGATGATTCTTTTCCCCCTTGAGAAGCTGATGGAATGTGGCTTTCACAGCCTGCGGTCATGATCATTATCAAAGCAAGGATGCCTGCAACAGCTGCCTTGTTTTTCAGTTTCCTTCTCATCATGGGCTTGTCTCCTGTGTCTGCACCAGTGTCCTTGAAATATCCGGAAGATAGGCCGCATAGCTCATCTGGGCCCTGGCGTCGATGTACTCAAAGTCTGAATTTATGCCGTTCCAGGTGACGCCCTTCAGGTATTCCACCGGAACATTCATGGGACCGATACCGTTTAAATGCTTGTTCTGCGGCGTATCCCAGATATAGTTGTGGGTAACGATGGTGGAAGGGGTGCCGTAGATGCTGACGTCCGTCCCGTCGGAATAATCCCAGTCCACTCCCTCTTCTCCGTATCTTGCGATCAGCGATGCCTCTTTTGTCATCATGATATCCAGAAGTTTCTGCGCCTCATCTCTGTGCTCCGAAGACGCACATATAATGGCACCGACCTCCATCTCTTCGCCGGCGTACAGAGCGTTCTGCGCTCCCTCGGGTCCCTTTAACGGAGCCACATGCATGAACCTGGCCAGTATTTCCGGGTTGCCCTGATAGATCACCCCGGACAGACTATCGGCAGTAAAGGCTCCAACCATGTCCTCGGGACTGTTGATGAGCTCCGTGAACGCAGACAAAGACCAGTCCTCGTCCTCTCCCACCAGCAGTCCTTCTCTTTTCAGATCATCAATATACGCTGTCCCCTCAGCATACTCCCCGGTCTTTGCGGCATCTATCACATTTCCCGCCTCGTCCTTAAAGAGCCTGTCGTGGTAGGGATCGTTGTAGACATATGATTCCATCAGCAGTTCACTGGCCCGGCATGCGGTCTTATCATTGGCGGACAAAAGAGCTGTCTCATCCCGCAGCCCATTGCCGTTGGGATCTCTGTCCCTGAAGGCGATAAGTACTTCCCGCAGTTCTTCGGTGGTCTCAGGAACCTTAAGTCCCAGATCCTTAAGCCACCCCGAATTGATCCAGAGGATCTGCCCGCAGTCACCCACGGCCTCTCTGCCGTAATTGGGGTAGAAATAATTGCCGTCCGTGGCGTTTGCCAGAAAACCCGCATCCCTGTACGGCGTAAGCTCCCGGGCGGAGATCTCAAATTCTTCGCTGAACATGACTATATCTATATTGTTGTCCTGGGAAAAAAGTGCATCGAGATATTCGCTGCACTTGCGCTGCCTGACGATAACAGGCTCGATATCCAGGCCGGATCTCTCCTCCAGCCATCTGACATAATAATTATCTTCAGGCTCCAGCAAGTTGTCGGAATAGGGCATGGCTACCCTTATCACATCCTTCTGACCTGCGCTGCCACAGCCTCCGGCAGCAGGGCAGATCCCGGCTGTAATAAGCATTATCAGGATCAGTGAAAAAAGTCTGCTCTTATTCTTCAACATTTGGAGTCCCTGTATTCTTTTACCGTCATTCCGTAATAAGATTTGAACACCCTGTAAAAGTACGCAGTGTTCGGATAACCGCAGCTTATCGAGATGTCTTTTACCTGCCTGTTCCTGTCAGCAAGCATCTCGCCTGCTTTCAGCATCCTGATGTCAGTGAGATAGCGCACCAGCGACGTGTTGTAATGCCTTGCAAAAAGCTCGCAGACATAATTCCTGGAGAAGCCGAATTTCTTCGCCAGCATATCCAGAGTCA
This sequence comes from Butyrivibrio sp., assembly GCA_024697425.1. Classification (GTDB taxonomy): domain Bacteria; phylum Bacillota; class Clostridia; order Lachnospirales; family Lachnospiraceae; genus Butyrivibrio. The sequence continues at coordinate 6,516 of JAILFT010000049.1, read as the reverse complement.
GTTTCTCCGCAAAATGCTCGTCCAGGTATTTGACCAGCTGATTAAAGCTCTCGTTGTCCGTGGCTGAAGGCTGCTGCTCCGGAGCAGGATTTCTTTCTGAGATCTTTTTGCTGACCCCCGAGAGGACCATCTGCATGTCATCGCTGTTGACAGGTTTCAGTATATAATCAAATCCCGAGCCCTTATAGAAGGCCCGCACATCCTCGTAGGCATCATAAGCAGACAGCATGATAAACTCTGCCTTGCAGCCTGCCTCATGCAGTTTATCCATCAGTTCATTGCCGTCCATCCTTGGCATCTTAAGATCACATACCACAACATCCGGCTTAAGTTCCAGTATTTCAGAAAAAGCGGCCTGGGGATCCGTCTGGTTCCCGATCACCTCAAAGCCATTATCCATCCAGGGGATAATATCTATCAGTTCTTCCAAAATCAGAGTATCATCATCCACCAAATATACGCTGAACATTCCTTCTGCTCCCGTTTCTGCCATGTCAGGGTTATGATTGATTATAGCATTAATACAAAAAGGGTGTCATTGGTGACAGGTCATTGAAGGCGCTTTCCTTTGACACATAGAAATACCCCTGCATGTTTATAGGAAACATGCAGGGGCTGTGCCGAGTCTGTTTAATTATCATCTATGTGAATCAGTGTCCTCCTCCACTGCCTGATCCCTGGCCTGACTTGCCGGATCCGCTTCCGGGCATTCCGGGTGTAACCTGACCGTCATATCCGCCTGCGCCGCCTTCTTCGCCTGCGTTGGAATCAGAGCCCTTTGATGAGCCTGATGCTGCTCCGAGAGTTACGTCATAGGTGCTCTCAACGTATTCTATGCCGTTCTGTCTCATAACCTTGATCTGTACAGTGGTTCCGGCTGCATAGTACTGAAGTCTTGTCTGAAGGTCATCCATTGAAGTGATCTCCATGCCGTCGAACTCTGTGATTACATCGCCCTTGGCAATTCCTGCTGCCTCAGCGCCGCCGCCTCTTGAAACTTCAGCAACGTATACGCCCTGAGGAATGCCGTAGCCTGCTGATACATCTGCTGTTACGCTTACGCCTGAAATTCCGATATAGCCTCTGTCCTCTGCGGAAACCTTAAGCTTGGTCTGCTCATTCATGAGCTTGTCGATGATAGGCTGAGCAACTGAGATAGGGATTGCATATCCCATTCCTTCTACAGTCTCGCCACCGATCTTATTGGAGTTAATACCGATAACCTCACCCTGGATGTTAAGAAGCGCTCCGCCTGAGTTACCGGGGTTGATAGCTGCATCTGTCTGGATAAAGGTTTGTGTCTTACCTTCTGAGATCTCTACTTCTCTGTTGAGGGCTGAGATAACACCTGTGGTAACTGACTGGCCGTAGCCAAGAGCATTACCGATGGCAATTGCAGGCTCACCAAGAGTCAATGCATTACTGTCTCCAAGAGTTGCGATCTTGATGGTCTCTCTGGTCTCTGAGGAAATATCATCAAGCATAACTGCGATAACAGCAAGGTCCATCTCTGAGTCTGTACCCTTTACAACTGCCTCAATTGCAGAATCATCTGAGAAGATAACTTCCAGTGTATCTGCTCCTTCTATTACGTGGTAGTTGGTTGCAATAAGAAGCTCTGTATCATTCTCGCCAACGATGATACCACTGCCGGATGCTGTTGCTTCTTCCTGAGTTACGTATCCGAAGTAGCTTGCGGATGCTGTGTAGTTGTTGTGGATCATTACCATTGCAGGCATAACCTCTGAAACAACGCCTGTAACGTCTGTCACAACTGCAAGGGACTCACCTGTAACTGTAGTAGTCTTGATGGGAGTTTCATCCTCTTCTCTCTGACTGTTATCTGTTACTGTAGTGCTGCTCTGATCCTCTGTCTGCTCTGTAGTCTGTGTATCGTTCTTTGCAATAAATGCCTTGTTCACTGCATTGTAGCCAAGTCCTACACCGCCCACAACAAGTGAAAGTGCAACGATTGCTGCGATCACCTTAAGTGCTGTGTGTTTCTTTTTGGGCTTTACAGGAGGAACATTGCCGCCGTTTCCGTTATCGGTGCTGTACTGATATGTACCGTAGGTGGGCTGGCTGCTCTGGCCGTATGAGTATCCTGAGCCGTAGCTTCCATAGCCTGTCTGGCTCTGTCCGTAGCCTGTGCTGCTCTGGCCATATGAACTTCCGCTTGTTCCCTGTCCATAGCTGCTTCCCGATGCTGAAGGACTTCTGAACTGTCCTTGGGAATAGCTGCTCTGACCGTAGCTGCTTGCAGAACCGTTGCCATAGCCTGTTGTCGAGCTCTGACCGTAGGAGCTTCCTGTGCCTGCCTGGCCATAACTTCCTGAAGTACCCTGGCCGTAACCTGCTGCGGTTGTTCTCTGTCCATAAGAACTGCCGTAGCCTGTGCTGCTCTGGCCGTAAGGAGTACTGCTGTAAGTGCGCTGGCTGCCCTGACCGTATGTGCTTCCCGCACCGGCTGCAGGTGTGGATCCCTGACCGTAGTTGTAGTTGGTATATGAATTCTCCGAAGCCTGCTCCGGTTTGTTCTCTTTTGCCTCCTGCCCCAGGTCCGTTGTGGGTGCTGAGCCCGAATTGTTCTCGTTAGTTGTCATCTGATCATTTTTGTCGTCAAACATGTCGTGAACCTTCCTTTCGTTTTCATGGCTCTAGTATAGTTTTAGTGTGTGATAAAATTGTGTTTTAAATATTATAAAATAATTAACAATGGCCGTCACCACTGTTTATGCGGTTCCGGCCACTTTTTTAATTGAAAATCATTAAATTTATGAACTGCTCACTGATCTATATCTTGTATCAGTCCTCGTATCCGTTAGGATTCTGGCTCTGCCATCTCCAGGAGTCCTCGCACATCTCGCGGATGCCGTTAACAGCCTTCCAGCCCAGTTCCTTCTCAGCCTTGTCAGCCTTGGAGTAGCAGGTAGCGATATCGCCGGCACGTCTCTCCTTGATCTCGTAAGGGATCTTAACACCTGTTGCTTCCTCGAAGTTCTTAACGATATCAAGAACGCTGTATCCAACGCCTGTTCCGAGGTTATAAATGTTCAGGCCGCTTCCGGGAGCCAGCTTTGCAAGTGCCTTAACGTGTCCAACAGCCAGATCCACAACATGGATGTAATCTCTGACACCGGTTCCGTCGGGAGTATCATAGTCATTACCGAAGACATTGAGCTTTGGAAGCTTGCCAACAGCAACCTGTGTTATGTAAGGCATAAGGTTGTTGGGAATACCATTGGGGTTCTCACCGATGGTTCCGCTCTTGTGAGCACCGATAGGATTGAAGTAACGAAGCAGCACTACATTCCACTCGGGATCTGCCTTCTGGATGTCAGACAGGATCTGCTCCAGCATTGACTTGGTCCAGCCGTAGGGATTTGTGCACTGTCCCTTGGGGCACTCCTCAGTAATGGGAATAAATGCAGGGTTACCATATACGGTAGCTGAAGATGAGAAGATAATGTTCTTGCAGCCGTGCTTCCTCATAACATCAACAAGAGTAAGTGTTCCTGTGATGTTGTTGTCATAATATTCCCAGGGTTTCTGAACAGACTCTCCCACTGCCTTAAGTCCCGCAAAGTGGATAACGCTGTCGATCTTCTCATTTGTAAAGATCTTCTCAAGAGCCTCTCTGTCTCTGATGTCAGCCTCATAAAAAGGAACTTTCTTACCGGTCAGGGCTTCAACCCTCTTAAGGGACTTCTCACTGGAATTGGCAAGATTGTCCATTACCACAACATCATGTCCTGCATTCTGAAGCTCTACAACTGTGTGTGAGCCGATATATCCGGCTCCGCCTGTTACAAGAATCGCCATATCTACCTCTTTTCTATAATGCCAAATTTGTATTTATGTTCTTTTGTAACTGTATTGTAGTAAAAAGAGCCATCGCAGACAATCATCTTTTGTTATCACTGCCTGTCAAAATGTTAACTCTTACGTTTCCTCTTTTCCCTGTTACAGTTCGATGCCGTTGAGCTTGCAGAGCTCTCTGGCTGACTCAACGGAGTCTATTCCTTCTTTATTCTTAATAGGTGCAAACTCATGCTCTCTTACAACCTCATAAGGAAGGCAGGTATCCAGCATGTGGATCATATCAAGAACCAGCTGCTCAAACTTGCAGCCGTTGGGCTTCTCGGGCTTAATGAGGTTTGCGTTGTCGTCGATGTAAGGGATCTTCTTCTCAACAACGTGGAGAGGAAGGCTCTTTTTTGCAATCTCAAACAGGTCTTTTTCCCGGAAAAGATAATTGAGAATTACGCCATAGTTGTAGGCGGGATCTCCGTTCTCATCCTTTGCATCCATCATCTCCTGTGAAAGCTCATAGTACTCAACGATTGAGGGCTTGCCGTCCTCGAGGCACATAACGCCTACCTTCTCGTCGGGAGCGTTCTTTCTTACAACCTTGGCACCGCAGGAAACATCAGCGGTGAGAGTCGCACCGACAAAGCAGGGATCGCAGATTCTCTGAAGAACATTGTCAACAGCAAAAATGTCGATCCATTCGATGCCCTCCTTGAGGATCAGGTCGCGAAGTCCGGCCTTGAGCATTGATGTGTACCAGCCGGCGTTGCCGTTGGGTGATGTGGAGATACGGGACTTGCCTTCCATGTAAACCCTGCCCTCGTAGTCAGAGGCGGGAGCCATGTCCTGCTTGAAGAAGGTGATCTTCTCCTCGGGATAGCCAAAGTAGTTGTGCTCCTTAAGGAAAGCAACGGTGGCGTCATTGTTCTTCTCGCTGGTCATGATAAAGAGCCTGATGTAATTGCCGCCTGCTGCCTTAACCGTATCCAGAAGGTTCTCGATTATCCTCTGGAAAATGTAAACGCGCTTGGTAAGTCCGATGTCGTACATACCCTTGGGATTGTCGCTGCCAAGTCTTGTGCCCATGCCGCCTGCAAGAAGACATGCTGCAACCTTGCCGGAGATGAGTGCCTCTACGCCCTTGGCCCAGAACTCGTCCTTGCGCTCCAAGATCTCGGGAACCTGCATGGCTGCCAGGGGAGCGAACTCTCCTCTTGCCTCACCCTTTCCGAGATTCTTGCAGTTGGCAAGAACCGAAAAGTCGGTCTCATCTATCTGTGTAAGGAGCTCCTGTTTCTCAGCTTCGCTAAGTTCATCGTAGTATTTGAGAACGTGCTGCTGTCCGAACTGCTCCAGTTTCTTTCTGGCTTCTTCTAAAGTCATTGAATGTACCTCCTTGATAAAAATATCAGTTTCCTTTTATAGCACCTACTATATTACCACATATGTTGACGATAGGCTCCTAAAAAAGTATAATTATATAGGCTTTGCGGCAATGCCCCAAAGCCTCTTTATCTGTTAATAATATGTAACATGGAGTTGTACCCAAGTGGTTGAAGGGTCCGGATTCGAAATCCGGTAGGTCGGCTTTGCCGGCGCAGGGGTTCAAATCCCCTCAACTCCGCTCTTGCTCTGTCTTAATAGGCAGAGCTTATTTTTTTAACAGAATCTTAATACCAATGGAAAAGAACTAACATGCCATTAATACCATATGTGAAATAATGGTAGTATGAAAAAAACACGTGAGTTTTTGAAGCTATCCACATTTCAGATAATCATTTATTCCTTTGCCACAGCCATACTGGCCGGGGCTCTGCTTCTTTGCCTTCCCATCGCCACAAGGGACGGGTCAGGAGCCAAGTTTCTCGACGCGCTTTTTACCTCCGTCTCAGCTGTATGCGTGACAGGCCTGGTTGTCAAAGACACCTGGCAGTACTGGTCGCTATTCGGACGAACGGTGATCATCCTCCTGATCCAGATAGGCGGCCTGGGTATCATAACCGTGACCCTTCTTATCTTTATCATCTCCGGAAAAAAGATATCTCTCGGTCAGCGACTCATCATGAAAGACGCCATATCCGCAGACAAGGTCGGAGGCATCTTAAGGCTTACTTCCTTTATATTCAGGTTTACGTTTTTTACAGAGCTTCTTGGCGCAGCTCTGCTTAGCCCTGTATTTATCAGAGAATACGGTATTTTAAAGGGCATCGGTTTCTCAGTTTTTCACTCTGTTTCGGCTTTCTGTAATGCCGGCTTTGACCTTGAAGGAAAGTACGGAGCCTTTTCTTCCCTGTGTCCCTATTATCAGAGTCCCCTGATCAATCTGGTGATCGTCTGCCTTATTGTCACAGGCGGCCTTGGCTTCCTTACCTGGAAGGACATCATAAACAACAAATGGCACTTAACAAGGTATTCTCTTCAAAGCAAGGGAATCCTGATAATGACACTGATACTAATCAGCGTTCCTGCTCTGTATTTCTACCATGCGGAATATAGCGGTCTTCCTTTCGCCGAGAGGTTTTTTGCATCCCTGTTCCAGTCCGTGACCACAAGAACAGCGGGCTTTAATACCAAAGACCTTACAGCCCTTACCCAGAACGGCAGGATCGTGATGATGATACTTATGCTCATAGGCGGAGCCCCGGGATCCACCGCGGGAGGAATGAAAGTCACCACCATTCTGGTGCTTATCGCATCTTCCATATC
>JAILFT010000042.1 GCA_024697425.1 Butyrivibrio sp. | reverse complement strand
ACCGAGGAAGAGATCAAGTCCATGGTGAGTGAAGGTCAGGAGCAGGGCGTACTTCAGGAAACTGAGGCGGACATGATCACCAATATCTTCGAGTTTTCCGACAAGGAAGCTCAGGATATCATGACCAACAGAAATACCATGGTTGCCATTGATGCCAACATGAGTCTGAAGGAAGCCGTAGACTTCATGATGAACACCAATAACAGCAGATTCCCGGTTTACCTGGATGATATTGACCACATAATCGGTATCATGCATATCAGGGATGCGCTTAAGAAGCTTTCTGCGGAGACGGATGAGCAGCTGCCCATCAGGAAGATCAAAGGACTGCTCCGTCAGCCCAAGTTTGTTCCCGAGACAAGGAACATTGATTCATTGTTCCACAGTATGCAGTCCAGCAAGACTCAGATGGTTGTTGTTATTGATGAGTATGGCCAGACAGCAGGTCTTGTTACCATGGAAGATATCCTGGAAGAGATCGTGGGCAACATCATGGATGAATATGACGAGGATGAGAATTACGTTAAGCCCACCAAGACTGCCGGAGAGTTTATTGTAGACGGCAAGACTCCTCTTGAAGTTCTTGAGAAGAGATTCAAGATCACCTTTGAGGAGAGTGAATTTGAAACCCTCAACGGATATCTGATATCAAAGCTTGACAGGATCCCGGAGGAAGGCGTCGAGTTCGACGTAGATGTAGACGGCTATAATTTCAAGATCCAATCTGTACAAAACCACATGGTGCAGGATGTGCTTCTTACGAAGCTCCCTGAACAGAAGGTGGAGGATACGGAAAACGAATCGGAAATAGCAAAATAGATTTAAGTTTTACGAAAGGAAGTTATTTATGTCAGGACATTCAAAGTTCGCAAACATCAAGCACAAAAAAGAGAAGAATGATGCAGCTAAGGGCAAGATCTTTACCATCATCGGAAGAGAGATTGCGGTTGCTGTTAAGGAGGGTGGTCCCGATCCCAACAACAACTTCAAGCTTGCAACAGTAATTGCCAAGGCTAAAGCCAACAACATGCCTAACGACACTATTGAGCGTGGTATCAAGAAGGCTTCCGGCGCAGAAGGCAACGTTGATTATAAGAGCATTACATACGAAGGATACGGCCCCGGAGGAACAGCCATCATCGTTGAGACACTTACAGACAACCAGAACAGAACAGCCTCCAATGTTAAGGCAGCATTCTCAAAGGGCAACGGAAACGTTGGTACTCCCGGCTGCGTATCTTACATGTTCGACAACAAGGGACAGATCATCATCGACAAGGAAGAGTGCAGCATGAGCTCAGACGACCTTATGATGCTGGTTCTTGATGCCGGTGCAGATGATTTCAACGAGGAAGAGGACAGCTACGAGATCCTTACAACTCCCGACAATTTCCAGGCAGTTGTTGAGGCTCTTGGCAAGGAGAACATCGCTACAGTTCAGGCTGAGGTTACAATGATTCCTCAGAACTACGTTGCTGTAACAGATCCCGAGAACGTTAAGTATCTCCAGAGAATCCTGGATCTTCTTGACGAGGATGATGATGTACAGAACGTATATCACAACTGGGATGAGCCTGAAGAATAATTCTTCTTCAAAAAATAAAAAATGATTATAATGGGGGTTCTGAAATGAAACTTAGGCGCAGTGTACCTGCAATAGGCATCTGGGTATTATTCTTGATATTTGAAATCGGTATGGTGGCAAGCGTGAGTTTCTTTTCAGGACTCTTTCCATCTGATAACAAACTTGTTTACTCACTGGTCTTTACAGGCATAAGTATTCTTATCATATCGCTTGTGACCTTTCTTCTGGGTAAGCTTTGTGACAGAATTGATACGGCTTCCCTTAAGGACAGTGTGTGGGTCCATGTGGTCTATGCGCTTTTGGCGGGAGTTATCATAATAGGCAGTATCGTATACAGAGAGTATCTTTTTGAGCACTACTCCGGCGATCTTTCCGGCAAGATGAGCCTTTATGAGAATGCCATGATAAGCGGCGACAAATTCACTCCCGAGTATGATCTGTTATCAAATGTTTATTCTTTTATTCTGAGACTTGTCCTGTTCTTTACGGGAAACCTTCTTCCTGTGGTTTTCTATTTCCAGATGGCCTGCTTTGCGGTATTTATGATATGCACCTTCTTCACGGTTAAGATGCTGCTTGGATGGGCTGCATCTATTGTATTCACCGCATATGTGGCATTTGTGCCCATTTTTACCGTTCTCTTTACCGGAGCGGAGATCAGTACCGATTATCTGTTTATGGCCATGTTCGGAATCGAGCTCTTATTTGTGGCTCTTTTCCTGAAAAAAGCTTACAGAGGAGGCTACAAGTCAAAGGGCTGGATCGTATGGTTCCTGTTTGTGGGCATGATCGTCGGATTTATGGCCTATGTGGATGCCGGAACCATCATCATGATCCTTCCCTTTATCATTGCCACCTTCTTTATTTACGGAAGGACCTTTGGACAGAGTATCCTCTCAGTACTCATGCTCCTTGTAGGCGCAGGACTCACCTTTGTGGGAATGCTGGTCCAGGAGAGAGGCTTTATGATGGCCGATGTTTCCTTCAAGGATTGGGCAGCCTACTACTTCCACAACCTTAACACCTTCAGCATGTTCTGGACTTACACAGACCACAAGATACTTTATCTTGTAACTGTTGTTGCCATGGCCGGAATCATCTTTGGTTTCTGGCGCAACAGAAATTTTGAGCGCGTTTCACCATGGCTTCTGTCACTGATATTTATTTTTGCCACGGTTCCCTTCATGGGCGCCACCCGCATGAATACACAGGCTTTTGTTACCGTATATTATGCCTTTATTCTTGGCTGCGTTGCCTCGCTGATAGCAACACCTTCCTACGAAGATGCCGAGTACGTTGAGCCTGACATCTTCCGGGAGATCACAGAGCCCCTGGAGACTGATTACGAAGAGGTAAAAGAGTCGGATGCTCCCGAAAAAGAAGAGGAAGAGCCAAGGGTTATCCGCCCCGAGAAGCCTTCGGAGTATGAGTTTGAGGATGAGCCTGATCAGGCTTATCCGGAGGAGGCTAAAGAGCACGGTACTCCGGAAGAATCAGAAGAACCTGAAGAACCCGCAGCTTCCGAAGAAGAACCCGAGACTCCGGCAGAAGAGGCGCCTGATGAGCCTGCCCCGGAAAAAGAGGCAGCACCTGAGCCCCGCTTCGTTCCCGAGGGAATGGTACTTCCCACTGACGATGACGATGAGACGCCCCGCATGAATATGGAGAGGCCAAGAACAATGACCGGTATTGGCACTGACGGGCGTAAGCTCCACATCAACCGTCCCGGGGATGCAAAGCCTGATTCAGGCAAGGCATCTGCACCGGCGGCACCTAAGGATGATTTTGACATTGCCTTCACAGAAGGTGATGATTTCGATATATAAATTTACAGTAAAGGAAAACAATACATGAGAATAGAAGATTTAGAAGCTTATGAGATCGTAGAGAAGAGGAGGATAGAGGACCTTAATTCCGAGAGCTATATTATTCGCCACAAAAAGACCGGTGCCAGGATAGCTCTTTTGTCCAATGACGACGAGAACAAGGTATTCTCCATCGGCTTCAGGACTCCGCCCAAGGACTCCACAGGTGTTGCACATATCATCGAGCACACAGTTCTGTGCGGATCCAGGGAGTTCCCTGTAAAGGATCCCTTCGTTGAGCTGGTAAAGGGCTCCCTTAATACCTTCCTCAACGCCATGACCTATCCCGACAAGACAGTTTACCCTATTGCCAGCTGCAATGATGCGGACTTCCAGAACCTCATGCACGTGTATCTGGATGCGGTATTTTATCCCAATATTTATAAGACCGACAAGATCTTCCGCCAGGAAGGCTGGCACTATGAGATGGAGGATGAAAACTCCGATCTTACCATCAACGGTGTTGTTTACAACGAGATGAAGGGGGCTTTTTCCTCAGCGGATGACATGCTCTCCAGGGAGATTCAGAATTCTCTTTTCCCTGATACAACCTATGGAATCGAGTCTGGCGGAGACCCCGATGTGATCCCTGAGCTGACCTATGAGGAGTACCTGGATTTCCACAGGAAATACTATCATCCCTCAAACAGCTATATCTACCTCTACGGAGATATGGATATGGCGCAGAAGCTTGATTATATCGATAAAGCTTATCTTTCAAACTTTGACCGCCTTGAGGTGGATTCCGAGATTACTTCTCAGAAGGCTTTTGAGGCACCAAGAGAGGTGGTTAAGCCTTATCCCATCCTTGAGGATGATCCGATTTCTCAGAATACCTACCTGTCCTACAACTGTACTGCAGGTACAACCCTGGACAGGAAGCTCTATATAGCCTTCGATATTCTGGATTATGCCCTTTGCTCCGCACCCGGCGCCCCCATCAAGAAGGTCCTTGTGGAAAAAGGCATCGGACAGGATGTTTACAGTGAATACGACAACGGCATCAAGCAGCCTCTTTTCTCCATAATTGCCAAGAACGCAGACGCATCCCAGAAGGATGAGTTCGTTAAGACCATAAGACAGGTCCTCAAGGAGCAGGTGGAGAAGGGTATCGACAAGAAGGCTCTTATGGCCGGACTGACCCTTGATGAGTTCAAGTACAGAGAGGCAGATTTCGGCAGATATCCCAAGGGACTTCTCTACGGCCTGCAGGTTATGGACAGCTGGCTCTATGATGACAACATGCCCTGGATAAATGTGGAGGCCAACGATACCTTCGCACAGCTCAAGAAGGAGGCCGAAGGCCACTATTTCGAAGATCTTGTTCAGAAGTACCTTCTTGATAATCCCCACAGGACAGTGGTTGTGCTGGAGCCTCAGCAGGGACTTACCGAGAAGAAGGATGCAGCTCTTAAGGAGAAGCTTGCGAAGTACAAAGAGTCGCTGTCTCCCGAAGAGATTAAGACAATTGTAAAAGAGACCAAAGAGCTCAAGGAATATCAGGATACTCCCGATGATCCCGAGGCTTTAAAGTGCATCCCGCTGCTTACTCTTGCAGACATGAAAAAAGAGTCTGAGAAGTTCATTTACGAACTCAGAGAAGCGGACGGAGTGAAGATTCTTTTCCATGATATCTTCACCAGCGGGATTGCCTATATAACCTTCCTGTTCGACATGAAGGACGTGGATCCCGAGCTTCTTCCCTATGCGGCATCTCTGAAGAAGGTCCTGGGAATGCTGAACACTGAGAACTATGCCTACGGCGATCTCTACAACGAGATAAACATCAGAACCGGCGGAATCAGCGGTTCCATCAGCACTTATACCGATTCAAACGATGTAACTAAGTTTGAGACCAAATTTGAGATCAGCGTGAAGGTTCTTCATGAGAATCTGCACTACGCCTTTGACCTGGTAAAAGAGATAATAAAGTCAACCAAATTTGACGATCACAAGAGACTTAAGGAGATCTTCGGCGAGCAGTATGCAAGACGCCAGTCAGATCTTGCTGCGGCAGGACATCAGACCGCCACACTTCGCGCCATGAGCTATGTTTCACCTGCAGCTATGGTTTCCGACAATGTAAGCGGAATTGCGAACTTCAGACACCTTGAGCTGCTGAACAGACAGCTGGAAACAGAAGATGGGGCAAAAGATCTGGTGGATAAGCTCACATATCTTTGCAAGCTTATCTTCAGACCCGAGAACCTTCTTATCGACATCACCGGAACTGATAAGGAATATCAGGGACTGGAAGAGGAGGCAAAGGCCTTCAGAGATGTTCTTTATACCGAGGAGGTTAAGAAGGGACATCTTGAGCTTTCACCTGAAAGGAGAAACGAGGCCTTTAAGACCGCAGGTCAGGTGCAGTACGTGTGCCGCGCAGGAAATTTTGCCGGCAAAGGACTTAAGTATAACGGAGCTCTTAGAGTGCTTAAGGTTATGATGGCTTACGACTACCTCTGGAAGAACATCAGAGTACTGGGAGGAGCCTACGGCTGCATGAGCAGCTTTGCCAAGAACGGCGATGCGGCCTTTGTGACCTACAGAGATCCCAACCTTCAGAACAGTATCGATGTATTTGAGAAGGCTTCCGAGTACTTAAGGAACTTCGAGGCCGATGACAGAACCATCCTTCAGTATATCATCGGTGCAATATCAGATCTTGATACACCCAAGCCCCCGTCAGCCAAGGGTTCCTACGGACTTACCGCGTTCCTTTGCAACGCTAAGATGGAGAACATCCAGAAGAACAGGGATGAACTTCTTGCAACGGACACTGAGGCTATAAGAAAGCTTGCTGACTACGTGGATGCATTTATGTCCGATGAATGTCTTTGTGTCATCGGTTCTGCTGAGAAGATAGATGAGAGCAGCGACATTTTTGATAATGTGGAGCAGCTGGTAGAAAGATGATTTTCAGGAGGGACATTATGAAAAAGAGATTCGGAAAAACTACGGTACTTGCGGCAATCTGTGCAGCTATGGTTCTTACAGCCGGGTGCGGTTCTTCGGGAAGTTCGGCGCCTGCGGCCAGCTATGACAGTGCGGCGGGTTCCATGGGAAACGCCAAGGTTGCTCTCTATGAAGAGGCAGCCATGGAGGATGCAGATTACAGCGAAGGTGGAGACAGCGCTTCCGCCGGAATAGTGGCAGACACTTCAAGAAAGCTCATCACCACCATGAATATCAGTGCCGAGACCGATGATCTTCCCGCTGTCGTTTCTTCCGTGGAGGCCAAGGTCAAAGAACTTGGCGGCTACATTGAATCCAGCAATATAAGCAACAATTCGGGCTACTCTTCAAGGATTTCCAGAAGCGCCAGCTTAACCGCAAGGATTCCCAAGGACAAACTTGATTCCTTTGTGGGACTTATCGAGGGCAGCACCAACATCACCAACAAGAATGTGGAAGTCGAAGACGTCACCTTAAGCTACGTTGACATAGAGAGCCGCAAGAGTGCCCTTAAGACCGAGGAAAAGAGACTTCTCGAGATCCTGGAGAATGCTGAGACCGTAGAGGATCTTATAACAGTAGAGGACAAGCTCGCTGACGTAAGATATGAGCTTGAGAGCATTGAATCCCAGCTTAGAAGCTACGACAATCGAATTGACTACAGCACCGTTTATCTCTACATCGATGAGGTTGTTACATTCACTCCGGTTGAGAAGGAGAGTGCAACCACCAGAATGGGCAAGGGCTTCATGCAGAGCGTAGAGGAAGTTAAGGAAGGAATTGTTGACTTCGCAGTCTGGTTTGTTATTCACATTCCTCAGATCCTGTTGCTGCTTCTTGTGGCACTGATCCTTATCGTGATCATCAGGCTGATCGATTCAGCCAGCAGGAAAAGACGCATCAAAAAGATGCAGAAGATGGGAGCCCAGGGGGCACCTGCGGGAATGAAAGGCGCAGCACCCATGCAGCAGGTAAACCCGCAGACTCAGGGTATGCAGCCTTATAATACTCAGGCTGCCGGAGCACAGCCCGAAAAAACACAGACACCCGGTTCACCAGCTCCCGCTACATCACAGGAAGAGAATAAGGATGGAAATAAGTAATTTCAGAACAGGTTTTATAACACTTATAGGAAGGCCCAATGTTGGAAAGTCCACTCTGATGAATCATCTCATAGGACAGAAGGTTGCCATAACCTCCAACAAGCCCCAGACCACCAGAAACAGGATCATGACCGTATACACAGACGAGAAGTG
>JAILFT010000034.1 GCA_024697425.1 Butyrivibrio sp. | reverse complement strand
GCAAATCATATCTTGTTACTAATGACAATAAGTATGGCTTTCCTTTTGTTTTCTATTCAAGCCTTGATTCAGAAACCATTCTACATGCCTTTGATTCTTTTAAGAAGGAGACCAGCAGTAATGAGGTTGATAGACTGATCTGTTTTGGAAAAGATGATATAGCTGAACTTGAGAAATATGAATCCGGACAAGATATTGGTGTAGTGGATCTTTTGAAAATCATTATGGGTGAATTGTAAAAGATGAAATGGAATATTACTTGTCTTTATCTCTGTATAATGGATAAATAAAGATAAATAATATTTTTGCTATGCACATTTGTGGCTTATTTTATACAGGCACTATATTTTGCAAAAGTGGTACAAAATTGGTACAAAAGAAAGGCAAGACCGGCGAAGCCCCTTTCTCTGCGGCTTTGCGAGACCACTAATAGTTCGATCCCGGTCGCCGGCAGTAATTTAATGAGTCGCAAATTCAGAGTATATCTGGGTTTGCGATTTTTTCTTGTTTTATAAAAAGTGGCACAGATAATCAAATAGTAATCTTTAAGTGATTATTTATGCAAGAAAAAGACAAGTAATATTGACTGGCGTGGCTACTATTTGATACAATTGGATTATGAATAAAATATTAATTGGAAGAAAAGAAGAATATCAGAGACTGGATAAATGTATGCGGGAAGCTACCTCGCAATTAGTCATCGTGTATGGTAGAAGAAGAGTTGGCAAGACTTTTCTTATAAATCAGTATTTCAATGATACTTTCTCGTTTAAGCTTACTGGCTCATATAATGAGCCTAAAACAGCACAACTAGAATCGTTTGCTGAAGAACTATATCGTAGAACTGGTGTGGAAAAGGAAACGCCCCAAAATTGGCGGCAAGCTTTTTGTGAATTAAGAGATTATATTGAATCATTTGATAAAACTGGTAAATGTGTAGTTTTTTTTGATGAAATGCCATGGTTCGATACACATAAATCCGGCTTTTTGAAAGCATTTGAGTTTTTCTGGAATGATTTTGGAAGTGCAAAAAACAATCTTGTTTTCATTGTGTGTGGGTCTGCAACATCGTGGTTGGTTGATAACATTGAACATAATAAGGGGGGCTTGTTCAATAGGCAATCCTGCAAAATATATCTTACCCCTTTCATATTACATGAAACTGAGGAATACTTGATAAATAGAGGTTTTGTATGGTCAAGATATGATATAACGGAATGTTATATGATAATGGGTGGAATTCCCTATTATTTGAGCCTTCTGGACTCTAACCTTTCATATTCACAGAATATAGACAATCTGTTTTTTAAGAAAAAATCCGAATTATGGGATGAATTTGACCATCTTTATAATACGCTTTTTAAGACTGGTGATAATTATATAAAGATTGTGAATGCTTTAAGTCAAAAAAAAGAAGGATACACTAGATTAGAGATTTGTGATAAGACAGGATTACCAGCTAATGGTAATTTGACCAAAATATTAAGAAATCTGATTGACGCTGGCTTTGTGCGGGAAAACTTGTTTTTTGGAAATAAGAAACGTGAGACATATTACCAACTTGCGGATTACTATACTTGTTTTTATTTTCATTTTTTAAAGGGAAAGAAAAAAACAGACGAGCACTACTGGAGCAATTCAATCGATTTACCGGCTAGAAAGACATGGGCTGGGCTAACATTTGAACAGGTTTGCAAGGACCATGTGAATCAGATTAGAAGAAGTCTGGGTATATCAGGTGTATTATCAGAAATATCCTCATGGTCTACTCCGGGTGATAAGGAGCTCGGGCTTCCCGGAGTTCAGATTGATATGCTTATTGATAGAAGAGACCGAGTTATAACCCTTTGTGAAATGAAATTTTCTGTTAATGACTATATTATTGATAAGGACTATAACGAAAAGTTAAGAAATAAAATAGAAGTTTTTAGAAAAATGACTAACACAAGGAAGGCTATACAGATTGCATTTGTCACCACATATGGTGTAAAGCAAAACAAATATAGTGGTGTGATACAGGGGCAGGTAACATTGGATGATCTCTTTGAGAAAAAACATTAAATAATAGTTGTCTTTATCTCTGGGTAATTGATTTAAAAAGACAATTATTACATAAATCTAGACGTTTCGATGTCTGATAGCACATTCTGGGCTATTCTTCTCAGTTTGGTTCCGTATTTCTGAGATGTCTGTGTTATAGCTGATTCATCTTTTGATAAGTAGAGCAATACAATCTGTGAGTCATCCAGGAAGATGATCCTCTCTTTCTTTTTAAGGCCTTCACTCTATATAGCGACATTAATGATAACATGGTTACATATTTGAAAAAATTTTTTCATATCCGCACATTTATATGACTAATTCGTTATACACTACAGAGGGAGGTGAAAGACCACAATCCTGATATTGCAGGCTTTATCTGCTGCAATATGAGTAATCCGGTCGGAACGGCAAGAGCGGTTACTGAGCTTGGAAGTAAAGCAGTGATTGTGGGAATGGACCATGATCAGGAGGCACTTCATTATCTCAAAGATGGTGTTATCTATTGCCTGGGAGTTCAGGATTGCTATTCCATTGGCTTTGACACCTTGCAGGTTGCGGTCAAAATTGCAGATGGCAATTTGCCGGGAGCTCTTTTCCCTGAAAAGACAGATGAAAGTACAACCATTATTTATCAGGAAGATGCTGCACCAATGCTGGAAATCTTGTATGGAGATGTTTCGCAATGAAAAGCAGCAATATATCCGAAACAGAGCTTGGACAGCTTATCGGAACAAAAAATATTTTCGATGCCACAAGCGGAAATGTTTCAGAAGAGAAGTGGAATTCGTTCCGCGATGATTTTGTAAATGGAAGAAAAGGAACGCTGACTTTTAATATAGGCGAAGTAGTTGATACCATATGCTATGAACCTGTGGCAGACACCGGATGGGAGCTGGTGGTCATGATCCGCGAGAGTGTTATTCATGATCAGATTCGTGAGATCAGTGAAAAGAGTCTTGCAACCAACCGCAGGCAGATATTATTCCTGCTTGTATTGGCTTTCCTGTTTTCAACTATATTGTTCTACTTGATAAGGCGTGTTGCCAAAGAAAAACTTGATGAGGAAAAAGAAAACATCGAAGTTTTCAAGAATATGGCAAATACTGATTCAATGACGGGAGTCAGAAATAAGCATGCCTACATGGAGACGGAATCCCAGCTGAACAGCAGGATTCGTGAAGGTACTCTTGATAAGCTGGCGCTTGTTGCCTGTGATATAAATGGTCTTAAATATATCAATGATACAAAAGGACATGCTGCCGGTGATAAGCTCATTAAGGATGCAAGTTCTCTTATCTGTGATATTTTCAGTCATGGCTCGGTTTACAGAACAGGTGGTGATGAGTTCGTAGTTCTTTTGCAGGGAAAGGGATATGACACCAGAGATGAGGTAATTGCCGCCTTTAACAGACAGGTAGAAGAGAATATCAAGAAAGATGAGGTTGTAGTTTCTGTCGGCTATGCAACGCTGCAGCCGAAAGATGAGCAGGTACATGATCTGTTTGAACGAGCGGATCATATGATGTATGACCGGAAAAAGAATTGAAGAGCATGGGAGCAAAGACAAGAGAATCGTAGCAATACGGTTCTCTTTTTTGCTGTCATACTGTACTATAGAAGGGTCTGAAAAAATGGTCCCATGACTTAAGTCCCCAGGGACCATCCGACATATACATAGGAGAATTTGGAAAAATGGTTTTAGTTCAACAAATGATAGTTCTGTTCATGCTGATGGGGCTTGGATTTTTCTGCGGAAAGAAGGGCTTTATCACGGATGCTTTTTCGAAAAGCCTCTCTTGGCTTGTGGTGAATGTGGCAACGCCGGCTATGATATTGTCTGCGGGAATGAATTATGAGAGTACCATCAGGGGAAAAGAGCTGCTTAGTGGCTTTCTGCTGTCTATACTGGTTTATGTGTTCCTGATAGGAATTTCCTTTGTGCTTCTGCCGCTGGTGAGAGTGCCGGATAAGGACAGGAACGTATACCGGGTAATGGCGATATTTTCAAACATAGGATTTATGGGGCTTCCCATCATTCAGGCGGCTTACGGGCCTGAGGCTGTTCTGTACGGAACACTGTTTCAGTTTCCCTATAACTTCCTGATGTACACCTATGGAATTGCTGCAATGAAAGGGGAGAGTCCCTTTAAGAAGGGTGAGGGACTTGGAAAGATAATCAATGTTGGAGTTATATCCAGTGCCCTTGCCATAGTTATCTATGTATCGGGGATTCATATGACTGAGGTCTTCAGAATTTCGGCAAAGCACCTAAGCAGCCTTGCGGCGCCTCTTAGCATGATGGTCATCGGACAGTCCATGGTCCATTTTGACATAAAGGATGTGATGAATGACCTGAGGCTCCTCATATTCTCACTGATCAAACTTGTGGGGCTTCCGCTTCTTGGAATCATGCTCCTTAGGCTGTTTGTTCACGACGAGATGCTGCTTCATGTCTGCTATATAATGCTGGCAACGCCCATAGGCTCCATGACAGCGATGGTTGCACAGCAGTACGGAGGCAATTACACCCTGGCCTCCAAAGGGGTGGCACTGTCCACAGTGCTGTCGGTTATCACGATCCCTCTGGTGGCGCTTCTGGTGTTCTGATAGAGGATGCGGGCGGTTCAGTAGATACCGCCTTACGCAAGTCCCCTGCAAAAATGCGGAGGGTAACCCCCGTTACCTCCACTGTCCGTTTTCGTAGTCGATGATCTTGGCGGTCTGCCCTGTGGCGAGCAGGAAATTTCCCGCTTCGTTGATGACGCACTTCATTCCCGGGAAACCGTTGAGGTATGCGGTGATCACGTGGTGAACATGCACTCCCTCGATATCGGGAACTTCCATTGCGCAGTACATTGGAATTGCGTTGTCTCTGTTGTACAGATATATTCCAAGTCCTGATGCGTCAAAAGAGGTGACGTCTTCTGCAACCTTAAAGGAGGCGTATCCGAATCTCTTTCCGTCAGGATTTATCCACTGTCCCTTGTCGGGTACATCATAGGGAACCTCACTCTGATACATGATGCAGGTTCCGCCTTCTCCGTTCCACATGGTCTGATATTCATTAAAGTGCTCAACCATCAGCGCGTACATGGTGACATTGTCGCCGTTTATAATGATGCCGTTTTTACAGGTGTTGAGATCCCAGCCCACATTGTCGCCGTGGTCGGCCCTCCACACCCAGAGGTTGTCGCCAACGGTGTTATCAAGGTCTACGGTGATGCAGTTCTTGGTTTTGCAAGGTGAGTCAGATGCGATGCCGCCAACTCTGAAATACAGATCCGCAATAAGGGAAGGTGCGGCATTTTCTTTGGCACCAAGTAAAACGAGCTTCTCCGATTCCACAGTCCCCGCATCCATAAGAAGACCTGCAAGGATAAGATCATCGGCGTTTTCCGTTACGATGCAGCTGTTGCCTGCAGTGGAGCGGAGAGTTGCAAGTCCCATGCCCAGCAGGATCGTGCCGGATTTTTTTACAGTGATGGCATCATCCAGCTCATATATTCCCGGGGTAAAAAGAATGTCCTTCCCTTCCGAAAGGGCCTGATTAAGCGTGGCGGCTGTATCCGTATCATCTTTTGCCACATAAAAATCCTTGAGGGGAAGGACTTTCCCTTCAGGTGTATCGCTCCCCCATCCATAGGAGGTGCTGTCCTGTTTCCAGTCGGGAACAAAAACTCCAAAGCCGTCTTTTTTGTCATAAACAAGAAATGGCTTTTCTCTTACGATCTTTGTTTTTTCTATTGCTGTGTAGGAAGCCTCGGGCCAGGTCTTTTCGGGAACTCCGGCCTTATCATCCCCAAGCATCACCATGTTCCAGTTCTGGCCCATCCAGGAGCTGTAGCTGTTATTCCTTGAGAGCCACTGCTGCTGGGTTCCGGAATCCACGTACCCTGTAACTTTGGAGTCGGAAAGGAATCCGCCGCTGGCCCATCCGTAATTGTCATGAAGGGTGAGGTTTCCGTCCACCTGAACCCTTCGCATATCGGTGGCCTGAGACACCGCCCATACAGTATCCGACTGCATTTCAACATTTTCTATGCTGCGCCAGAAATTGCAGGTGGCATTGTGAAGCCCCTGAGGATTTGTGAGCCATTCGGCATAGGTATTTACCGAGGCAACCTTCGTGTCCGTTGGAAGAGCGCCAAGGCCGGCAAGCTGAGTATAGAAGCCCACGTTGGCTGAAACGTCATATTCTCCCGGCATGAAATATACCGCGTATCTGTTGTCATCAAACTGGGCGGTTTCCTGTGTTGCATAGATCTTATCCAATGCATCCTGAATCCCGGCGGTATCATCCTCCGGAGTGAATATGAAAACGTTCTGTCCAAAAGTATCTGTGTGATAATCCCTGATCTCCATCTTATTATTCCCGCATCCTGTTAGTATTCCGGCCAGCATTGCCAGCCCAGAAAGTATCATATATCTCTTTTTTAGCATAAATGCACATCATTCTCCTTAGGAAATTTTTGACATATACATCAAGGATAGTGAAAATGCGGCTGTCATAACAGGTGCCATTTTCATCCATGGGTATCAAATTTATACTATAATTGAATAAATAAAAGGTATTCCTTTTGCGCCGGCGAGCGGCCTCTGGGAAAAGAACCATAGGGGAGAGCAAACACTATGACAATGAGCAACATTGAAAGAAGAGACAAAGAACTGGTTTATATCTCCGATGACGAGGTGTTTGAGGAGCAGAAGATTGCCAGAAAGCTCACTCAGGAGCTTAATACTGCAGACAGGTCGGATTTTGCGGCCATAACAGGGATCGTCAATAAGCTGTTTGGAAAATCCTACGACGACACCTTTGTGAACCCGCCTTTTTACTGCGACTACGGCACTCACATTGAAGTGGGAAAGAACTTCTTTGCAAACTATAACTGCACCATGCTTGACGTTGGAATGATCAGGATCGGTGATAATGTGCAGATCGCACCCAACGTTTCAATCTATACTGCCGGGCACCCGGTCCACCCTGCCACAAGAAATTCAAGGTATGAGTACGGGATCGACGTCACCATCGGAAACAATGTGTGGATAGGCGGCAATGTTGTTATATGCCCCGGCGTGACCATTGGGGACAACGCTGTCATCGGGGCTGGATCGGTGGTTTTAAAGGATATCCCTGCCTGGACCATCGCTGCCGGAAATCCCTGCAAGGTAATAAGGAAGATCACGGAAGAGGACAGGGATAAGCACTTTGCCGGAAGAAAGATAGATGACGAAGCCTTAGAGCATATCCAGAGGATTGAGAAAGAGGAGAATGATCCGGAGAAGTATCCCACCGCGCCGTAATCTGTGTGGATTTCGCCCCGGAGCTGGGTAAGGCTCCGGGGCTTTTTCTATTTGTGCTGTTGTGATTTAATGGGATGTTAATGTTTGGTAAACCGATAATGATGATATACAAATAGTGTTAGATGGGGACAGATGACCGTCGAATCTGATTAGGAATTAGAGCCCTATGAGCGCAGGGACGGATGGAACGTGCTTACCCTTGAAAAGAAGATCGGGTAACTTACTTAAGCTCCCAGAATGCCAGTGCACTTGCGGCGGCTACGTTGAGAGAATCCACGTCGTGGAACATGGGTATCTTGATGACGTAGTCGCTTTTTGAAATGGTCTCAGGAAGGAGCCCCTCCCCCTCAGAGCCAAGAGCCACCACAAGCTTTTCCTCGCTTTTAAGGACGGGATCGTTAATATCAACAGACTCATTTCGAAGAGCCATTGAGGCCAGTTTAAAGCCGTGTTCATGAAGAAGTCCTATGCCGTCCCCGGGCCAGGAAACATTCTTTGAATCAATAAAAGCCCAGGGGATCTGGAAAACCGTACCCATGCTGACTCTGATTGCCCGGCGATACAGCGGATCCGAGCAGGACCTTGTAAGAAGGACCGCATCCATGCCAAGGGCTGCCGCAGAGCGGAAGATAGCCCCGACGTTGGTGGGATTCATTATGTTCTCAAGAAATGCGATGCGCCTTGAATTTTTAAGAATATCCATTGGGGAAAAGAGCTCTCTTCTCTCCATGGCACAGAGGCAGCCGCCGGTGAGGTGATAGCCTGTCATTTTATCAAGGACATCCTCCGAGGCTGTATATACAGGAAAGTCTTCGGGCAGATCAGTCTTTTCCCTAAGGAGCTCTTTAAGGGAAGAAAAACAACTCTTTTCCACAAGGGCAGAAATGGGATTAAAGCCGGCATTGAGGGCTCTTTCCAATACCTTAAAGCTCTCGGCTATAAAGATCCCGGGAGCAGGTTCATTGATGGTCAGAAGCTGACGCTCCGGTATCCTGCAGTATATATCAAGTTCAGATGTGTTTATATCAGTGATTTCCATAATATTCATGATAAGTAATTGTAGCATAATTTATGTTATTATAATAAGTGTAGTGTTGACCCGCACCCTGAAGGAGTGCAAAGCGTATGATGATCAAAGTTCCCGAAGGTACCGTGATAATCAGAGAAGGCGAATCCAACATGTATATCAAGAACCTGGAGGATTCCAAGAACAATGCCTATCTTAAAGGCTTCTCCGGATATTTCTCCAAACAGTTTGCCAAGTACAATGCCACCAATATGAAGGATCCCATGAAGGAATTCAAAGGGAAGATAAACTATAAGGTATGACTGCATTATCAGAGAGTTTGACAATTGAGATAATCAAAGGAGCCATGGCACTCATTATTCTGGGTACCATGGCTTTTCTTGCCTATACGGATGGAAGACAGAGGAGGATCCCCAACAAGGTCCTTTGGCCGGTGGCCCTGATCTGGCCCATGCTTATGGCGATAGCTCTTTTTGCAGACAGGGAGGCGGCCTATGGCCTTATACTGAATGCCATTGTGGGAGCCTTGATCGCCGGTGGAGCTTTTCTTTTGTGTTACATAATTGTAAGAGGAAAGCTTGGAGCCGGGGACGTTAAAATGGCAGCTCTCATGGGACTTTATCTTGGAAGCGATAAGATAGCCACGGCACTTATTGCAGGTATCGTTATAAGCGCAATATACTCGGTGATAATGATCCTGGCAAAAAAGCTGACGGTGAAGGATGGACTTCCCATGGCACCGTTTCTTTTCCTGGGAACCATAATTGCATTATTGTATACAATCGTGTAATATTGATATAACTGTGACTGGAAACCATTTGTGAAGGAGACCGATTTATGATCAAGTTGTACGACAAAGGCGCATATCTTGTAAACGGAACTGACCTGGTTCCCGAGGGAGAAGAGGCAAGGCTTTCCTCAGAGTATGGCAAGAATGTGACCAAAGAAGAGGCAATCAAAGGCACTATAGCATACTCTATTCTGGAGGCTCACAACACCTCCGGCAACATGGAGCAGCTTAAGATAAAGTTTGATGCTATGGCATCCCACGATATCACCTTCGTTGGTATTGTTCAGACCGCCAGAGCTTCAGGAATGGAGAAGTTCCCCATTCCCTACGTTCTCACCAATTGCCACAATTCCCTTTGCGCAGTAGGCGGAACAATTAATGATGATGATCACATGTTTGGACTTTCCGCTGCCAAGAAGTACGGCGGAATTTACGTACCTCCTCACATTGCGGTTATTCACCAGTATATGAGAGAGATGATGGCAGGCTGCGGCAGGATGATCCTTGGCTCTGACTCCCATACAAGGTACGGAGCCCTTGGAACCATGGCCATCGGAGAAGGCGGTGGAGAGCTGGTTAAGCAGCTTCTGGAGGACACCTATGATGTGGCACGTCCCGGCGTTGTTGCTGTTTACCTTACCGGCAAGCCTCAGCCCTTCGTTGGACCGCACGATATCGCCATCGCCATCTGCGGCGCTGTATTTAAGAACGGCTATGTGAAGAATAAGGTAATGGAGTTCGTAGGACCCGGCGTTGCATCCATGGACACCGACTATCGTAACGGCGTTGACGTTATGACAACTGAGACCACCTGTCTTTCTTCAATCTGGAGGACAGATGAAGATACTAAGAAATACCTTGAAGAACACGGAAGAGGAGAGGATTATAAGGAACTCAATCCTGCGGATGTTGCTTACTATGACGGCGTGATCGAGATCGATCTGTCCACAATTAAGCCCATGATCGCCCTTCCTTTCCATCCCAGCAATGCCTTCACCATCGACGAGTTTAACGCCAACATGAAGGACATCCTTGCGGATGTGGAAAAAGAGGCAGCTAAGGTTTCACAGGGAAAGGCAGAGTTCCATCTTCTTAACAAAGTAACTGACAAGGGACTTATGGTTCAGCAGGGAATCATTGCAGGCTGCGCCGGCGGAAACTACAGCAACGTGGTTGAGGCAGCTCACGCCCTCAAGGGAAAGAACACAGGCTGCGATCAGTTCAATCTGGCTGTTTATCCTTCATCCCAGCCTGTATTTATGGACCTGGCCAAGAAGGGACTTATCACGGACCTTATGGCTTCAGGCGTTATCGTAAGAACAGCCTTCTGCGGACCTTGCTTTGGCGCAGGAGATACACCTATGCACGACGGCCTTTCAATCCGTCACACAACCCGTAACTTCCCGAACCGTGAGGGATCAAAGCCCGGTAACGGCCAGATGTCAGCAGTTGCCCTTATGGATGCAAGATCCATTGCAGCAACAAGCGTTAACGGCGGTATCCTTACCTCTGCCGAGACTCTGGATTGCTGGGGAGATATTCCTGAGTATAAGTTTGATGACAGCTCTTACAAGGCTCGCTGCTACTACGGCTTTGGTAAGGCTGATACAAGCGAGGAACTGGTCAGCGGTCCCAACATCAAGCCCTGGCCTGCAATGAGCAGACTTACCGACAATATCCTTCTTAAGGTCTGCTCCAAGATCCTTGACCCTGTAACAACCACCGACGAGCTCATTCCTTCAGGTGAGACCTCATCCTTCAGATCAAATCCTCTCGGACTTGCGGAGTTCACTCTTTCAAGAAGAGATCCCGAGTATGTGGGAAGATCCAAGGAAGTGGATAAGGTTGAGAAGGCAAGAGTTGCAGGAGAAGATGTCACAAAGGTATGCCCCGAACTTGAGGCTGTATTTGATAAGATAAGGACCATTCCCGGAAATGAGAATGTTAAGGCAGCAGAGACCGAGATCGGTTCCATGGTATACGCCAAGAAGCCCGGCGACGGTTCAGCCCGTGAGCAGGCTGCTTCCTGTCAGAGAGTTATCGGCGGCCTTGCAAATATCTGCGAGGAGTATGCCACAAAGCGTTACCGCTCCAATGTTATGAACTGGGGTATGGTTCCCTTCCAGATGAAGGAAGCTCCCGACATGTTCGATATCGGAAGCTACATCTACGTTCCCGGCATCAAAAAAGCCCTCGCGGAGAATTCCACAGAGAGCATAAAGGCCTATGTTATCGGTGATACGGTAAAAGAGATATCTCTTTTCACCACTCCCATGACAGAGGACGAAAGAAAGATTGTTCAGGCGGGATGCCTTATCAACTACAACAGAGAGAAAAAGGGACTTTAAAGCCAAAAAAATAAGAGCTGCAAGGCCGGAAAGAACCGGCTTCGCAGCTTGTTTTTTACATGAAGAACAGGACCAGCGCTGATGCCATGGCAACAAGCATTGCTATAGCGTAGGCGGCTTTCTTTTTTACGACACTTACATCCACGTATTTGCCGTTATAATTGATGGTATCTATCACTTTCTTATTGTTCATATTTGTATTTATATCCATAGGATCATCTCCATACTTTCAGACAATTTAAACGATTTCGCCATTTGGTCTATCATACCCTATAAATCTTTATATTCCCTTACAACAATATAAAGTTTTTATTAATTTTGCCCGATTTTGCCATAAAGCCGCATGTATACTATAATTAAGTGAAATTTACTTTCAAGGAGTTTACCTATGGCAAGTATCAGCGTGGTTATCACGGTTTACAATACGGCAAAATATCTTGACCAGTGCATGGAGTCGGTGCTGGGGCAGACCTTCAAGGACTTTGAGGTGCTTCTGGTGGATGACGGTTCCACGGACGGCGTAAGTCCTGCGTTGTGCGATTCCTACGGTGAGAGAGACCAGAGAGTCCGCGTCATCCACAAGGAGAACGGCGGGCTGACCTCTGCCTGGATCGCGGGAGTTACAGACGCGAAGACCGACATTATATGCCTTATCGACAGCGACGACTGGGTAGATACGGATATGCTTGAGGAACTCTATAAGCACTACGACGGTTCTTTTACCGGAGGGCAGATCGTATCCTCCAACTACATCGTCGAGAAGGCGTCAGAGCGAAGAAAAGAAACCCAGGGGCTTAAGCCCGGAGTGTACATGGGAGCCGACCTGGAAGAGGTCAAGAAGAACCTCATGGGAAATGAAGTCAGGCCCGTCACCATGTCCCGCTGCATGAAGCTTATCTCCAGAAACCTTATCCTTGATAACATCAAATACTGCGACCCCTCCATCATCATGGGAGAGGACGTCAACATAACCCTGCCCTGTCTCTGCGACTGCAAGAGACTTGTGATCATGGAAGGCGGATACTTCTACCACTACAGAATGGTTTTCGATTCCATGTCCCACGGCTACAACCCAAAGCTCCTTGCCAATCTGGAGCGCTCGGACAAGACCTTCCGTGAGATTCTAAAAGACAAAAATATCATAAACGCCGATCATCAGATGGACCGTGAATTCGTGGTCATGCTCCTGGTGGTCCTGCGGAGCGAGCTTCGTTGCCCCCAAAACGACACAGTCCAGCGAGTCAGAAACGTATTCCTTCGCACCGACATCCGAAAAAAACTCACAGACACCAAAGTCACCATCCCCGGCAAAGCAGGAAAGCTCCTCTATTTTTGCGCTAAACACCCTATTGCGCCGATAATCCTCTTTACCCGCTTTGTCATCACTTCCTACGACAAACGGACCAACTGACCGGCCGCCCCGTCCCGCGCCCGCAGCCGGGTAGCGGAAAAAAGCTGCAAATCTGAGTGTCATGTTTTTGCACCAGGGCTAATGAGTGCCCCAAAGCTGTGCTGTGTCGCAGGGAAGGATGGCAAAGGGGAGGGTGAGGTTTTTGAGTGGCAAAGGGGGAGGGTTTAGGGTAAAATAGTAGTATATTTAAATCTCTTTTGGAGGTAGCTATATGGGAAAAGTTTTTCATGTGGATCACCAGATTGCAAATAAGAACGTGGAGGATTCCATTACTGAGTGGACCAAGGTGGTGAAGTACTCGGATATTAATAGCGAGGACAGGCTCTTTGGCGGACTGCTCATGTCCTGGATAGATGAGGTTGCCGGAATTGTTGCGGTAAGGCATTCGGGAAATCCTGTTACTACGGCGGCTATTGACAATATGCAGTTCAAGCAGGGGGCCAAGTTGGATGACATAATCGTGATAATAGGCAAGATCACTCATGTGGGCAAGACCTCAATGGAAGTCAGGGTGGATACCTATGTGGAAGACAGAAGGAACGGAATGAGACATGTGCTGAACAGAGCATATCTCACCGAAGTTTGCATAGATGATGACAATACACCGGTGCTGGTTCCCTATGGTCTCAATGTCAGGACCGAGAGCGAGAGAGCCGAGTGGGAAGGCGCCGAGAAGAGGCGTGAACTGAGAAGACAGCGCAGGATGGAAGGCTTCTAGACCAATTTCATAAAAAGATAAGCCTCTATGCAGTCGGAATTGCGACTGCATAGAGGCTTTTTTCATGTGTAGAGGAATCTTTCGAGATAGACTGCAACGGGGCCGATGTAGCTCTCTTTGTCCGAGAGGGCGGTGTAGCAGATCCTGTTTTCGTTATAGGCAGGGTCGTACTCTTTGCAGCACTCTATAAGCTTATTTCTGACGATTTGGCTTCCGAAAAGACTTCCGGACAATACTATTCTGTTGGGAGCAATTATGGTGCCGGTGTTTACAATGCTTCTGGCAAAAAGATCTATGGCATTATCAAAACTCTTCTTTACAGCGCCCTTTGAAGTTTCGTAAACTTTTCCGAACTCCTCCGGAAGGAAGTGGGCTGTCTTTTGCAGTTCCTTGTAGGAGAGCAGTGTTTCAAGGCATCCCCGTCTTCCGCAGCTGCATTTTTTGCCTCCCTTTTCAACGATGAAGTGTCCAAGCTCTGCGGTTTTGCCGTGGCGACCCTCGTAGACTTTTTTATTCACCACAATGGTGCTTCCAACACCCGGACCCCACTTGATCACCAGAAGGCTGTCAAAGCTTCGGCCTGTACCGAAGAGAATCTCTGCGGTGGAAAAGGCATTTACGTTGTTATCAAGGATCACCGGAAGAGAGGTCCTCTCACTAAGTATCTTAACTACCTCTACCGGCTCTTTCCAGATGCCGTAGGCGTGGACCGAGATGCCGTTTTCCTTATCTACGATACCGGGAACGCCCACACTGATGCAGGTAAGATGCTTCCTTTGCTTTGGCTTTAGATCCGTGGCAAGGTTTATGCAGATGTCCGCCACAAGAAACAAAAACTTTTTGTAGCCGGCTTTTTTGTCCGTGGGAATCTGCCTGATGCGGCCGCCCACAATGTCACCCTTGCTGTTACAGATGGCAACGGTGGTAGTCTGTGATTCGATGTTGACGGAGATTATCCAGGCTGCGTCGGGATTTAAGTCAAGAAGGATTTTCTTTCTGCCGGCGGTTCCTGTGCTCTCAGAGCTGACTCCCACCTCAAAAAGAGTTTTTTCCTTAATGAGGGCAGTTGTGATCTGAGTTACCGAGGCAGCGGTAAGTCCCGTGGCTTCCGCGATATCAACCCTGGATACAGGCCCCTTGTCGTTTATGTATTTAAGGATCAGTGAGCGGTTCTCTTTTTTGACCCGCTCCATGTTTATGCCACTGTTCATGTTTTAATACCTGTAAACTTCCATATCAAGCATGTGTGCCAGAATCTCAAGCTCATCAGCCACATCGCCGTAGATGACAACGTAGTGAGGCTCCCATCCTGCTTCTACAGTATCATAGATTATTTTCTCCGCATTGGCTACAGTGCGGATCACCAGTGATGTACCAAGGAACTGCCTGGGCTTATCCAGGATCTCACCGGTGGCGATAAAGAACCTGAAATCTCCTTCGGGAGTTCTTCCAATCCTGAAGATGGTGGCAGAAGGTGCAGCCTTACAGCCAAATTCAAGAGTGGGGCCGATGTGTCTGTTGCAGTGTTCTCCAATGACTGCGCCTGTATCTTCCCTTGCCAGTGAGCAGGCGGCGGTTCCGCAATGCCAGAAGGAGATGGTGTTTTCCTCCTCATCCATGGATACGGGATCACCAAAGAAGGTGGGAGAGCCTGTCAGCTGCATTCCCAGGTACATGGAAAGAGCTCCGTAGGTATCAGCCTCACAGCTTGCTGCAACTCCAAGGTCATTCAGCATGGCAAGAACAGCGCATACGGGAGTACCGAAGGAGGTAAAAAAGTCAGGCCAGCAGCGGGAAGCAATGGCCCCGATATTGTTGTCTGTGACATATTCCTTATAGGCTTTATAGAGCCTTGCAAAATCCTTTGCGTTCTTTTCGGGAGTCTTATCAAGGCCGACACAGCGCCTGTTTGCATCCTCAAGGAACTGCGCGCATTCCTCGTCGGAGAAGGCCTTAGCCTTGTCGATGAGTTCCCTTGCTTCTATGGACTCGAGACGGACGCCGAATTTTTCAAGCATCTCAAGGTCCAGAGCCCTACCAAATCCAAAGCCCTGGGGAGTGTGACCTATGGCACATACCTTAAGGTCTTTCATGTCGTGTTTTAACTTTGCAGCCCTTATGGTGGCATTTAGTTTTTTCTCAACCTTTTCCTCTGTGGGAGCTCCGAAGATGTATTCAAACTTTTCTTTTCTGAAGGCCTTAATGGCATTGGCAGCAGAGTAGGCTCCCGTCAGGGAATTGAGCCTGAGGCGCCCACCGTCGATGACAGGCTCCCTCAGGGTCCAGAGGATTATGGGAACCTGGGTAAAGGCGTGGAGAACCTCCGAGGCGTAGGCCGCATTGGCAAAGGTAATATTCTGAAGAACGATAAGATCGGGATCGATGGTGCCAAGAAAATCCTTTAGCTTATCTACGGACAGAAGCATCTCACCCGGCACTGCCACATTATCGCAAAGACTCTTTAAGAGGCTGACCGAATCGTCGAACTGCTTCCCGGCACTTTCCAGATGGAAGGTGGGAACTCCTATTGGTATGTATGCAATCTGAAAATCTTTCATAATGGTATCTCCGTTAACTTTTTCTTTTTACTTGAAAAACAGGGAAAGCCCTGCAATAAACAACAATACATAAGTCAGTATGATGAAGAACTTCTGGCTCATTCCCTTGTACATAACTCCGCCGATGAACATGCCGATGAAGAGAAAAGGCAGGGACAAAAGAGCTGTCTTTAAAAGCTTAAGTGTCCACATGCCGGTCACTATCTGGGATATGAGGATAATTCCGTTTAGGAAGATCCAGACAGTGGATATGGTGGCGCGGAATGCGGATTTCTCCGGGAGCTTTTTGGTGAGGTATCCGATAAGGAGCGGACCTCCGCATACGAACATTCCGTGTACCAGGCCTGCTGCGGCAAGAAGGACTTCCGGCAGCAGCCCGGAGGCTTTTGAGGCATCCGCTTCCTTGAAACCAAAGCCAAAGGTTTTGGCAAGGCCTGTGATAGAAATTGCAAGCACGATGACTCCCAGAGTGTAATAGAGAAGCTGCGGCTTTCCGGACAAAAGGTGCTTTATTAACAGCCCCGCCAGAAGCGTTACGCCCATGATCAGCAGCACGTGCTTAAGAACCTTTTTGTCAACTCTCTTGCGGTTCCCGGCAAAGACGTAGACACCGGATAAGAAGCCCAGAAAGTTCAGCACCGGAACAGCTGTGTCCATTCCCACCAGTTTAAGGGAGAAGGGCATAGCAAGGATGGTTCCCGCAAAGCCTGTGATCCCCTGTATGATATTTGAAAGCAGTATTACAAGAAAAAAATAAAAGTCATTATTCACCGCGAACTACCTTTATTGTTGCACTGAAGTCTTCCTTGCCGATGCCCATTTCCATGGCTTTGTCGTATACCCTTGCGGCATTTTCTTCTCCGGGCATGGAAAAACCGCACTCTTTGGCAAGATTAAGACAGATGTGCACATCCTTGTGCTCATTTTCGATAGAGAAGGCTGTGGTGAAATCCTCTTTTTCCAGAACCTCCTTCTTGGAATCCAGGTACCAGTTGCCGGCTCCGCCGTAGGAGATGGCCTGTGCATAGAGAGGAATATCGATTCCGTTCTTCTTAGCAAGAGTCATGGTCTCGTTGACGCCGTTCTGGATCTGGGAAACAAGGGCATTGTGGCAGATTTTCATAACAAGACCCTTGCCGTTGTCGCCCATGCGGATGACGTTCTCACCCATGTAAAGAAGGATGGGACGCATCTTTTCGTAGACTTCCTCAGACCCGCCAACATAGATGCCAAGCTTTCCTGCGATGGCTGCGGGTTTGCTCTTAACCACGGGGGCGTCGATAAACTCTGCGCCGGTGGCCTTTACCTTTTCTGAGATCTCAACGGATACGCTGGGATCGATGGTGCTCATGTCTATGCAGGTCTTGCCTTCCTTAAGGACAGGGATGATCTCTTCATAAACAGCTCTTGAGTGCTCGGACTTTGGAACCATGGAAATGAAAACATCCACATTTTCGGCAACCTCTTTTGAGCTTGTGCAGGGCACTGCTCCGATAGCGGCCAGCTTATCCACTTTTTCCTTTACAAAATCAAATACGTATACCTTGTCGTCGTGCTTCTTTACTATGTTTTCGCTCATGGACTCGCCCATAATGCCAAGTCCTACAAAACCTATTTTCATGTGTGTTATCTCCTTTATGGCAGGAGTTTGCACTGCGCTGCAAACTCCGTATGAATATGATTCAAGAGTGAGGCAGGAACCATCGCGCAGCGATTTTGATGTTCCTGCCGAATATACAACAGGAAATTTTCAATTTCCTGTTGTATTGTCCCAGGCATCCTGGAAGGTCTCGATGCCCTGGCGGGTGTAGGCGTGCTTCATGGAATCCTTGTAAACTGCAAGACCGGCGGTCACAATGTCGGCACCTGCTACTGCGCAGTCAACGAACTGCTTGGGTGTTCTTACTGCGGCGCAGATGATCTGAGTCTTGCCGTAGAAACCGTAGTTCTTGTAGATTGTTACAATATCCTGAATGTACTGTCTGCAGTCTTCGCCGTTGGCTTCTTTCCATCCGATGAAGGGTGAAACGAAAAGCGAGCCGTTCTTGGCGGGGAGGAGAGCCTGAGAAGGAGCAAAGATAAGAGTTACGTTTGTTCTTACTCCCTCCTTCTCAAGCCTTCTGGCAGCAGTAACTCCTGCCTCGGTGGCAGGGATCTTGATTACAAAGTTCTTGCAGATGGCAGATATCTTTTTTGCCTCTGCCACCATTTCGTCGGCATTATCAAGGTGGGGATTGATCTCCACGGAAACCGGGAATTTCTCATAACCCTCAAGACCTTCTTCCCTGATCCAGTCTGCGATGTCCTGTATGGCTGTCAGGAAGGGCTTACCCGATGCCTGAATGTGCCTTGGGTTGGTGGTAACACCGTCAATGCCGAAGGTGTTATAGGCCTCTTTGATCTCGTCCATTTTTGCGCTGTCTAAAAAGTACTTCATGATTTCTTTTCCTCCATATATTAAAAGTTAGAATTTAACTGCGTTATCTCTGTTCCAAAGTCTGTCATAGGAAAAACCTGTGACCTTCTCGCATACTGCGATCTCTTCCTTGGTTATTTTTGAATCATCATTGCCTTTTCTTCTTGCAACTTCCTTGCGGATAATGTCGAACTCCTTCTTGGTTACCGGGAATACGAAGGCAAACAGGAGAGTAAGAGCAAGCAGTACGATCTGGGCAAATACGTAGATCAACGCAATGCCTCTCTGTGTGGAAGCTGCCTGGCGCATGCCTGAGTTTGCCAGAGTCTCGTTGTAGCCCACCATTGAAAGAAGAATGCCGATGGTTGCCGAAGAAAGACCTGCTGCGATCTTCCTTGTGAAAGTAGCCATACCCGAGCAGATACCGGGGCGGCTCATGGAAGTTATGAGCTCGTCAACGTCCACCAGATCCGAAAGAATTGCGTAGATACTGGTGGAAACCCCTGCCATTGAAAGGCCGATCACAAAGGAGAGAGCCAGGATCACAACGAAAGGTGCGCCTTCATAGGAGAAGAACAGCATGGCAAGGGTGGCCACCATTCTGAAAGGGGTACCGAATAAAATGGGGAACTTCTTGGAAGTTCTGGCCATGATCGGTCCAAACAGGATCATACCGATGAACTGAGACACCAGTATGACGCCCATAAGCTTGGTGAAGTTGCCGCCTCCGTAGGCGTTGAGCACATCGTCGATGTAGTAGACCGCAAGACCGGTAATAAAGTCAGCAGCTGCCTGGCCGAAGATGAAGATGCCGATGAACAGGCGGAAGGAGTGGCTCTTGAAAACCGTAAAGGACTGTGTGAAAGTCTCTTTTACTGAGGTCTTGTTGACTTCCTTCTGCTTCTCCCAGGTTCCAAGGACAGTCAGAAGAATTGCCACAAAGAAGACCACTGCAAAGAGGATCGACACTGTAAGATACTGGGACTTATCTGTGTTGTCCCTGATCATGATAGTTGGTATAAGACCTGCAATGATTGCACCGAAAGCTGAGAAGATCATACGGGTGCCGGAGAATCTGGCCCTGACGGTGTAGTCATCTATCATGTCCGGCAAAAGGCCGTTATAGGGCACCATAACAATGGTGAAGCCTGTTGAGAAAAGCATGTACATCAGAACGTAGAAGATGTACTGTCCGGTTACGGATCCGCCTGCAGTGTAGGGAATCCACATGATAACAAAGGTGAGAGCTGAGATAATGGTTCCCACCAGCATCCAGAAGCGCTTTGCTCCAAGCTTTGAGCTGGTGCGGTCTGCGATGTTGCCCATAAGAGGGTCTGTCACCGCATCCCAGATCTTACCGATAAGAGGAATGGTTCCCGCCATGGCGGTGGGCATTCCCAGTGCTTTTGTCAGAAAAACCGTGTAGAAGGTGCTTATAACAACGAAAGCGCCTCCTCCGTAGATGTCGGCAAAGCCGTAGCTTGCCCTGTTCCATAAAGTGTTTCTACCTTCTTTTTTTGTCATTCCTTTTTCCCCAATACATTAAAGTTTGATTTGTGATAGCTCCATGAGCTTGTTAAAGTTAGCGCTGTCTTTTCTTACAAAGACCGGAGGACACCCAAGGGGCGCCTCAATATTGAAAGTTCCTCCCGTGTATTCCTTCCCCGTAAAGAGATGAACCCACTTATCCTGCGGCAGGTAAACATCTCTGCTTACAGCCTTTTCAATAAGGATCGGTGCCACCAGGATATCTTTTCCCAGAAGATATTCCGTTGTCTCGGTGTAAGCCCTGCTTTCGTCGTAGTGGTAAAAGAGCGGCCGCATCACCGGAACGGCTTTATCGGCGTTCTCCATTACAAGGTCCTTCAGATAGGGCTTTAGAGCCGCATGCATTCTGGAGGCAAAAGAGATGTGGCGGATAAGTTCTTCGTCATCATCAAACTGCACGTTGTTAACCGGCTGATTGCCCTCGTGGCTTCTGAAGAGAGGTGAAAAGATATTCATCTCCTCCCAGCGCATAAGCAGCTCTTTTGACCGTCTCATGTGCATTATGGTGGTGTAGCCGCCAACGTCCGAGTGGGTAACCCCATATCCACTCATGGCCAGTGACAGCGTAGCCGGGATGACCGACGGAAGGCCGTCATCCACGGACCAGTCAACATGCTGGTCTCCGGTCCACATCAGGGTACTCGCGCTGATGGTGCCTGTGTGTCCGGCTCTTGTGAAGAAGAAAACCTCATCCTCCTTGCCGCACTCGGCAATGGCTTCCTTGTTCATCCGTGCCCAGATGGCGGGCCATCTGTTGTGAATCTTCTCGGGATCCTCGCCGCTGAAAAGCACGCAGTCCACAGGGAGATACTCTCCGAAATCCGCCATCCATCCGCCCATGCCAAGACCTATCATGTTCTCTTTAATGAGGTTCTTGTACCAGTTGTAGGCTTCGGGATTGGTGAAGTCCACCATGGCAGCAGGGAAGGTGGTGATGGTCACAAGGTAGTCCTTGCCCTCTTTGTCCTTGACGCAGTAGCCTTTCTTTGCAGCTTCCTTGTACAGCTCTTTTTCTATGGCGATGAAGGGATTGATGTAGCCAAGAAAGCGGATTCCCTTCTCTTTCCATTCGGTGATCTTAAGGTCCAGGTTGTGATAGAGGTCTTTATCCCAGGCCCAGTTCCACATGACCTGATAGCCAAAGCCCGTCTTTCTGCAGCCGCACCAGTCCTGAGACCAGATGCCGCAGATTCTGGTGCCGGCCTCTTCGCACCTTCTTATCTTCTCATCGATGCGCTCCGTGCCCTCCTGCACCGCAAGGATTGCTCCGTCGTAGACCCAGTCAGGGAGCGTGCTCTGGTGTCCCAGAAGAGAAGCAAGCTTCCCGGAGAGCTCCTCGAAGCTGTCAGCATTCTCTGTAAAAAGAACCGGTGGCTCCTGAGTGTAGATGGTAGTCACGTCACTTTTGCTGAAATCAAAGATCGCGAAGGCATCTATGTCCGCATGCAGGTAAAACTTATTGCTTGATACATAGGTTGGCTGAGCGTAGTAGGATTCATATTTCCCGAAGGGGAGAGTTTTTGAGGGGTGCTTTCCCAGGAACTTCTCCTTGATTATCTTCTGGGTGATGCGCCTTGCGTTCTGGTGCTCGGCAACAAAGATGCGCACCTTCTCGCCCTTAAGGTCAAATTTGGAATAGGTCTCGCCGCAGCCGTAGATGTGCTCCCCCCGGTCTGCGGGAAAAGAGATCCAGAAGCGGTTATAGGCAGTGTCTTTCTTCTGATCATCTATATAAGCAAGACGGATCCTGCCATTCTCATCCTGTGTAAGTTCCAGATAGTGCCTTTCCTTAGTCTTTGGATGTTCAAAGGTGAGGATGGTGCGTCCGTCCTTTTCCTCAACGGAGATCTTCTTAAGTCTTGTCTTGCCGGAAACCCTTTGTTTGTAGTCGAAGCTTCCGCGGCTCATGCTGAAATGATTTTCCCCGATACCTACAGCAAGTTCTGCCTGCTGTAATTGCTTAAGCGTTATTGTAACCACCCCATTTCTAATTAATTAAAAGCTTTAACTAATTAGGTATTATAGCATGCCTGTACGGGAAGTCAATGGTGACAAATACTACTTTTGGAAGGCAGAGGTGATGGTGCTATAATGGATGCGGAGGGTTATGATATGGAAATATTAAGGAAGATAGAGAGCTTTACCAATGAGGACGGAGCGTATCTTCTTAAGGGAGACGCTGCGGATATAAAGCTGTATTTTTTGACCGATGAAATAATCCGCATAAGGGTAAGCTTTGATAGGGAATTTCCCGAGGAGTCCTATGTCCTTATGACAACGGGCTGGCAGGACAGGCTGGATCCTTTGTTTGAGGGAGAAAGGAAGCGCATTGAACCGGTAGAGCCGGCCGTAGCTCAGATGGAAGGCAGGATCTTTTTTAACACAGGAAAGCTCCAGCTTAAGGTCTGCTGTTATCCCTTTGAACTTGAAGTTGAGGATAAAAACGGCAATGTACTGTATTCCACGGAAGGGCTTTCGGGATTTGTCAGGGATGCCAACAGGCGTCTTGTTTCTTATGCCCGCATGGACGAAGAAGATGTATTCTACGGCTTTGGGGAGAAGACCGGGCCTTTGAATAAGAATAAGAGATATCTAAGAGAGAGGGCCACAGACTCTTTTGGCTACGATCCTTACCGCGCGGATACGCTTTACAAGCATATTCCTTTCTATATAAAACTGGAGCGGGAGTCATCCTGCGCAGTCGGTGTGTTCTACCACAATTTTCATGAATCCGAATTTAATATGGGATGCGAGAAATCCAACTACTGGCCAAGGTACAACTATTTCAGATGCGACGGCGGCGACATTGATATGTTTATCCTGGGTGGCAGCAGGATCTCAAGGATAATCGACAATTACACTCTGCTGACGGGAAGGCCTGCGCTGCTTCCAAAGCGTGCTCTTGGGTACCAGGGATCTTCCATGTACTATGCGGAGCTTCCGAGGGACTGCGACGAGTCCCTTCTTAAGTTTGTGGATACCGTTCATCAGGAGGACATCCCCATTGACGGATTCCACCTGTCTTCCGGATACACCACCGTTGACGGGAAGCGATGTGTCTTTTGCTGGAACAGGGACAGGTTCAGGAATCCCGCCGGGTACTTTGAGGCCATGGCTGATGCCGGGGCTCCCAATGTGCCTAACGTGAAGCCGGGAGTTCTTTTGACCCATCCTGAGTTTGCGGAATTTGAGAAGGCCGGGGTGTTTGTAAAAGAGAGCGGCAGCGGAGCAGGCAGTGGCGGAGACTGCGCTGAATCTGCCGGGGCCGCTAAGAGCCAAGGTGCTGATGGCTCCGAAGGGATCGCCATCGGAAAATGGTGGGGCGGCGACGGAGCCTACTGGGATTTCACAAATCCTGCGGCAAGAGAGCTTTGGAAGAAGCTACTGACAGAGCGCCTTGTTGGACTTGGGGCCGACTCCATTTGGAATGATAACTGCGAGTATGACGGAATCCTTGACGGGGATGCCGCTGTCTCTTTTGACGGAAAAGGGGGACGGATCGGGGCTTTGAAGCCTATAATGGCTACACTTATGTGCAAGCTCAGCAACGAAGCCATTATGGAACATGATCCCGAGGTGAGGCCGTATTCCGTGTGCAGAGCCGGTTCTTCGGGAATCCAGCGATACGCCCAGACCTGGTGCGGCGATAATTTCACAAGCTGGGAGAGCCTTAGGGGGAACCTTCCCACAATCCTCGGGATGGGGCTTTCGGGCCAGCCCAACGAGGGCTCGGATATCGGCGGCTTTGCCGGCGCGGTGCCCGGGATGGAGCTGTTTGTAAGATGGGTTGAGCAGGGGATTTTCCAGGCGAGGTTTTCGATTCACTCGGCTTCCGATGACAATACAGTGACGGAACCCTGGATGTATCCTGAGGTTACGGATATCATACGTGAGCTGATAAAGTTCAGGTACAGGATGTCGCCTTATCTTTATTCTCTGGAGTACGAGGCTTCAAAGATGGGAGCACCCATTATGCGGCCTCTTGTCTATGAGTTCCAGAAGGATGCCAATGTTTACGATATTGATGATGAGTTCATGTTCGGACGGGATATCCTGGTGGCTCCCGTGATGGAAGAGGGCGCCGATTCCAGGGCTGTGTATCTACCAAAAGGAACTGTCTGGTACGACATGAACAACAATTTCATGCTCCATGAGGGCGGACAGCTTGGACCGGTCCATGCGGATCTTGACTCTGTGCCCATGTTTATAAGGGAAGGGGCTATTGTTCCCTTTGCCCTGAACCAGCCAATGAACCTGGAGAAGGACAAGGTTACGGGGCTTCATCTGTATCTGGTGCCGTTTTCCGAGGACCCCTTAGCCATCAGCAGCTATACGCTGTATGAGGACGACGGCGTGACAAATTCATATAAGGAAGGGAACTTCTGCAGGACTGAGATCACCATGTACGGCTATGACAGCGTGGATGTGGATTTCAGGACGGAAGGTAACTACGAAAATCCCGTTGAGGATATGCTGATCGAGATGGTGAAGAAGGACCGCTCCCCGGTGAAGGTCTGGGTGAAGGTTGCGGAGAGCAACGGAACGTACCTTGATAATGCGGGAGATGACGGCGCAGCTGTTTTTGGCGATGCGGATGGCTGCGTTGCGAAGGATGGAGGCACGGATGCTTCCGGCAGTGTGGATGAGGGCGTTTCGGTGCTGACGCATTTTCTGAATAAGAGGCAGTTCGATGAGGCTGACAGGGGCTGGTACTACAACATGTCTAAGAGGGCTGTGCTTATTAAATATAAGAATCCCCGTTGCGACTATAAGCTGAAGGTTTCCTTTGAGGCCAGGGATCTGCTGGGGATGTGACACGAGTTAGGGATATGTGATGAGCGGGAATACAATAGAGTACCTGCCCCCGGAATTTTTCGTTTTTTGACTAAAGGTTCAATGATTCCTCTATTGAGTCACCTTTTTTCGGGTTTTTTGCGATGCCGGGGTGACTAAGGTGCCGGTGCTCGGGGAGCTTAGTCACCTACCCCTCAACAAAAAGTTGAAAATTGCTTGTAAAAACCCGATTAGGGTGACCTGAACTTGCAGAAGGCTTTGCTTTAGTCACTTTTTCAAATTATTAAAGGTCTGGTATTCTCTGTAAATTACCATTAAGCTCTTTTTCCAAAAAAGAATGAGGAAAAGGCAGATGGAAACTTCATTGGAATATGTTAGTCCTTGCGATTATTCGAGTATAGTGTTAAAATTTTATCATATGGCGGCCAAGGGACCGCAGATTTGTTATGCGCCAAGGCGCTACAATTATATTATGGAGGTTGTTCTGCAATGAGTAAGAATTTTGATGACATTCTGGCAAAGCTTAAGACAGCATCTGTGAAGAAGATGTCTGTTGCTGTGGCTCAGGACTCACATGTCCTTGAGGCTGTTAAGGTAGCTAAGGAGAGAGGAATCGTTGACCCCATCCTTGTTGGTGACAGTGACAAGATCGCTGAGATCATGGGAACACTTGGCATGAATCCCGCTGACTACGAGATCATCGATGTGAAGGATACCATCGAGGCTGCACGCACAGCTGTATCCCTTGTACATGACGGCAAGGCTGACATCTATATGAAGGGTGCCCTTGAGTCCAAGGATTTCCTTAAGAGCGTTCTTGATAAGGAAGTTGGACTTCGCACAGGCCGTCCTCTTTCCCACGTATGCGTATTTGAGATCCCCGGCATCGACCGTCTTCTTTTCCTCACCGACGTTGCTTTCATGCCATATCCCACCCTTGAGGATAAAAAAGTCATCATTGAGTATACAGTAGATGTTGCAAGAGCCTGCGGCGTTGAGTGCCCTAAGGTAGCTCCTCTTGCAGCTGTTGAAGTTGTTAACCCCAAGATGCCCGTTACCGTTGAGGCGGCAGAGCTCACAAGACTCAATGAAGAGGGTGAGATCAAGAACTGCATAGTTGACGGACCTCTTTCAATGGATCTTGCCATTGACCCTGAGGCTGCCAAGCACAAGGCAGGCGCTCTTGACAGAAAGATCGTCGGCGATGCCGACATCCTTCTTTTCCCTGATATCCACGCAGGAAACCTTACTTATAAGACCATTGTTCGTCTTGCACAGGTTAAGAACGGCAATATTCTTACAGGAACAAAGGCTCCCGTAATCCTTACTTCCAGATCCGATTCTGTAGAAGTAAAGGTTAACTCCATCGCTCTTGCAGCTGTTGTTGCAAACGAGAAATAATCCGGGAATCTTTGATTTCCCTATTCTAACTTCATTTTAATGAAAGGAAGGTGTATATCATGATAAAAAGTTTGATCATCAATCCCGGTTCAACTTCCACTAAGGTTGGTATTTTTGAGGACGAGACCCTCACCAAGGAAGAGACTTTAAGACACAGCACCGAAGAGATCGAGTCCTATGCATCCATAATCGATCAGAAGGATTTCAGAAAGAACATTATCCTTGATTTCCTCAAGAAAGAGAACATCGATATCAAGAGCTTCAACGTTATTGTGGGAAGAGGCGGACTTCTTCGTCCCATTCCAGGAGGAACCTATGAGTGTACAGACGCTCTTTTAGAGGACCTTCGCAAGGGCGTTCAGGGGCAGCACGCTTCCAACCTCGGCGGCATCCTTGCAAGAGAGATCGGCGAT
Organism: Butyrivibrio sp.; assembly: GCA_024697425.1. Classification (GTDB taxonomy): domain Bacteria; phylum Bacillota; class Clostridia; order Lachnospirales; family Lachnospiraceae; genus Butyrivibrio. The sequence continues at coordinate 24,564 of JAILFT010000034.1, read as the reverse complement.
GAGATTGGTGTTCCCTCATACATTGTAGATCCCGTTGTTGTAGATGAGATGGAGCCCGTAGCCCGCATTTCCGGTGTTCCCGAAATTGAGCGTGTTTCCATTGATCATCCCCTTAACCAGAAGGCTGTTGCCAGAAGATACGCTAAGGAGATTGGTAAAAAATACGACGAGATCAGCGTAATTGTTGTTCATATGGGTGGCGGTACATCTACAGGTGTTCACAAGAACGGCAAGATGGTGGATGTTTACGCAGCCCTCAACGGCGACGGTGCTTTCTCTCCCGAGAGAGCGAACGGCATTCCTGCCAAGGCGCTGGTAGATATGTGCTTCTCCGGCAAGTATACCTACGACGAGATGAAGAAAAAGATTGTTGGCTACGGCGGACTCAACGCATACCTTGGAACCAATGACATGAGAGAAGTTAACAAGATGTGTGAAGAGGGCAATGAGAAGGCAATTCTTGTCCGCGACGCCTTCATTTACCAGATCTGCAAGAACATCGGAGCCTGCGCTACAGTCCTCAAGGGCAAGGTTGACCAGATCATCCTTACCGGCGGAATCGCTTACGGCCAGGTTATCACCGAAGCCATCAAGGACAGAGTAGACTGGATCGCTCCGGTAACTGTTTATCCCGGAGAGGATGAGCTTCTGGCACTTGCCCAGGGCGCACTTCGCGTACTAAACGGTGAGGAGAAGGCTCAGACCTACTGATTTCAACAAGTTTATAAAAATTTAACCTTAGGGGCTTCGATAGGAATCGAAGCCCTTTTTTACTGCACTTTTCGAAGGTTTTCAGGTTATGCCCTGCCAAGTGGCAGTTGTATTTTTATTTTAAAATTATCATAATTATGTGAGAATTTATTTCACTCATGAGGAGAGACGAAAATGGAATTTTGTGTGATCGATGATAAGAGCAGGGAATATTTTGAGCCATTCATAGCCAGACGTTATGAGATTGAGCTAACTGACAAAAACACTATTGCCCTGGGAATATATGATGACAGGGGAGTTCTGGGGGCGGCTATCCTCAGGAAAAACCATGCTGTTATGGAAATCCTCAGCCTTGAATATATTAATGATCTGGAAGCGGGAGAATGCGAAAAGGAACTGATAGAGATTATTAAAAAGCAGGACTGGGATGTCTACAGGATTGAGTACATTGTGGGGGCAGAGAAGACCTTTTTCGATGACTACGATTTTGCAATGTTGGATATCGGCTTCATCCCCAGCGAGGGAAATGTCAAAAAGTACCATGCTACTCTTAAAGAAATTGCCCAGTATCAGGGAGAAACATTAAAGCTTTTTGAAAAGAAAAAGGATGTCAGTGAATTTAAAATTGGAAAAAATCTGACAAACCATGACATTGATTCGTATAACAATATATATCCATGTAACAGATATCGCAGAGCTGCGGATAATGAGGAACTTTCCTGCTTTATGTTTAAAGACGGTGAGGTGGCAGCTGGAATCCTTGCCCGGGATCTCGGAGACGGGACTCTGGAGTTCCAATGGATGGATGCCAGGGAGCTTGCGATTCAGGAAGTAATGAAGCTTATCGTATTTACCACAGTCAATGCCCTGAAGAAGTATTCTCCGTCATGTGAAGTGATCATCTGTCCCTTCACAAGCGAGGTCGAGGGGCTGGTTACCAGATTTGGATTTAAAGAAAGTCCGGAGCATGTGGAGACCAGAATATATTCCTACTATCTTTAAGGCATGAATAACAAGAAAAAGAAACGAGGGACAAAGAGATGACAATGTCAAGAGAGGAACTTGAAAGCACTGAAAAGTACGGCAGAGAAGCTTTGATAAACAATCTTCCCCTGCAGTTTACCGATAAACAGGTGAATGCAATTAGGGATATGAATAATAAGATCAAGGAAGAGAATACGGATGTTGGTCTCATCGCGAAAACAGAGTTAAAGTATGTTAACTACGACGAACTTAAGGGTAAGTACCAGTCAAGATACGAGGATTTAATTGGCTTAAAGGAGCCAAATGCTTCAGACAGGCAGATCAGGGAAAAGGCTGAGACTAAAACGAAAACTGCTATGAAGCTTCACAAACAGCTTCTTGATCTGTGCGGATCTATACCCGGGGTCAAGAATGTGGCTACCCTTAACTATACAATACATCTTCTAAACAACTACGACCCAACGATTCATAAAAAACTGGATAAGGATCGTACCAAGAAACTCAATGCTTTAAAGAAAAGAGCTCCGGAGGTCTATGAGAGGCTTTTCAGACTTGAGCATGTGGAAAAGATGCTCAGGGCAAGCAAAAATCAGTTTCAGGATCTTTATAACCTTGCCACGAATGAAATTGAAAGGGCTAAGTACGAATGGGGATTAATAGAAAGCAGAACTTCTGAACTCGTTGTAGAAAAACCCATTCTGATAAAAGAAGAAGAACCCAAAAATAAGATTGTGCCGAAAATAGACAGCAAAAAGGAAAAGGCGCAGATAAAAAGATTTAAGGACCTCCATAACAGATTTGTTGATATGGAATTGGAAAAAACCAAAAAGGATGATGAGATAGAGAAACTTAAAGCCAAGCAGAGAGAAAACAAGGTGAATGATGCTCCTCTGGATAACTACTATAAGAAGGACCTTGCGGAAAATCTCAAGAAGACGACCGTAGACTGGAGTATTCTGGAGGAGAAGAAATTTAACGAGTTAAAGAAAAGGGTCCGAAAAAATAATCCCGATCCTAAGGATATAATGAATTATAATCTGGCTGTTCAAATGAAAAAGATCCTTGCTGATCCCGAAAACAAAGGTGTCACACCGAAGCAGGTAGAGAGTACTGTTAACGAGTATTTCGAGAGAATGTTGGAAAAATCTGAGTTTCATGCAAGGTTTAAGCTTTGTAATGCCATAAAGATTCTGGAAACACGTTACTTCAGTCAAAATCTTGCAGGATATTATAACCTCAAGAAAAAGCAGTATTCCGAATCGTCACCGTTGGATCCTAAGAATTGTCTTTCCTTTGGTTCATTGGGAGCCAGGACTTCTGAGGGACTTTGCGGCAACAGGCCCGGTGTGGATCCCGTAAGGTGCTATGGAGATACCACCATCAGACTTAATAAGCAGAAGATGAAGGGTAGAGTTTCCTTTGTATGCGGCAACAGCAAAGGTGGTACAAGCAGCGAGAATCTGGATATGCCTCAATTTGATTACTATGACATTAAACATGGAAGGGCGGCCTATGTGGATAAAAAAGCAGGTCATGGGCCCGATATCAAAGCCTGCGGTGAGAATCTTCCGTCTATTTATAAGAGGGCCAAAGAACTTAAGGCTAATAACTGGGAAGGCATTAAAGACGGTGGAAGCGAGGCACCTGTGACCATCACCGATAATCGTACTTTTACTTACTATGAGGCTCATTATCACGGTAATGTCGGAGTGGCTGAGATAGATGAAGTATCATTTATCCTTAACGGAGCATCTCTTAATCTTAAAAATATGACTGATATAGATATGAAATATTATCTGGTAGACAATAAAGACTTCAGGGATCTTTACGACCATATCAATATAATCAATAAGAATCCCGAGGTACATGACAGAGAGGGCATGGGAGATCTTAAACTCAGCGTATGGGATACTTACGGAAATACCATGACTTTCGAAGAAGTTAAGGCATTGATGGAAGGCAAGAAGACCAAGAAAAAATAAAGGAGAAGGAACATGAAATTTACTGTAGAGATAAGCGACCACGAAGGTTCTTATGTTGTAAGGCTTGAGGATGGGACCTGTGCAATGGTAAATCTTGATTTTCCCGATACAATTGTAAGGGGAAAAGATCCGGAGGAACTCCTGACCAGAGGCTTCTGGCCCTATGATGATGTTGAGCCTCTTACTGATGAGAGATTAAATACTATCGAAGAGATTCTGAAAGCCAATATGTAAAAACATAACAGGTATGACGCAGCAATGCACCTAATGGCCCCCGATGCCCATCGGGGGCCTTCTTGATAATATAGGCCAAATCTGCTACAATGTGCTTTGGACTTTGCTTAATACAAAGGGTGGAGTATGCCCTTTTTTAGGAGAAAGAAATGAGTATATTAGATAAGATTATCGGAACACATTCCGAGAGAGAGCTTAAGAGGATCAAGGGCACCGTTGATGCTATTGAGGCAATGAGACCTCAGATGCAGGCTCTTTCCGATGAGCAGCTTCGGGCCAAGACCGATGAATTCAAGAAGAGACTTGCCGAAGGGCAGAGCCTTGATGACATCCTGCCTGAAGCCTATGCGGTTGTCCGTGAGGCAAGTGTGAGAGTACTTGGAATGGAACACTTCAGAGTACAGATCATAGGCGGTATCATCCTTCATCAGGGACGTATCGCTGAGATGAGAACCGGTGAAGGTAAGACTCTTGTGGCTACACTTCCTTCATATCTGGAGGCCCTGGCAGGCAAGGGTGTTCACGTAGTTACAGTCAATGACTACCTGGCTAAGCGTGATGCTGATCAGATGGGACAGATCCACAGATTCCTGGGCCTTTCAGTTGGATGCGTTCTTAACAGCATGACCAGTGAGGAGAGGAAAGCGGCTTATAACTGCGACATCACCTATGTAACCAATAATGAGCTGGGATTTGATTACCTTAGGGATAACATGGCTATCTACAAAGAGCAGTGCGTTCTTCGTGGTCTGCACTTCTGTATCATCGATGAGGTTGACTCAATCCTTATCGACGAAGCCCGTACGCCTCTGATCATTTCCGGTCAGAGCGACAAGTCAACCAAGCTCTATGAGGCCTGCGATATTCTTGCCAAGCAGATGACAAGAGGTGAGGATATGGAAGAACTGTCCAAGATGGATGCCATCATGGGCGTTGAGAGAGAAGAGACAGGTGACTTCATTGTCAATGAGAAGGACAAGATCGTAAACCTTACCGAGCAGGGTGTTGCCAAGGTTGAGAGATTCTTCAGAATTGAGAACCTTGCAGATCCCGAGAACCTTGAGATCCAGCACAATATCATCCTTGCCCTTCGTGCCAACAACCTTATGCAGAAGGACCATGACTACATCGTCAAGGATGATGAAGTCCTTATCGTAGATGAGTTCACAGGCCGTGTAATGCCGGGACGTCGTTATTCTGACGGCCTTCATCAGGCTATCGAGGCCAAAGAACATGTTAAGGTAAAGAGGGAGTCCAAGACCCTTGCAACCATTACTTTCCAGAACTTCTTCAACAAGTTTGAGAACAAGTGCGGTATGACCGGTACTGCTCTTACAGAGGAGCAGGAGTTCCGTGATATATACGGCATGGATGTGATCGTTATTCCTACCAACAAGCCTGTAATCCGTATAGATCATCAGGATGCTATGTACAAGACCAGAAAAGAGAAGCTCAACGCCATCTGTGATGCCGTTGTTGAGTCTCATGCAAAGGGACAGCCTGTTCTGGTTGGTACCATTACCATTGAGGCTTCCGAGGAACTTAGCAGGATGCTTAAAAAGCGCGGCATCCAGCATCAGGTTCTGAACGCCAAGTTCCATGAGTTGGAAGCTGAGATAGTTGCTGAAGCAGGTAAGCACGGCGCCGTTACCATCGCTACCAACATGGCCGGCCGTGGTACCGATATCAAGCTTGATGACGAGGCAAGAGAGGCCGGCGGACTTAAGATCATCGGTACTGAGAGACATGAGTCAAGACGTATCGACAATCAGCTCCGTGGTCGTTCCGGTCGTCAGGGAGATCCCGGTGAGTCCAAGTTCTATCTTTCACTGGAAGACAATCTGATGAGACTCTTCGGTTCCGAGAGACTTACCGCCATCTTCAATGCGGTTAAGATCCCCGAGGGACAGGAAATTGAGCACTCATCCCTGTCAAGGGCTATTGAATCAGCCCAGAAGAAGATCGAGTCCAACAACTATGCAATACGTAAGAACCTGCTTGAGTATGACCAGGTCAACAACGAGCAGAGAGAGATCATCTATGCAGAGCGTAAGAAGGTTCTGGACGGAGACTCCATGAGAGACTCCATCTACAAGATGATCACAGATATAGTTGAATCCTCCGTGGAGACCGTTGTGGGTGAGGAGAATGATCCTGATAACTGGAATCTTCAGGAGCTCAATGAGCTGCTTCTTCCTACAGTACCTCTTAAGAAGATTACAAGGGGACGTATCGACAACCTTACCAAGGCGGGGCTTACACAGCAGCTCAAAGAAGAGGCTGTTAAGCTCTATGAGGCAAAAGAGGCAGAGTTCCCCGAGCCTGAAACAATCCGTGAGATTGAGCGTGTTATCCTTCTTAAAGTCATTGACAGAAAGTGGATGGACCACATCGATGATATGGATCAGCTGCGCCAGGGTATCGGTCTTCAGTCCTATGCTCAGAGAGATCCCAAGCTTGAGTATAAGCTTGCAGGCTTTGAGATGTTCGATGACATGACCAGGAACATTGAGGAAGATACAGTAAGGCTTCTGTTCCACGTTCATATCGAAGAGAAAGTAGAGCGTGAGCAGGTAGCAAAGGTTACCGGAACCAACAAGGATGATACCGTAGCCAAGGCTCCCATCAAGAGAGCAGAGGCTAAGATTTATCCCAACGATCCATGCCCTTGCGGATCCGGCAAGAAGTACAAGAACTGTCATGGCAGACAGGTATAAGTTTTAAGGAGATATTAGATGGTAGTTTTAGATCAGATGAAGGTTGAGATCCAGAACCTTCAGGATACACTTAAGGAGGTTACTGCCTCCCTTGACCTGGATTCCAAGAAGAAGATCATAGAGGAGCTCTCCCGTGAGATGGAAGAGCCAGGATTCTGGGACAATGCCGAGAAGGCCAACAAGAAGACCAAGGACCTTAAGAACATGCAGGACCTTGTTGAGAACATTGAGCATCTCAATGCCCAGTACAATGACATTATCGATCTTATTGACATGCAGAATGCCGAGGGTGTTGATGATGAGGATATGGCTGCAGAGATCAGACAGGAGCTTGACAGCTTCGAGCAGACTCTTGAGGACATCCGTATCAGTAACCTTCTCAACGGTCCCTATGACAAATATGACGTTATCTTAAGACTCAATGCCGGAGCCGGCGGAACAGAGGCCTGCGACTGGGCAAGCATGCTATATCGTATGTACACCAGATGGGCCGAGAGAAAGGGATTTTCAGTTGAAACCCTTGACCTTCTTGACGGCGATGAAGCCGGAATCAAGTCCGTAACCTTCCAGATTTCAGGGACCAATGCCTACGGACTTCTTAAGTCAGAGCACGGTGTTCACAGACTTGTAAGAATCAGTCCTTTCAATGCTCAGGCCAAGAGACAGACATCCTTCGTCTCCTGCGACGTTATGCCTGACATTGAGGAAGATGTAGATATCGACATCAATCCCGATGACCTCAGGATCGATACCTATCGCTCCAGCGGTGCCGGCGGACAGCACATCAACAAGACATCATCTGCGGTACGTATCACACATATTCCTACAGGCGTAGTTGTTGCCTGCCAGAATGAGCGTTCCCAGTTCCAGAACAAGGACAAGGCTATGCAGATGCTGAAAGCCAAGCTCTTCATCATGAAGCAGGAAGAACAGGCTGCCAAGCTTGCAGGTATCAGAGGCGAAGTTATGGACAATGCCTGGGGCAGCCAGATCCGCTCCTATGTCCTTCAGCCCTACACCATGGTAAATGACACCAGAACAGGTTTCAAAGCCTCCAACGCAGACGGCGTTCTTGATGGCGACCTTGATCCCTTCATCAATGCCTACCTCAAGTGGCTTGCTACAGGCGGCAAACCCGTAGGAGACACCACCGAGGAATAATTATCCACGGAACTTACCATTCCCGACATAGCGCGCCATCCTTCGCGCCGCCCCGCCTATTTGGTCGCCACGCCCCGCGCCCGCAGGTTGTCTGACGAGATCGGCGTGGTTATTTTCATCGAAAAAGTCATGGCTTGCGTACGCAAGCCGGGAATAAAAAAGAATCTGCTCCCCAAGCTTGCTTGGTAGGAGCAGATTCTTTTATTCCCGATGCATGGCGCGCTATAAGTGCCATGCATGACATGACGTGTTATGAAAATCGCCGATCGAGGAGTTTCCTTTGGGCGCACATAATAAAAGAAAATCTGCAAGGCCGCCCTGGAAAATGCGCGTGACGAGATCCCGAGACAGCGGAAATAACTTGGCAGAAGGCCCCAGTGGCTTCGAAGGTCAGACAAAGATCCGCAGACAGAAACGAAGCACAGCTTTGGTGCACTCATTAGCCCTGGCGCAAAAACATGACACTCAGATTTGCAGCTTTTTTCTGCTACCCGGCTGCGGGCGCGGGGCGTGGCGATGGATAGGCGGGGCGGCGCGGGGAGGGTATTTCGTAGAGCGGGAACGGAAAGTCGCAAAAACAATTACCTCTGTCTTTATTACCGTTTGTCGTGTACAATGGTATGTAGGGGGAATGTAGGAACTATGAAGACGATTGAAGCTGTAAAGGCGATATTGGAACTGTATAAAGATTATAGAACGATGGGTAAGGATGAGCTTGCTGACTTTTACGATTCTAAGTGCGAATACTATCAGAAGTATGTCGAACTTAGTCTTGTGACAGGCTCTTTTTTATTTATCTTTTTTATTCTGAATGATTTTGCTTTCAACAAATCATTTGCTCCGACGCTTGGAGCAAGATTGTCAATCCTGATATTCTTTATCATTTATGTGATTGGATCGAATATTGTTAAGGACCGCGGAGCAGTTGTATTTTTTGATTACTTTCTGGCTCATGGGCTGGTTATATCCGCACTTCTTGTAATGTATCAGCTCGGGGACAACGGCCATGCGGCAGAGAGCTTTATCATTATGAACCTTATGTGGATGGTTATAGGCTTTTCCGCAAAGCCTCATGAGGTGGCCATTTCTTCGGTGCTTTTCATTGCAGAGATACTCATAGGCCGATATTTCTTTTACTACGACAGCCTCATATTTGTGCTGGTGGTGGAGGTCTGCGGCGCCATCTTCGTGGTATGTACCCATTTTATTCTGGTGCTGTTCTTCCTGAGTCACTACAGGATGAAACAAAAGCTGGAACTGGCAATGGTTACCGATCCGCTGACTCAGGTTTACAACAGACATCTTCTTGAGAAGATCGTCTCCAAGAATGCCATCAAGGATACCGAGGCTCCGGCTGCAATAGCCATGCTTGATATCGATAACTTCAAGGAGATAAATCAGGAAAACGGGCATTATACAGGGGATCTGACCCTCCTTTATATGGGCCAGAAGCTGTCCAAGGAGACCCATGACGATGATTATGTAATCCGCTACGGCGGTGAGGAGTTCGTGATCATCCTCAAAAACTGCGATGTAAACAATGCCTGCGCCAGAATGGAGCAGTTCAGAAGAGATATAGAGAGCGCTGAGGATACACCGGTACCTTTTACAATCTCCGTGGGAGTTTCAAGGTACAACGGCGATTACAGTAAGACCATTCAGAATGTGGTAAATGCACTTGAAAAGGCCAAAAACAAGGGCCGCAACAATGTGGTAGTGGTATGACGAATTCTCTTTTTACAGGGAGGTGACCATGATAACAGTCAGCCTGTGCATGATAGTTAAGAATGAGGAAAAGAATCTTGGCAAGTGCCTCGAGAGCCTTAAGGGCATTGTGGATGAGATGATAGTGGTGGACACCGGCTCCACGGACAGGACTGTGGAGATTGCCAGAGAGTTTGGCGCTAAAGTCGAGTTCTTTGAGTGGGTGAATGATTTCAGTAAGGCCAGAAATTACGCCTTTTCCCTGGCAAGCTGCGACTACATCTATTCCGCCGATGCCGACGAGGAGCTGGATGAGGAGAACCGCCAAAGGTTCATTCAGCTGAAAAAAGACATCGAGGAGCTTAATATAGATATCGTTCAGATGTACTACACCAATCAGCTCTCCTTCAGGACCGTTTATAACTTTGACAAGGAGCTTAGACCCAAGCTTTTCAAGAGAGTCCGCACTTTCCTGTGGGAGGATCCCATCCATGAGCAGGTGGTACTGGATCCGATAGTCGTAAACAGTGATATCGAGATCATCCACAGGCCCTCAGAGAACCATGGGAAAAGAGATCTCGAAGCCTTCCGGAGGGCGGTGAATGACGGCAGACGCCTGTCGAAGAGGCTTCATGGCATGTATGCCAGGGAACTTTTTATGGCGGGGGATGATGAGGACTTTATAAAGGCCAAAGACTTTTTTGCCGGAGCGATCATGGATACCGAAAGAAGTCTTGATGAGATAAAGGAAGCCAGCTGTGTTCTTGCGCACATTGCCATTCTGGAGAAGGATGTGCCGGCACTTCTTAAGTACACTCTTAAGGATGCCATAACCGAGATGTCCAGCGAGATGTGCTACGAGCTGGGAGATTACTACTTTGCCGCAGATGACCTGGATGAGGCTATTGTGTGGTATTACAATGCAGCCTACGAGTGTTCAAGTATTCTGGATGCAAGAAGGAGCGGAGTTATGCCAAGGCTTGCCCTTGCAAAGTGTTACAGAAAGCTTGGGAACGATGAACAGGCTGCGGACTATGAGAGAGAGGCCGGGGAGATAGAGGATGCCTGAGAAAAGATGCGCCATTGTCACCGGGGCTTTTGGATTTGCCGGGGCGAATCTGGTGGAGAATCTTGCAGAGCATGATTATGAAGTTTATGCCATCGGAAGAAGAGCATCATCACATAACGAAAGACTGAAAGACCTTAATATCCACAAGGTCTTTCTTGATATGGAAGAATATGGGCAGCTTATCTGCAGGCTTCCTGAGGACATTCGGGGAGAGGTGAGCTTTTTTCACCTGGCCTGGGGCGGAGACAGGAACGATGAGAAGATCCAGATGCGAAACGTGAATGGGGCGATGGCAGCCCTTAAGTGTGCGCTGGAGCTTAATGAGAACCTTAAGAAGAGGGGTACCGGAAGCCTTAAGTTTATAGGCATCGGATCTCAGGCGGAGGTTGATCCCATCACCGAATACGGCAAGCACAAGGCCATGGCTTATGAGCTTCTGGCAAAAGAGGCAGCGCAGAATAACCTGGACTTTGTCTGGGCAAGGCTCTTTAGCCTTATCGGCAAATATGAGCCTGATGGCAGGATGCTGCCGGATCTTGTAAGAAATTTAAGACAGGGGAAGGTCTTCTACTTAAGTTCCTGTGAGCAGAACTGGGATTACCTTGATGCAGAGGATGCAGCGCAGGCTTTAAGGCTCATTGGAGAAAAGGGAAAAAACGGCAGGGTCTATGATGTGGCCAGAGGTGAAGCCAAACCTCTTAAGGAGTATGTGGAAGAGGCTGCGGATACTTTGGGGGCAGACAGGAGCCTGCTTCATTTCGGAGAGGTGGTAAGACCCTTTGTATATTTAAATCCATCCGTAGAACCCCTTAAGGAAGACACCGGGTGGACTCCGTTTGTTTCATTTCACGATAGTGTGCTAAAATATTGATATAGCCCTAAGAAAAGAGATTTATATGCTGGAAAGACTGGGTGAACTGATCGCCGGTGGCAATCTCCGGGAAGCTTTATATGAGTTTCAGGAACAGCTCCTTCACATGGACAGTATGGCTCCAAAGGAGGCTTCAAAGCTATGCGTTTATGAAGCTACTCTCTGGGAATCCCTTGAGGACAGCTGTGCTGAATTTGACGCTATAGCCAAAGGACTTTCCTACAATCAGGTGGAGTACGAGCTTTTTTATATGCTGGGGCTGTACTACATAAATGTAAACATAGACAAGTCCTTCCTTTGCATGGAGATGGCACTCCACTACTGCACAGAGGACGAGGATGCGGAAGTTATAAGGGATGCTCTTGCGGAACTTAAGAACAATCCCGCCCTCAGGGTGCGAAATGTCAGCATCATGATTCTGTCCTACAATGACCTCGAAATAATGGAAGAGTGCCTGAATTCCATTGAAGAGACAATGCCTGAGGGCAGTTTTGAAGTAGTTGTGGTGGATAATGCATCCACGCAGGAGGGAGTATCGGACTTCTTAAGAAGCAGGAAGGAAAGAGCTTCCTACAACTTTGTACTTATTGAGAATGAGGAAAACCTGGGATTTTCAAAGGGCTGCAATATCGGAGCAGCTGCCTGTGACCCGGAGAATGATATTTTCTTTTTGAACAACGATACCGTTCTTACACCGAATGCTCTGTTTTTCCTTCGGATGGGGCTCTACGAAGACAGGAATGTGGGCGCCTGCGGAGCATGCTCCAACAGTGCGCTATTGCAGGAAATTCCCGCGGATGAGCTCGCAAAATACGGCACCGGAAAAGAGGCAGTGATAAAATATGCTGCCAAAAGAAGTGTTCCCATGGTCAATCCCTATGCCGGAAGATTCAGGCTTACGGGCTTTGCAATGCTGGTATCAAGGGATGCCATAAGGGCGGTGGCGCCGGACCTTAAGGTCTTTGACGAGGTCTTTTCCCCGGCATATTTTGAGGATGACGATCTGGGATTCCGTATAGCACGGGCCGGATTTAAACAGTATCTGTGCCTTAACAGCTTCATCTACCATCAGGGTGGAAGCGGCTTTGGCGAAGGCAATGACCTGATGGAAGAAAGCCGCCGTAAGTTCATGGAAAAATGGGGCTTTGATATCTGGGGATTTTGTGAGCCCTGGTTTGAAGCTGCTGATGAGGCCATTGTGGTGGCTGGCAGTATGGATGTCCCCATCAGGATAATAGATTTTACCTGTGGTATGGGAGCCACAGCCTCTTATATCAAGCAGCACTTCCCATCTGCATTTGTGGCCGGAGTTTGCCGGAATTCCATAGAGGCAAGCGTGGCAAGGAACATGGCGGATGAAGTGGTATGGGGTGAGATGAATACCATGAGGCTTCCCTGGAAACCTCACAGCTTTGATTTAGCCCTGGCGGACAAGGAGTATGTCAGCGACGGAAGAATTTCCGAATGCCTTAAGATAGGCGGAATTCGAATATTATACTCTACACAGGAGTGATGATATATGAAGAGATACCTTATTCAGATCCAGACTAATTTCACCAGAGATAACAGCGAGAAAATGCTTGTTTTTGTGGACGACAGAGAGCTCTATGAAGCCAAGCCCATGGAGACCATATCCCTGGTTTTAAACGAAGGCTTCCATATGATCAGGTTCAGATACAGGATAAGAGACAAGCTTATGCCTCTTCTGATCTCTTCAAGCTATTCCATAGCTGCCAATTACAATTCCCTTTCTGGCCTTATAGAGGTAAATATCCGCAAAGTCTCGGATTCGGAAAACGGAATTGATGATAAGGAACTTGCATTTATTGATCTGACACAGCCTTCACTTGTGTCCGAGGAGGGCAGAAAAGGCCTTGATATTGCCGTTGAGGACGACGACCCTGTATATGTATTTTCCGGAACCAGCGGACTTAAAGAGGGCGTTCTTCGTATCTACGAAAAGAGACTTGAATTTGCCACAGCCAAGGATTTCAAGATAGAGGCGGTGCGCTATGCAAATGTGGTGGCTGTTAAGCCTAAAATGGGCTCTATAGACGTTCAATGTGAGGGAAATGTTCATAAAGTTTATAGTATTCCGAAAGAAAACTACAATGAGGTTATGGCATTTTTGAACAATAGAATTGCGAAAGAACAATAAAAGAGAGCGCATGGTTTCGCGGCCTTACTAAATAACATTCACAAACAGATGATAAACAGCACTTCGGTGCTGTTTGTTTTTTCGTATATTTTCCAAAAATTTACGAAATCCAGTATATATCGAAAGGTTTTTTGTTATCGCAAAAAAGTCCTTTATTCTAACAATGAATTGTGAAAAAAGTGTGAACACTTTCGCAAATTCTTGTTACAGATTGCATTTTCGTGAAAATGCCAAAAAACAGTGGTCAATCCGACTAAAATTTTATTTGAAAATTCCCCTAAAAAGTGAATGACGAAAAATCGTCTATGTGTTATTCTATTATCTGCAAAAGGGAAAGCATTTTTCACAAGAAAAAAATAAAACAGGAGGTAGCAACATGACAAAGGCTGAAATTTTAAAGAGAGAAATCCTTTCACAGTATAAAAGTGTTAGACAGTTTGCAATAGATATGTCTATTCCATACAGCACACTTGTTACAGCATTAGATAGGGGAATTGAGGGAATGGCTTACGGTACAGTAATCAAAATGTGTGATCGTCTTAATCTTAATCCTGTAGATTTTTCAACACTTGAGCAGGGAACAGACCTTGGCAAGAAGATTGTTGAGAATCGTGTAATGCAGCAGTACGTTAAGCTTAACAAGGCCGGACGTAAGAAGATCCTTGACATGATGGGAGACTTCTCTCAGCTTGATAAGTACCAGGCAGACTGATATTCTGTGACGGGAAACGATTTTTCCTAAAATGAAAAAATGAAATGAAAAGGCTTTGCGGATTTGTTATAATGAATTCCGCAAAGCCTTTTTTGGAGGAAAAATAATGAAATACGATTATCTGATAGTTGGAGCGGGACTGTTTGGCGCAGTTTTTGCCCAGGAGATGGCAAGCAAAGGAAAAAGCGTTCTTGTTATCGACAAGAGAGATCATATTGGCGGCAATATCTATACAGAGAACCGCTTAGGAATCAATGTTCACAAGTACGGAGCCCATATTTTCCATACATCCGACAGGGAAGTGTGGGATTACATAAACCGGTTCTGTGAGTTCAATAATTATATCAACAGTCCGGTGGCAGTATATAAGGATGAGCTCTATAATCTGCCCTTCAACATGAACACCTTCAGCAAAATGTGGGGCATAAAGACTCCCGGGGAAGCAAAGAAGATCATAGATGAGCAGGCAGGGGAAGAAGTCCTGCGTATCAAAAAGGAAAAAGGAACCGATACCTTTGAACCAGAGAACCTTGAAGAGCAGGCCCTGAGCCTTGCGGGAAGAGATATCTATGAGAAGCTGGTCAAGGGATACACTGAGAAGCAGTGGGGAAGAGACTGCAAGGATCTTCCGGCCTTCATCATAAAGAGACTTCCCATGAGATTTATCTATGACAACAACTACTTCAATGACCGCTATCAGGGAATTCCCGAGGGAGGCTATACTGCTGTCATTGAGAAGCTCCTTACAAGCAAAAAGGGCAGCATCACGGTAAAGACCGGAACGGATTACTACGATTTTGTGAAAATGGAGGGCAAGCTTCCGGCAAGACCCTTCGAATCTGTAACAGGTGACAGATTTGACAGGATACTGTTTACCGGTATGATAGATGAGTTCTTTGGTTATCAGCTGGGAACTCTTGAGTACAGATCTCTTAGATTTGAGACAAAAGAACTGCCGGATACCGACAATTTCCAGGGCAACGCTGTAGTTAACTACACAGAGAGACAGATTCCCTACACAAGGATCATCGAGCACAAGCACTTTGAGTACGGAAGCGGAAAGGGAACCATTATCACTTATGAGTATCCTGCCACCTGGAAGATCGGGGATGAACCCTATTATCCCATGAACGATGAGACCAACAACAGCCTCTATGGCAAATATACAAAGCTTGCGAAGGAGTATCCCGATATCCTGTTTGGAGGAAGACTTGGACAGTACAAGTATTACAACATGGATCAGGTGATAAGAGCCGCTCTTGATATGAGCAGGGCACAGTGATATGGATCATTAAGACATAAATAATGAATGCCCCGGGCGGATTACGCTCGGGGCATTCCTGTTGCCGAAACGCTCATCGGCAACTATATCATTTCAAGCCATATCTGCTGCAGCAGATCGGCTTAAAGCGCTATACTCAGCAATAGTTGTTGAACATCATGCCTGAGTATTCGCTTGTGATATAAGGGTTATTTGTGTCGCGGCTGTCAGGATTCTTATAGTTTACGACAGGCCTGTCAACGTATTTCATAGGATCAACGGAAATATCTTTGGCTTTATCTATCAGAGCTGACGCAAATCTGTTGACGGGATCCAAAGATACTGAACTTGCGCTGCTCTCAACCGCCTGCTTTAAAAGCTCCTCATCTATGGAGAGGGTTCCGTTTCCTTCAAGGTTGATGCCTATATCTTCGGCGTGGGCCAGATGCTGTTGGGCGAGGCCTATGAGTTCTGATTTGAGTTTGGAACTCTTGAACTTGGTATCTTCTATACCACCTGCATCCTCAACGAATTTGTTGTAGGCTTCAACCAGTGCGGATACATGTACGATAAGGGCTTCATTGTCCCGCTTGATCCCCACGTGGATGGGACTTGCGGAATCCGTAACGGACTTAAGGTTGATATCAAACTTTCCGCCTACGGTGAAATGATTGGACACTGCAACCTTCTCCTCGCCGTTTAATGTAAAGTGGGCGTTGGCTGCTGGAGCGGCTACCATGTTAAGACCAAGATACTCAACACTGCCGGTGGCAAGGCCGCTGGAGGATTCGTAAATCTCAAACTGGCTGGCCTGACCGGTCTTAAGTCCTGTGTGAGTGGAAGTGATCTCTATTGCGGAACGGTTGCCTTCCTCTATTACGGAGGCACTGATACCTATACCTGCCTTATTGATCAGTTTCTCAAGCTTTTGCTGTATATCAATATTCCTGTCGGTGTTGTAGATACCAAACTGGAATTCATATTCCTGCTCATTGACCCTGACATCAAATGCATAATTCTCGGCGGGAAGAGAAGAGGAATCCTTGGGAAGGAACCTGCCTCTGTTCACCTGACTTTGAGCCAGCGAAGTAACTTCAATATCAAAACCAATATTGCCGATATCCTGATCCGGAGAATCGCCAATATACGAAGCCTGTACCTTGTCTTCATCGGTTGTAAAAGCAGAAGAATGATTGAGGGAGGATCTGTCAGCCTGTCCGCCGAGCTTCATAATATCACCCTGAAGCTGACGAGCTTTCTCTTTTATATCAATCGCATCATTGCGGGAAGCGTCATCATCCGTGAGTAGATAAAGAGGGGACTTCTTGTTGATCCTTGCAATAGATTTGTACACATCACGTAACTCATCTTTACGATGAGCGTCGGCCTGTGTCACATCTTTGGATACATAGTCTTGTATGAAATGGTTATAAGCGCCATTTAAAGAAATGCCTGCCATAAATGCCCCTCCTTTCTTCCGTGATATCCGTACGCATTATATCTTCTACCATTCCATTGGTATCAGTCGTACGAGGGCAAATAAAGCCACGTTTAGTTACCTTCATGATACTAAATAAAAATCAAATGTCAATTGATTTATTACATATTTTCGATTGTTTATGATTTATTTATAAATTGCAACCCCGGGTCCGTTATATTATCATAATTCTTGTATCAAAAATAAGGAAAAAGTCTATTATGGTGTTTCTATTTACTATATCGGCATATTTATTGCTGTCGGCAAGAGCTTCCGACAGATTTAAAAGAAATATTACTGAGACCGCCTCGGTTTCGGCGGCAATACTTTTACTTGTACTGTATGCCTTTGCTTACGTGGGGCATCTTGAGCTTGCAAGCGCAGCTTCTCTTGTATACATAGGCTATGTTTGCGCGGACCTCTTCTATAAAAAGGAAGCCGGAAAGGTCCCCGTTTACCTGCGAAACATATTCTCTTTCGAAATGCTGATGTTTGCGGCAGCAGTTCTTTTTGTGGGATACATGACAAGGGACAGGATCTTTACATGGTGGGATGATATCAACTACTGGTCCTCGGACGCCAAGCAGCTTTTCTTTATGGGCGGGTTTCCGGGGAAATACGGCAATGCCTCTCCTGAATTCGGAGACTATCCTCCGGTAACCTCTCTGGCCAAGTGGCTGTTTTTACAGCTAAGCTCCGGGCAGTACAGGGAGAGCCTTCAGTTCGCCGGCTACTTCGCTTTAAACGGCGTATTCCTTCTGCCTCTTCTTGCCAGGGTAAAAGAGGCATCTGCAAAGCTTTCCAAAGTGGCGGGCCTTTTTCTGTCAGTCCTTATGTTTGCCGTCCTTATGCTCTTTAGCGGCGTGTTCAACGGCATGATCTACTACGGAACTCCAGCGGACATCACCATGGGGATTGTATACGGAGCACTGCTTCTTGCCATATTTGATCGCAGGGGCACAGACAGGGCCTACTATTATATAAGGATAGCCCTGTATGTATCGGTTCTTCTTCTTACGAAATCAGTGGGATTTGAATGGGCTGTTTTTGCCCTTATCTTCTATATAATTGTTGCCAAAAAGGAGAAAGGCATTTTCTTTGCGGGAGCCTTTGGGGCAGCGGTGTACGGCAGCTGGCTTTTACTGTGCCTTATGAACAGGAGAGTGGCAAAGCTTACCGGTGCGGGGATCAGGATGGCTACCTCAGGTAATTTCGAAGCCCCTGACAATACTCTGGATAAGATGAGATATTTTGCCGAGGGCTTTCTTTTCTGGCCTATGCACGGAGACAGGAATCTTACCCTTGATATCTCCGCCGGATGCGCTGCGGCTCTGATCTTTGCAGCCATCGCTGTGCTGGGCCTTAGGAAGTTCATCACGGGAAAAGAGATGAGAAAGCTCCTTATATTTACCGCCATCACCGGAGTCATCGCCTACGGCATCATATTCCTGGCTCATATCTCCATATTCGGGACAGAGGATCAGTATCTTGATGCCTACGCCATGTCACTGTCCATTGCAAGATATTGCGCACCCTTTACTCTGGGAACGGCGTATCTTCTCTTTGGTATCTCTTTTGACAGGGACTTTGAGAAGGGAACATCGAGCATTATGGCTGTAGCCGGAATATGGGCGGCTTTCATATTCCTTACGGCGGATTACAGCGGTGTATATACCCATCTTTTTGATTACAGGAACAGCCTTAAGGAGGATACGGACTACGTCTATGACATGGTGACCGATGAGGGAAGGAACATTGCCGCCGCAGTGGAAGACGAAAAGTACTGGGGAAAGAGGGTTCTGATCCTGAGAGATCCTGAGAACAATTCCTATGTACATAATGCCTATATCAGCAAGGAGGCCTGTCCTGCGGCGCTGGTGTATGATGTATGGTCAGCGGATGATGACAGAGATGCTATTATAAGGAAGATGAAGGACAGCCATGCTGAGTATTTCTACGTTGAGGACCGGAGGAATGAGGCGGGCGAACTGTTTGGAAAGCTTCTCGGAGACGGAGAATACCGGCCGGGACAAGTATACAGTGTAAGCGGAGTGGTTTATTGATATGGAGAACATGATACCTGTGATAATACCGGCCTATGAGCCGGATGAAAAACTGATAAAGCTCATGGAAGACTTAAACGCTGCAGGGATTGGCCCTGTGGTGGTGGTTGACGATGGCTCTTTTCCCGGAAAATATGGAGAGATCTTTGATAAGGTAAGAGAGCTTGGAGCAAAGGTGCTGGTACATGCGGTGAATATGGGAAAGGGCAGAGGCTTAAAGACTGCATTTAATTACTGCCTCACCGAGTATCCCGGAATTATCGGAGTTGTGACCGCGGATTCCGACGGACAGCACACCCCCGAGGACATTAAAAAGTGCATGGATGCCCTTAGGGAAAATCCGAAGGCTCTGGTTCTTGGAGTCAGGGATTTTGATCAGTCGGGGATTCCTGCAAGGTCGGTGTTTGGAAACAAGACCACCAGCAGAGTTATGAAGCTTCTTACGGGCATGAGTATCAGCGATACCCAGACAGGGCTTAGGGGAATATCCGCGGAGTTTATGAAAGCTCTTTTGACCGAAAAAGGGGAGAGGTTCGAGTTTGAGACCAATATGCTCCTTGATATCAAAGAGCTTGGTATAAAGATTGTTGAGGTGCCCATAAGGACCATCTATCTTGAGGAGAACAAATCCAGCCACTTTAATCCCATTAAGGATTCCATCAGGATATACGCCATATTCTTTAAGTTCCTGTTTTCGTCCCTGTCCTCGGCGCTGGTGGATATAGTGCTCTTTACCGTATTCTGCGCGGTTTTCAGGAAGGTGCCGGTGGTCATCGGCTATATCATGCTTTCCACGATCCTGGCCAGGGTGATCTCGGCAATCTATAACTTTTCTGTCAATTACAGGGTGGTGTTCAAGGGAAAGGGCAGCAAAAAGAGTGCGGCGGTCAAATACTTTATTCTGGCGGTGTTCATCATGCTGGCAAGCGGAGGGGCCGTCAGTGCCATCTGCAGCGTACTTCCCATGGTTCCCGAGACACTGATCAAGATACCTGTGGATTGCATTTTGTTTCTCTTCAGTTTCTATATGCAAAGGGAAGTAGTCTATAAATAAAAAAAGTATAAACTTGTGACCCGGAGTACATTTCATCGTAAAATATTGTATAGAACGTTTTGTTAAAAAAGACTGATGTTTACTGCAATATGAGGAGAACGATATGAAGGTTGTTCAGGTTAACAAGGATGATGCTGTTTTTTTCTCGGGCGTAGCACCGAAAAATATGCTGGGGCTTTTGGGGCTTCCCAATGCTGCGGCCCTGGGAGTTGTGGAGAGAAGCCTTGGGGTTGGAATACTGATCTTTACCCAGCAGGCAGATGAAACAATAACCATAGAGTGGCTCTATGTGGATGAAGAATACAGAGGTTTTGGCTTTGGCGCTTCTTTAATGGAGAAGGTCTTTGAAACTGCGGAATTTCTTAAAGTGAAAAGAGTCTGTGCAAGACTTCCTCAGGAAGAGGATTTTGAGGCGCTTCAGCTGTATTTTCTTGAGTGGGGATTTGGCTGGAGAAAAACTCTTATGGGAGAATGGAATGTTACCGCAAGGCAGCTCTATGAGAGTCCCTTTGCCCGCAAGGTTGCCACCATTGATCAGAAATACCCGGATATCAAACCATTTTTTGAAATTTCCAACAAAGCTTTTGTGGATGCGGTTGGCAGGGCGACCGGTGAAGGTCACGGCATGCTCTATGATGTCGTGAGCGGAAGAAAGTACCTGGATAAAGACGTTTCTTTAGTGAGTATGAGTAAAGGCAGGATCAACGGATATTTCCTGGTCCACAGGGGAGAGAACGTGATCTATCCCGTAGCCCTCTGGTCAGAGGGGGATGAGCCTATGACCATATCTCATCTTCTTGGCAGTGCAATAAGAGAAGGCGCAAGAGTATTCAGCGCCAAAGATGTTATCAGAGTCACTGCAGATTCCGACAGTACAATTGAATTTGTAAGACAGGTTCTGCCCTCAGGGATGGAGGAGAGCGCTTATATGATGCAGGCGGATTCCGATTATCTGAGTAATCAATCAGAGGATGAGGACTTTGCGGAAGGAGGCGCTTACGAGGTCAAGGATCTTTTTAGACCGAAGGATATTCCCGAAGGGGGATTCACGGTTGTTGACGTCGAAGTGAGATAAGAGGGACTAATATGGATTTCAAATACAATGTTAAAAAAGAAAACGTATCTACATACAATCCTCTGGAGTACACCGAGGCTCAGATGAGCTTCACCAATATAAAGCAGGAGGATGCGGACGCTCATCCTCAGACTCTTTTTGACAGAGGTCAGACTCTTCAGGACAAACTTCTTGGAATGGGGATAGAAACAGTTGACAGCAAGCAGATGCAGAACAACGCCATCAGCTTTGAGGACAGAGTCAATGCTACAAAGGAGTTTGCAAGAACTCAGGCTGCCACCATGGCCAAGACCACAAAGGCGTTCGGTAACAGCGCTGAGATGGATGCCATCATAAGAATGGTAAACGGTCTTAATTCCCTGCTTGAGGGAGATATTCCGAAAATAAACGGCAGAGTCGACACTGATGTGCTTAAACAAAAGCACTTAAAGGGATATGAGGCGGCCATCAATGCCTGCCAGTATTACCTTGACACCAAGACCCCCAAGTATGCCTGGACCAAAAGGCGTTATCGCAGAGTAGAAGCTATGAAACTGGCTCTCGAAAAAGAGAGAGAGCTTCTTTCGGTGGTTGTCGCCAACATAGCGGACCAGAAGTATAAAGCTGAGGATCTTACAGATGTTCAGACTCCAAGAGATCTTCTTGCCAAATCAAATTCACTGAAGGTAATAGGTACTGCCGAGCTCCAGGTAGAGGGCAATTCCACTGATGTATACAGGGTCAGGCTCACTGTCAACGGAAAAGAAGGATGGTATTACTTCAAGCAGAATCTTAAACCTGTAGGAGATGATCTTAAGGGATTTATTGACCGAAGACTCCGTCAGCTTGGAAACAGCAAGCAGCACATGGGAGATTCCAAGAAGGAAGAGGCCAGACTAAACGGTAAGATTGACGAGAAGGACTATGACTACGGTCAGGAGTTCCTTAACAAAATGAAGGATAAGCTTGCCTCTGTTTCCGAAAGTGTCAAGGACACCAGAGCGTTAAACAAGAGATATCTTTCCTTCCTTGGGCATGACTTTGATAAAGTTTTTCAGAGTCTTACGGAGTACAATGCCCGTGCCGAGGAGTCAAAGACTACTCTTATAGCTCTTAAGGCAGACCTTGCCAAGGCAAAGAAGGAGGGCGTGAAACTTGCCCAGGATGCCCTGGAAGCCCAGATTAAGGCTCACAAGGTTTTCGAGCCTATGGATGAGTATCAGTGGCTTGTTAAGATGGCCAAGTCCAAGGATAACCCTTTAGGCCTTAATCTTAGTAAGGATAAGGCACTTTTCGACATCTTAAAGAGAATGTCAAAGGAGGAAGATTCGAAAAATAAAGAGGGTGGCAATAACAGGATCAGCAGATTCTTTACCGTTACACTGGGTAAGGAAATTGAGGCTTACGGACAGCAGGCGGACAGAAGCAATGCCTCCAACGATGAAGTCATGGCTAAGAATAATACTGCTACCTATCGAATGGCCAATCTCTTTGGATTTAATGATGTGGTAACCTCCTCGGAGAGCGCGGTCATAAATATTAAGCTGGCGGGAAACAAGGAGGCTACTGACGTTTCAGGCACAATATCCGTGGAGGCTCCCGGAGTTGAGATGTTAAAGCTCGTTGAAATAGCGGAGAAGAACGGAAGGAAGATCCATTATTCGCCAACGGCCATCAGGCAGCTTGTAAGACTTCAGATGTTTGATACCTCTGTTTTGCAGACTGACAGGCACTGGAGAAACTTTAAGTGCAAGACTCAGCCTGACCTTACAAATTATGACGAGAATAAGCCTCTTACCCAGGACATTGTGATCGATACCATTGGGTCCTACGACCATGATATGTCCTTTGGAGTCATGGATCTCAAGGATGCCTTCAAGGACAAGGAGAACCCTGACGGCCCAAGCGTAAAGAACGGTATGCTTCCGCCTGTTATAAGGAAAATTGCCAGAACCAGCCCTGAGGCGGCCTATTACAATGCAAGGCTTCTTGGAGGAGCAAATCTGAATCTGTTTGAGAACATGCTATCTCCCATGCCGAGAGTAGGAAGTGAGTATGAGAAAACTCATAGAGATAACGTTAAAAAGGGACGTTACCAATACAAAACCATTACTTTAAAGGAACTTGGAATAAAGAGCGCAGATGAACTTCCCAAGAGAACCATTGAGGTGGAGGGAGAAAAGAGAACCGTTTATGACTATAACGGGATGACGCTCAAAAAGAATACTTTGCACAAGGATGCGTTGTATATCTGTGATGAAAAAGGTGTAGAGCAGGGACATAACGTCATTGATAAGTATCTTTATAATGAGACAAAACTGGGAATTATGTATCTTAATGACAAAGACAATGATACCACAGAGATGATAAGAGCTTCGAAAATGCTTGACGGAAGTCCTGTTCCCGAAAAATTTACAGACAAGATTATTAGTCGGTGCAAGGCTATCGCAAAACACATTAAGTATAAAGAGGATACCAGCATCACAAGCCTTGATGAACTTAAAAAAGAGGAAAAAATAGATGTTCTTGTGAATGCAATGCTTCTTCACAGCAATCTGGATCAGATTGACGTGACTGATAATTCCCATGAGAAGAAGGTTTTGAATAAAGATACAGGATACATGGAGCACAGACTCAGGATCGTCATCTACAACTTGAAGCTTCAGCTTGATACCATGCCCCCAAAGGAAAAAGAAGACCTCCTGGCTGAAGTAAAGGTTAAGGTGCTGAAAATTCTTGATAGCGAAAAGAAAGAAGAATATGGAGACCAGAAAGATGATAAAGAGGATCCCAATTACATGGAAGTTCCCACCATGCTCCATATGGACAAAAAGGCATATCTTGATATCGTTAGCATGAGAGATAGATTTGATACCGATGTGAAATTTGCCCTTCACGATCTTGGGTGGGCAGAGGATAAGATTGCTGCATTCAAACAAAGGCTTGAGCAGCAGATAACAGATATAGAAAAGTGCCGGGACATGGCAGAGAAGATACTTGCAAAGAAGTATCCGGAAAAAAGCAAGCTTAGAAGCTTCTTCCTTGAGGCGAAGGATTTTGATCAGATCAAAGATATCAATGAAATAGCATGGGATCCCGGAATGAGTTATTTCGCAACGGAGGATGAGAACTACCTTATGTCAGATCCGTACTTCAAGGAGTTCCTTACTCAGGAAGAAAGACAGACAAGACTTAAGAACACCAACGAACACAGAAAGATCAAGCGAATGCACGGACTTAAGCAGGATCTTTCTTCGTACAGCACCATGATCAGCGGACGGGTTGGAGCCTGAAGAGAATAAATGAAAAAAGAGAAGACCGGAAGAAGAAAATTCAGATTTTCCCTGGGGAT
>JAILFT010000155.1 GCA_024697425.1 Butyrivibrio sp. | reverse complement strand
TGCCAGATATCTCTGTTGTACTCTGCGATGGTTCTGTCGGATGAGAAGTAGCCTGCCTTTGCAATGTTGGTAAGCATCATCTTCTTCCACTTATCGCGGTTCTCGTAATCTGCAAAGATCTGATCCTTCTTCTCGATATAGCTCTCAAGATCGATTAGAGTCATGAACCAGTCCTTATTAAGAAGCTCTTTGTAGAGTCTCTCAAGATTCTCCTTGTGGCCAACCTTCAGGCACTCTTTGCTTACGATGAAGTCCACAGCCTCTTTGATAACAGGGCTCTTCTTGTAGTAATCCTTTGAAACATAATCAGCCTTCTTGTAGTGCTCGATAACCTCATCTGCGCTGATACCGAAGATGTAGATATTGTCGTCGCCTACAAGCTCGTGGATCTCTACGTTAGCACCGTCGTCTGTTCCGAGGGTAACGGCACCGTTAAGCATGAACTTCATGTTGCTGGTTCCGGATGCCTCTTTTGACGCAAGAGAGATCTGCTCGGATACGTCGCAGGCAGGGATAAGTCTCTCAGCGTAGCTTACGTTGTAGTTCTCTACCATAACTACCTTCATGTACTTGTTCACATCGGGATCATTGTTGATGATCTCCTGAAGAACAAGAATAAGGTGGATGATATCCTTGGCAATAACATAGGCAGGTGCTGCCTTTGCACCAAAGATGAAGGTCAGAGGCCTTACGGGCTTCTTGCCGCCCTTGATCTCCAGATACTTGTGGATGATGTAGAGGGCATTCATCTGCTGTCTCTTGTACTCATGAAGTCTCTTTACCTGAATATCAAAGATGGACTCAGGGTCAACCTCAACGTTCTCGTGATTCTTGAGGTAAAGAGCCAGCTCTTTTTTCTTACTCATCTTGATCTCTTCAAGCTTATCAAGAACGTCCTGCTCGCCTACGTGGTCAAGGAGCTTCTCAAGCTTGGTGGCATCCTTCTTGAAGCCGTCGCCGATGGTCTGTGAAAGGAAATCCGCCAGAGGATGGTTGCAGCTAAGAAGCCATCTTCTGAAGGTGATACCGTTGGTCTTGTTGTTGAACTTCTCGGGATAGAGCTTATAGAAATCGTTAAGCTCGCTGTCCTTCAAAATATCTGTATGTATAGCGGCAACACCGTTGATGGAGAAACCGTAGTGGATGTCGATGAAGGCCATGTGTACCTTCTTGTCCTTGTCGATGATCCAAACCTTGGAATTCTTCTTGTACTTGTCGCGAATTCTCTTGTCCAGCTCCTTGATATAAGGAACGAGCTGGGGAACAACCTTCTCAAGGTACTCAAGAGGCCATGTCTCAAGAGCCTCAGCAAGGATTGTGTGGTTGGTGTATGCGCAGGTCTTGCTTACAACATTGATAGCTTCGTCAATATTGAAAGCCTTCTCCTCAACCAGGATCCTTACAAGCTCAGGAATGATCATTGTAGGATGTGTGTCATTGATCTGAATAACCGCATGGTTGTGCAGCTCGTGGAGATCGTACTGACGCTCCTTCTGCTCACGAAGGATAAGCTGTGCTGCATTTGAAACCAGAAAGTACTCCTGATAGATTCTAAGCAGGTTTCCTGCCTCATCAGAGTCATCGGGATACAGGAAAAGAGTCAGATTCTTGTCAATTTTGGTCTTGTCAAAGTCAATGCCTTTTTTCACAAGAGACTCATCAATGGTCTCGATATCAAAGAGGCGGAGCTTGTTGACACCTGTGTCATAGCCCACAACATCCATATTGTAGAGGCGGGACACAACCTTCTCCTTGCCAAAAGAAACTTCAAAGGTAGTATCTGTCTTCTCAAGCCATGACTGATCCTCAATCCAGTCGTTCTTCTCAGCGTTCTGGAGATGATCCTTGAACACCTGCTTGAAAAGTCCGAAGTGATAGTTAAGGCCGATTCCCTCTCCTGCCATTCCAAGAGTTGCGATGGAATCAAGGAAGCAGGCTGCAAGTCTGCCAAGACCTCCGTTACCCAGGGAAGGCTCGGGCTCGCACTCTTCAATTTCAGCAAGACTCTTGCCATTCTTCTCAAGGATCTCCTTGACCCTGTCATATACTCTCAAGTTGATAAGGTTGTTGGAAAGAAGCTTACCGATAAGGAATTCCATGGAAATGTAGTATACCTTCTTCTCTCCGTTGTATACTTCCGCAACATTCATGAGACGTGTTGTCATCTCAAGGAGTACGTAATAGGTCTCCCTGTCTGTGCAGTCCTTAAGGCTCTTGCCGAACTTCTCGGAAGCGATGCTCTCAAGCTGCTCCTCAAGGTTGGTTACAAGTACGTCGCGCTGCATGTTAGTGTGCTTTGCCATTGTGTTTCTCCTCTCGTATTCATAAAACTTGAATCTACGTTTCTTGTTCGTCTTTGTAAGAGCTATGCTCTTGTTTTCTTTACTGTGATCTGCGTCAGACTGTTGCCCGGTCATGACTTCGGAAAACGTTTTCTCAACTCCGATGGTAGTAATATATCACAGGAAAACGTTTTCCGCAAGTACTATTTTTCGGATTAAAATTATCAGCTGATGATATCCTCATATCTCATCCTTACCAATGTGTGAGGAACAGTGACCTTGCGGCCTTCCTTCCCCTTCATCAGGCGGTTGAGTTCATCCAGTGCAACCTCAGAAATCTTAACGAAGTCCTGCTTGACTGTGTTCATCTGCTTGCCCACATATCCCATGAGGATAATGCCGTCAAATCCGCATACCGGGCGGAAAATATCCATATCTATGAGAGCCTTCATGGCTCCGATGGCCATAAGGTCCGATGCGCAGACAACGCAGTCGTTGTTTTTGGCATATCTCATGGTAAGCTGCCGGGCCCTGAGCTCTGAGAAATTGCCGTTGCGTACACTGAGTTTAAGTTTCTTTTCCTCGCAGAGCTTCTTTATTCCCTCAAGTCGCTCTCCCGTAACATAACCGAAATCCTCGCCGGCAAGATACAGAACTTTCCTGCACTTGTTCTCGGTTATGGTCTTCTTTGCAATCTCGTACTGGGCTTTTTTGTTATCTATGCTCACGGAGGAAGTTGTTTCGTTTACCATAGGCGCATCCACAACCACCATCTTAAAGCGCCCGCTGCCTATGAGCTTGTGTATGACCTTATCTTTGGTGGTAAGTCCATAGACGATGATTCCCTTTATTCCCTGGGATTCAAAATAGGAAGTGACTTCCTCCACGTTCATGTCATCGATCATGGAGGTGAACACTGTGATAACGTCCAACTGCAGCTCTTTTGCCCGATGAACAGCTCCCGAAATATACTGCATACTGATCTCGTCACTGGCCTGGGTGTTCAGATTAAGCTTGATAAGAAGCGCCACCCTTCCGATGCGCTTTGATGAGAGACTGGCTGCCACTGCATTGGGCACAAAGCCAAGTCTGTCCACCACATCCATGACTTTTTTCCTGGTGGATTCACTAACGTTGGGATAGTTATTAAGAACCTTGGAGACGGTGGAAATGGCTACTCCGGCCTCTTTGGCTACGTCTTTAATGGATACCATGCTGTTCCTCTTCTCTGGTTTTTCTCATTATCGGGCAGTCCCGATTTCGGAAATCGTTTTCCGCATACCACTACTATAACCGCTGCGCCACGGATTGTCCATTAAAGAAATATAAATAAAAAAGGAGCCTCGCTCGGATGATCTGTGATCATCTAAAGCGATAGCTCCTTAAATCTTATGTGGAAATTATCTTACCCAGCCAATTTCCTTGGCTCTGCTTGTCAGCATGTCGTTTATCTCTGACATGGTATATACATTGATTCCTGCTTCAGTAAATTTCTGCTTCATAGGGTTGGAATCGTCATAATCGGCATCTGTGGTAACATCCATATAGCTGTCGTCAAACATGAAATAGGTATAATAGTGGGTTCTTGTACTATAGTCAGGATCGAAATAATAGTCCCTTACTCCGATATGCTCCCAATCAAGACCCTCATTGTTTATTGCCACATAATCCTCTCCGGTCTTGTATGCATAATACTCGTCGTAGATGGAAAGGGTCTCTTCAAGGCCGTAGTAGAACTTATAGTCACCATTGGCGTCCACGAATGCATTCTCATATACATGAACAGCTGCTCCGCCGGATCCGCTGGTCTCGATGGTTCCGTCCTCATTGACAACAGTGCTGCTTCTTGACCAGGAATCCTGATCGTAGCAGATCACCAGCTCGCCGTCGATCTCCTTTATTATGAACAGAAGACTGTACTCATCTCCCAGCTGGGCTGTGGCAAGAAGCTCAGGAACACCATCATTGCCGCAATCTATCATGCTGTACTCTGT
>JAILFT010000149.1 GCA_024697425.1 Butyrivibrio sp. | reverse complement strand
TAACTATTACATTTAACGCAGGCGGCGGCTTTTTTGAAAATGAAGAAGGCACGCTTGTTGTTGATTCTGAAAAGAATAAGATAATTACATCTTCTATTGATGACCCTGTATGGGAAGGTCATGAGTTTATCGGCTGGTTCCTTGATGAGGCATTGTCAGTAGAGGTGGATCTTTCAACATATGTTTTTACCGAGAATTCAGTTCTGTTTGCATCTTGGCAGGAGCTTTCTACAGAAGAAGATGAGCCGGCTTTAACTACCGCGAACCCATACGGCTTTACGCTGGATGCCAATGGCGGAGTGTTTCCTAGCGGTCTTTCTACTGCGGAAGTCAGTTATATTACGCGGTATCTAAGTGCTGATCAGTACCAACCTTCCAGAGATGGCTATGCTTTTACCGGTTGGTATGAAGAACCATCATGTCTTACTTTGCTTTCAGAAAGCTATAATTTGTTCTATTTCAAAACAGATCCTGTTGCAGGGCATACCTACTATGCCGGCTGGACAGAAGCTTATAAGCTTACTTATGTATTTGGTGAGACGGGCAGCGAAATTGATGGTGTTTCCACGGGATATTACTGGAATTACTCCAACAATCAATACAGCAGAGTGACAACTATTTCTTATCTCAATAAGGTAGGCGATACAATCGCTTTTAGCAATATCCCCGAAGGTAATAATGTCAGAAATACCGATCTTCATTATTCTTTTACCGGGTGGTATACAGATCCATCAAGAGCAGAAGCATATAAGGTTTCCTATATTTCCTCAGAACGTCCAACCGGGAACACGACCTACTACGCCGGATATGAGAAGAAAAATATAGTAATCACTTTGAATGCCGGTGATGCGGAAGCATATTTTACTACCGATAATCTGAGTTATGTAGAGAACTCCGGAATATATACAGCGGCCCTTTATGCAGCTTCTGTAAGTGATACGTCTGCACAGACTCATAATGTGACTATTCCGAGTTTTTCAGCTTTTAAAAATTCCAATGCCAAAAAGAAAATCGAAGGCTGGTACCTGGATGCAGCTTATACTAATAAAGTCATTGACGGAGCATCCGGAACTGCAGAGGGCATAAGTGATGGAGCAACTCTTTACGCAAAATGGGAGGCTGATGATAGTGTAGTTACTGTCACTTTTGATCTTAATAGTTCCACAGCGTATTACACTGATACTAAGCTTAGAACCAAGCAATTTGTGGTCGGGGGTACCTATTATACGCTTGGTCAAGTAAATAATACCGACCTCCATTACAAATTCCTGGGATTTAGTGAGAGTAAGACTGCAACTAAACCCGATGAAGGCCTTGAAAACAATTCTTATAGTCCGGGATATGGAGCCTATCCATATATAAATAAGGCATTGGAGTATTCAGAGGATACTACTTTATATGGCGTTTGGAGTAAGGAATATAATGTTGCAACCTTTGATGCAACGTCTAATGGTAAGCTTAGAGTTTATAATAATGACATCCGGGATTATGAATACGTTCAAAAGACATATGTGGTACCGGATACCAACGGCACAATAAATGGTATTTCTGATCCGGTGGCCAATTCCGATGACCTGGCCTTTGCGGGATGGTATGTAGGTTCTACCAGAGTTGATTCAGTTTACAATTATAAGATCACTAAAGATACAACATTTACCGCAAAATATGCTGCAGCATATACTGTCACAATGGACGCTAAGGGCGGAAGAATATATGACTACACAACCGATAGCTATGTTGAAATACTAAAGAGAAAAGTGGCTTCGGGCGAATATGTAACCCTTGAGGAACCGTCCAACAGCAGTGATAAAAAATTTGATGGATGGTACTATGATGAAGCCTATACGAGACCTATAGGTGAATCTCATATCAAGCCTACAGGCAGTATTACGGTATATGCAAAGTGGCTTTCAAAACATGCTGTTACCTTTGATTATGGCGAAGGAACTTCGACCTCGCCTTCTGTGTACTATGTGACTGAGGGAACTGCTTTTGGAGCTGAAAACAGTCTGCCCGATACTCCAATCGCTAATAGTTCTGATAAAGCTTTTGCCGGCTGGTATACAGATCCTGAATTACAGACCAAAATAGAAGACAGGGATATTAAGAATTACGTTGTAAATGCCCCTGTTACTTTCTATGCTAAGTATGCAGAATCCTTTACAGTAACATTCGTAGCAGAGCATGGTTTTGTCTCCAAGGAAGGGACATCTTATTCTGTAAAAGTTCCTCAGGGAGAGAAACTTAAGGGCAAATATCCTACTGTAAAGTCTTCAGAGAATACGGTATTTAAAGGCTGGTTCGAGGATGAAGAAAGGAGCAAGCCGGTAAGCAGTCTATATGACTATACAGTTGAAGGAAACATTACCTTTTATGCAGCCTACACGGATTGCTATATTCTTACCTTCCATGCCAACCAGACAGGTGCTAAGCTTGATGGATCAACAGAAGATGTAAAAGTTAAGGTGGTTAAGGGTACAGCATACAGATTCGGTACAGATAAAGAAAAGCTTTTCTCTGCTCCATCTCTTGATTGGTCTGAGGTTACTGCGAATGTTGTTCCACAACAATATACTGACAGGGATAGTAACTACCGTACAATTAGTATTCCATCCTGGAGCACTAAACCGGACGGAACAGGACCTCTTTATGTTTTTGGAAGCAGCTATCATTTATTGATAGATGGCAATAAACAGCATCAATTCAATATGTATGGATTCGTGCCTACCGGTAACATGGACTTCTATATTAAGTGGGCAGAGCCGGTGAAAGTGTCATTCAGATGGGCTGGGCATTATTTTTCACAGGACCCTCAATATGATGTATTTGGGACGCTCAGCGAAGATAGGACCACAAGAACGCTTAAGGTTCCAAAGGGTACTGCATTTGCAGAGCTTACAGTACCCAACGCAAGTGCTTGGGGAGAATTCCTGTCAAATTATACATTTACATATACTTATGATGCTGCAGGAAGGAATTCTTTTGATTACTACAAACCCATAGAAGAAGATGTGGATGCGTATTTTAAAGTGCTTTCATCCAGTGGCAGCAGCTCATCCACCTATAAAAAGGTCATTCTTCATGCTAAAGAAGGTTACTTTGACAATCCATCAACAAAGACAAGCGTAAAGACTTATGTTGTAAGTTCCGCAACAAGTACAAGCACAGACATTCCTAAGATAAATGATGATAACCTTGCTTTCTGCGGCTGGTACACAGATGAAGCTTGCACTAAGCTTTATAATCCGCAGTATCAGGTGATGAGGGATGGCTATTGGTACATTACATTCCCGACAGCGGTGAATGACCTGTATGCAGGATATGCTCATACCTATACCGTTACGCTTAATGCCAACGGAGGGTATTTTGATGAAGATTCCTCAAGGACCAAGGATCCTAACGAGAACCTTAGAAATGATAACCTATATGAGGTTAAGGCATCACCTGCAGGTTACGGAATACCTATTTCAGACTACACATCAAGGATAAGAAGAGACGGTGATAAGATTTTTGCCGGTTGGTTCTATAAAGATGGTAAAAGAGCTGAAACGGAATCCAGTTCCGCAAACAAAGAATATTACAAATCCACGGATGGCAATGATGTCACTCTCTATGCGAGATGGGAAGATTATGAGAAACCTGAATCTATCACGATAGATACTACAAGAAAGACTATAAAGATTGGTGAGACAATACAGCTTACTGCAGACGTTTCTCCTGATATGACATCTGTTCCCAGATGGTACATTAGTACCTATAGCGTTGATTATAAAAATAACAAACAGTATATACCACCGATTTCAATCACCAGTGATGGGCTTGTTACGGGACTTGCTGCTGGCGGCGCAAATGTATATGCTGAATTGAATGGCGCCATTTCAGAAAATGTGTCAATCCTTGTATCCGCTTCATCTGTGACACCAAGCATCTCAATTCCGGATGAGTACAAGGAACTGAGCCTGATCAATGGAGATGAAAAGACTGTAAAGGCTATTGTCGCACCTTCTTCGTCGGCAAATCAAGTTAAGTGGACAACATCAAATAAGGATATAGCTGACGTTAGTGGAGTCGGAGATACTGCAACAATCATTGCCGGAAATACTGAAGGAACTGCTACGATTACAGCAGCTCTGGGAACTAAGAAAGCTACCATTACGGTAACTGTGTCAGTTCCGATCAAACTGAATACTAGTACGCTGACGTTAACTGCAAGACCGGATATGACAGGGCAGCTTACGGCTACTTTGTCAGGGGCTGATCTTTTGGGAAAGAGTGTTATCTGGACAAGCTCGAATTCTGGAGTTGCTACAGTCACTCCCAATTCGGAAAACAGTAAATTAGCAGTTATTGATCCGGCAGATGATTTAGATGAGACTAAGACGGTTACCATTACTGCAACGATCCAGGGAACAGAATATACTGATTACTGCACGGTCACTGTCAATCCGATGCAGAAAGCAGAGAAGCCTTCTGCTGACGTTACACCGGGTGCAGTTAAGAAAGGTACAATAGTAGGGCTCAAGTCGTCTACTGTAGGAGCAGACATTTTCTTTACAACAGACGGTACTGAACCTGCGCTTGGAACTGATGGCTCTCCCGCCGGAACGACAGCTCTTTATACAGATGCGTTCATAATAGACGCTGCCAAAGAGATCAAGGCTATAGCCTATGTGGATGGAATGAAAGCAAGTGATGCAGTGACATTTGCTTATACCTTAAAGACAGACAGCTGGGGAGATATAGATGAACTTTCAAATACTCTGAAGGCAGAGATTAAGAGTCATTATGAAAGTAATTCTAATAATGTTCCCGGTGGTATTTGGTATATCTTTGGAAACGATGATGATGACTATACATTTTTAACAGAGCCCGGAGATTCAGGCATTTCCAAAGTTTACAGCGGCGCCAAAATTTCTTTTGACCAGGATATAATGGTATTCCATAATACCAGAAGATTGATCCAGAGCAGGGATTACACGCTGACCTATGCCAACAATGTGATGGCAAATGTGGCTCAGAAGAAGGTTCCGACCGTTACAATTAAGGGAAAAGGAACTTACAACAGTTCTGCAGCATTTTCCTTTACGATTGGTCGGGATGGTATTGATTCCGCCGATATTACATCTGAGAAAGTGGTTACTGTAGTTGCCGGCAACAGCGCTAAACTTGGAAACACAAAACCTACACTGACCTATGCAGGTAAGAAGCTGGCGCTTAATAAGGACTATGAGCTGAAGTATTATGAAGGCAATGCAATTGATGATGATAAGCTCATTGAAGATCCGGCAAAGGAAATCCTGACTGCTGAAAAGGCGGAGAATGGTATTACTTACTTGATCCAGATACTGGGCAAGGAGGGAAGCAACTTCACAGGAAGTCATAGTACAACTGTGAAGGTAGTTCCCGTTGCCAACGCCAAGAACGTAGTGCAGGTAAGCAAACTGAAAGTTACTAATGCTAAGGGAAAGGCCGTTTCTGTTGATTACGACGCAGAAAAAGATGTTGATCTTGCCGCTATGTTTGATAACGGTGAAGGTAAGGAAGCTACAGCATTTGTTAAGAACGGTAAGACAGAGCTTGTTTACGGTGTTGATTACACGATAAGAGAGATCGATACGGATAAGAGATCTGCAGGAAAGCATAGTTTCGTTATCGTCGGTAAACCTAAGGATTTGTCAGAAGCACCGGAAGGAACTGTGGAGTATGTTGGCGAGAAGACCTTTACTTATGAAATAAAGGGAGTAGCTCTAAGCAAGGTAAAGATCGCAGGACTTTCCACATCAACAGAGTATAAGCCTGACGGCAGCAGCATTACGCTCACGGATCTTTTCAATGCCAAGGATAAAACCTGTATTGATCAGGAGTGGACTGCCGTAACACTTTATCAATATGATTCAAAAACAAAGAATTATACAAAGCTGACACAGGGAACAGATTATACTGTTTCCATGGATAACACAGGAGTTATTGGAAAGTTTACTCTGGAATTCACCGGAATAAACGGATTTACTGGGGTAGTCAGGAAGACAATCAGTGTTAAGGCCAATAATCTGAAGGGTGATGCTGATCTTGTTATAAATGTGGCTGATGCAACCTATGTTAAGACAGGAGCTAAGCCCACCGTAACTGTTACAGTTGGTGGCGTTACTCTGAACCAGGGCATTGACTACACAGTGAATTACAAGAACAACACAAAGGTAGCGGATAAGGCATTAAAGGGAGCGCCTTATGTGAGCATCAAGGGAATAGGGAACTATTCAGGTGTAAGCGCCAATAAGACTTTCAGTATTAACAAAGGCAATATTTCACAAGTATCCGTGATTGCCGGTGACGTCCAGTACAAGGAAAACAAAAGCGGTTACTTCTTCGTTACTCCTAAGCTCATGGATAATGGAAAGGCCATAGCGGTTGGAAAGAACAAAGATGTTGAAGCAATTAAGAAGACGGACTACAGATATACATATTTTGTGGATACGACCTTGGAAGACGGAACGCAAAGAGCAGCCGGTGAGACTGTTGAGAAAACAGATAAGGTTCCTGTTGGAACAACGATTGTTGTAACAGCTCCTGTAACATGCTCGGATAAGAGTCCTTATGTCGGAGATGTTACTGAGGTTAGAGGCTATTACAGAATTATTGGTTCAGGAAAAGATATTTCCAAGTACAGAGTTACTGTTAAGCCTGATAGCAAGAGTAAGCTGGTAGTCAGTAACGGTGAAGAGATTAAACTTACGAAGGCTGATCTTGAGGTTGCTACAGGTCCTGCCAAGGCTCCTACAATCCTCGGAGCATCTGATTACAGTATTGTGTCGATAACTAATAATACTGGAGTCGGTACGGCTACTTTGATGATTCGGGGAATCGGCGAATATGGTGGAACCAAGACCATATCGCTAAAGATAACAGCGAAAAGTCTTAAATGATATGGCTTCGTTTACAGGGGATTGAAGTTTCCTGATGCAAAAAATACCGGCTACATCAGAAAGTTACTGGTGTAGCCGGTTTTTGGGCTATAAAAACAGGAACTGACAGCACGATAGAATGCCGGTTCCTGAATTTCACGAATGATATTACAGATGTCATTGGCTCATTATTTCTTCTTTTTTAGATCCTCAATCTCTGCCTGAAGTTTGGCGATAATCTCTTTGT
>JAILFT010000139.1 GCA_024697425.1 Butyrivibrio sp. | reverse complement strand
AGGGAAGTTGTTGAAGCTGTAAGAGAGTATCTTAGCGGCCTCGGCGTGTTTAAAGAAATCCTTGAAACCCGCGCAGGAAGCGTTGTTTCATCTCATTGTGGTCCAGGAACATTGGGAGTACTGTTTATCTCAAAATGATGGAACAAGGTAATATTTTTCTTTTTCCAGGAAATATTTCCAAGTGACGCCGGCGGAAGAGATTGCGGGGGTGACGAGCAAGCTGCGATGCAAATTAGCAACGCCAGAAGACGCAAAAAAAGGAAGCGATAATGCTTCCTTTTTAGTAGCGAGAGGGGGACTTGAACCCTCGACACCGCGGGTATGAACCGCGTGCTCTAGCCAGCTGAGCTATCTCGCCATATTCTATCGGGAGTGACTGTTTGTCACAGCCGACTAAGATAATATACCGCGAAGAAAGTCTGTTGTCAACACAAAAAATTAAAATTTTCGGAAGTTATTTTCGGTGCACTTTTTAATGTAAAATAGAAGTATGTAATGCTGTTAACAACAAGGAGGAAACAATGCATGTGGGCTTATGAAACTTCTTTTTATCAGATATATCCCCTGGGATTCTGCGGTGCACCCTTTGAAAATGACGGGAAGCTTGAACACAGGATACTTAAAGTCATAGACTGGATCCCGCATCTTGAGAAGCTTGGAGTGGGAGCTGTGCTGTTTAATCCGGTGTTTGAGTCCGACACTCATGGCTATAATACCAGAGACTACAGGAAGATTGATGTGCGCCTTGGAACCAACGAAGACTTCAAGAAGGTCTGCAAGGCTCTCCACAAGAAGGGCATAAAAGTTGTACTGGACGGAGTGTTCAACCACGCTGGCCGCGGATTCTTCGGGTTTAAGGATGTTCTGGAAAAGAAATGGGACTCCCCCTACAAGGACTGGTTCCATATAAGCTTTGACGGAAACAGCAACTACAATGAC
Organism: Butyrivibrio sp.; assembly: GCA_024697425.1. Taxonomy (GTDB): domain Bacteria; phylum Bacillota; class Clostridia; order Lachnospirales; family Lachnospiraceae; genus Butyrivibrio. The sequence continues at coordinate 10,236 of JAILFT010000139.1, read as the reverse complement.
GGCCTGTGGTATGAGGGATGGGAAGGAAACTTCGACCTGGTTAAGCTGAACCTTCGAAATCCCGCGGTTACCGACTACCTTATGGAGAGCGTAAAGTTCTGGATCGATGAGTTTGGTATTGACGGACTTCGCCTGGACGTTGCTTACTGCGTTGAAACTGACTTTTTAAGGCGCCTTCGATATGAGACAGGCTCCTGGAAAGAGGACTTCTTCCTCATGGGAGAGATGATAGGCGGCGACTATAACCGCATCATGGGAGATGAGCTGTGCCACAGTGCCACCAACTATGAGTGCTACAAAGGCATGTTCTCAGCTATGAACAGCATGAACATGTTTGAGATAATCCATTCGCTGCTCAGGCAGTTCGGACCTGAGAACTGGACACTGTACAAGGGAAGACATCTGCTTAGTTTTGTGGACAATCACGATGTAAGCAGGATCGCCAGTACCCTGAATAATCCAAATCATCTGAAGCTGATCTATACCCTGATGTTTGGAATGCCCGGAATCCCCACTATTTACTACGGAAGTGAGTGGGGCGAAAAGGCAGACAAGAAGCAGGGGGATCCGGCTCTTAGACCCTGCTTTGACAGCCCGCAGTGGAATGACCTGACAGACCACATTTCAGCGCTGTGCAAGGCACAAAACGGCTCGAAGGCTCTTAACTACGGCGGATTCAAATCTCTGGTACTTACCAACCGTCAATGCATTTTCGAGAGAGAGACAGAGGGCGACAGAGTTCTTGTGGTGATAAATGCAGATGAAAATCCCTACCATGCTCACTTTGATGCAAGGGCCGGCCGTGCCACGGATCTTATCACGGGAAAAGAGATTGATTTCGGCGGCGGACTTGAGATTCCGGGATATACATCCTACCTGCTGCAGATATAGTTAAAGTTGTTACAAACAGTTAATTGTAATATAATAAATTTATGGAAATACGCACACCTATTATTGCAATTATGGTATTAACTGTATTGGTTCTCATATACATGAGGAACGCGATGCCCAAGGTTTTTTCTACCAAGGTATTCTTCCTCTTTGTTGTTGCGGCCTATATTAATATCATTTGTGAAATAGTAGAGTGTGCTGTTTTTTTATATCTGGTCAATGTAAATAATGAGTTCTCGTCTCTTAAACGAACGTCACAGAATCTTTATGTGGCGTCACTTTTGGTCTGTGCTGCAATTATTTCGGTGTATGTTTATGCCAAGATAAAATACGGTATGAGAGTTCGCCAGGGAATTATTGCTGCAATATGTGCTCCTGCAGCGATAGGAATTATCGTGATCATGGTCAGCAGAGTTTACTACGCCACGACTGAGATGGGAGACTACTATAATACAGGCCCCGGAATCAATTTCTGCTATTTCATCGGCTTTTTGTACATCTTTGCAACTATGATCATTGCGTTGGCCTACAGGAAAAGACTGAGCAAAGACGACGCCAGAGCAATAATACTGGGGATTGTGATGTGGGCAATTCTTGCGCTGTTCCAGTTCGGATATAAGGGACTTCAGGTTTCATCCATCGCAATAATGCTAATGGCTCTGACTCTTTTCCTGACCATGGAAAACCCAAAGGAATACTATGAAAAGGGCATGCCCCGTATCAGAAACAAGGATGCTTTCCAGATGGTGCTGGTAGACCATTTCTGCTATAAAAAGCACTTTTTCATAGCGTCCGTTATATTTACCGGCAAGACCAATGTCCTTACCGGAGAAGACAGACAGATGTTCTATGATCTTCAGACAGGCGTTGCTGATATGGCGGACAGATGCGTAAGCGAGGCGGCATATCTTTCAAACTGGAATACCTTAAGCTTCTTCCTCACAGACCCGGCAAAGGTTGAATCCCTTATGTCGATGGTAAACAACTACAAGGATGAGGTTGCAAATTACAAGCTTACTTTTACAATCCTGGAAATTCCCAAGAATACCTCACAGATTGATGAGGCAATGCAGGTTCTTTCCTATGTTTCTCAGGAATACGTCCTTGCCCAGTCATCTCCGAATCTTGTAATAGATGATAGGATAATTGACAAGATGTCCTACAGAAACAGCATCGAGGACGTGGTAAGACAGGCAATCAAGGATAAGGCTTTTGATGTCTATTATCAGCCAATCCTGAGTGTTGCAGATGGCAAGTTCCTGGCGGCTGAGGCTCTGGTCAGACTTCGAAGGCCCAGCACGGAGAATTTCATTTCTCCCGAGGACTTCATCCCCATAGCAGAAAAATGCGGCCTGGTTCAGGATATAGACGATCTTGTGTTTGAGAAAGTCTGTTCCTTTATTGCCAGGGAGAACATTGCAAGCTATGGCGTGAAGAGAATTGAGGTAAATCTTTCCGGCAACGAGGTTGTGGACAGGCAGACCTTCGGAAGACTCAGAACCAAGATGGAGAAATACCATATCCCGCCTAAGTTTATTAACTTTGAGATCACCGAGACTGCATATATCAATAACGATGAAGTATTCAAGGACAACGTTAAAAAGCTTAAGGAACTGGGAAGCTCTTTCTCCATGGATGATTTCGGTTCGGGATACTCAAACCTTCTTGAGCTTCTTAAAATGGATTATGTTCTGGTCAAGATGGATAAGGAATTCATCTGGAACTGTCTTGATAAGAGCAAACCTGAAAACCTAAGGATGCTGGAATACTCCATAAGCTTCCTGAAGGATTACGGACTTCATGTGCTGGCTGAGGGTATTGAGAACCTGGAACAGGCACAGGTACTGATAGATTTTGGTGTTGAATATCTGCAGGGATTCTATTACTCGAGACCGATTCCCGAGAGTGAATATGTTGAGTTTCTTAAGGCACAGAAAGGAGACAGACTATGAACGAAGGACTCTATGAGGCAGTTTTTTGTTATGGTGAGAATAAGGTTGACCCTTTTGCTCAGACCTGTGTTGATTTTGACAGGATCATCGGCGACATGAGGCTGGTGGGCTACGAACTTACGTCTTTTAATATCGCGCATCATATCATGCTTGAACAGATCGATTCCATGATCAAGACCAAGGGGAAAATTGTCGAGGAGACCATGGACCTTGACAACAGGGATGAGTTCTGCCGTGAGAAATACGGACTTTCCTTCAAGGATATAGATGCTCTGGATCCCAGAAATGATATAGAATGCGACATTAAGAGCGGAAAGGTTATTTATTATCTGGTCCCGGAAGCACAGCATAAAGAGGCACAGTATTTTGTCCTCTTCAAGAAATCCCTTGATGCATTCACACAAAAGACCGGCTTTGAGTATATAAGCCAGTAATGGGAAAAGATATGGTGCTTGAAACCGACAGACTGATACTTCGAGGCTGGAGAGACGAGGATGCCCCCAGCCTCTTTGAATATGCAAAAGATGAGAGAGTCGGTCCTGTTGCGGGATGGGCCGTTCACAGGGACGTCGCCTACAGCAGGGCAGTGATAAGGACCATTCTGGGACGGGATGAAACCTACGCCATCTGTCTTAAGGGAAGTGGCAAACCTATCGGCAGTATTGGACTTACTCTAAAGGGAAGCCCTGAAAGACCCTTAGGCCCCGGGGAGGCGGAGCTTGGCTACTGGATCGGAGTTCCCTTCTGGGGGAGAGGCTTTGCCACGGAAGCGGGAAAAGAGCTGGTGAGGCATGGCTTTACCGATCTTAATCTCAGGGGCATTTACTGCTGCTATTTTGAGGGAAATCTAAGGTCGAAAAATGTGCAGATCAAGTGTGGCTTTAAACCGCATCACATCAACCCGGAATGCCATATTCCAATGCTGGGACAGACACGGGTGGAGCACATAAATTACCTGGCATTTGAAGATTGGAAGAGCTTATAAAAAATCACAAAAAAGTCACACTTTTTTATGAATTTAAATATTACAAAAATCGTAATAATGTGATATAATTATTTTTGTTCCTGTCAATGAAAGCGCTTACTTTAGGGGCGCTTTTTGTATCGGTATTTCGTTTGGATCTGTTTGTAAGGAGGAACAAGATGCTGGGAATTGGTGAGTGTGTGATTTACGGAAGTCACGGTTTGTGCAGAGTGCAGGATATTCTGGTACCTTCTTTTCTTGAGAGAGGCAAAGAGAAAGAGTACTATCAGATGGAATCTGCAGTAGATACAGGAAGTGTACTTTATGTTCCGGTGGATGGAGCAGAGGACAAGGTTCGTGAGGTTATAGCCGCGGACGAGGCAGAAGATCTTATCGAAGAGATCGAGGCAGCACCTGAGCTGGAACTGCCTGAGGGCAAAAAGGCCGAGCCCGCAATTATGGAAGTTATCAAGAGGAATATCACTGATGAGATGATGAGTCTTGTGAAATCTCTTCGCAAGATCAAGGCTGTCAGAGAGGCTCATGGCAAGAAATTCGCCGCCCTCAACGAGAAGTACCTCAACATGGCAGAGAAGCTCCTTTATACAGAACTTGCTTTCTCACTTAAGTCCGAGAAGGATGTCATCAAGAGAAGAGTTCTGGATGAACTTTCACAGCTGCCTTTGGAAACCGCATAAATTCGCATATAATTAGGGAGACTGCTTAATGCAGTCTCTTTTTATTTGTGGTACAATGTGTTCTATGGTTAAAACAAGAGAGATTTATTACGAAGACGCATATATATCGGAGTTTGACGCCACTGTTCTTGAATGTTCAAAGAGGGACAAGGGCGGTTTTTCAGTGGTCCTTGATGCCACAGCTTTTTTTCCCGAGCAGGGAGGACAGAGCAGTGACATAGGAGTGCTGCGCACCGAGGACGGAGCGGAAGTTTATGTATCCCACACAGCCATAGGCGGCGGTATTATAAGCCATTTCACCGATACAGCCATTGAACCCGGAAGTAAGGTTCACGGTGACATCGACTGGCAGCATCGGTTCTCCAATATGCAGCAGCACACGGGAGAGCATATCTTTTCCGGTATTGTAAATTCAAGATTTGGCTATGACAATGTGGGCTTTCACCTTAGTGACTCTGAGGTGACCATGGATTACAGCGGCCCCATAAGCGATGAGGACATCAGGAAGATAGAGCTTGCGGTTAATGAAGCCATCTGGCAGAATGTAGCCGTAAGGTGTGAGTTCCCCTCGGACGAGGAACTGGCAAGTATAGATTACAGAAGTAAAAAAGAACTTTCCGGGCAGATCCGTATCGTTACGGTTGAAGGCTATGATGTATGCGCCTGCTGCGCACCCCATGTCTTAAGGACCGGTGAGATCGGACTGCTTAAGGTTGTCGGATGCCAGAACTACAAGGGTGGCGTCAGGGTCAGCATTTTATGCGGCAAAAGAGCTTTGGACTACCTTACAGACTGTCAGAAACTGGTAAGTGACCTCACGGGCTTTTTTACTACCGAGAGCGGGAAAGTTATGGATGCCGTTACCAGGCAGAAGGATGAGATATTCGAGCTTAAGGGGAGACTTGGCGCTGTATCTGAGAAACTCCTGAAATACGAGATCGATGAGCTTGCAGCCTCCGGTCATAAGGACGGAGTATTCATTGTAAGGGATCATGCCCTTGACGGAAATGAGATGAGGAAAACAGCCAATGCCCTAACCGAGAGGTTTTCCGGGATATCGGGAGTGTTTGCACCTTCGGGGGATGGCTACAGATATATTATTGCATCGGGATCTGACGGCATAAATTCCAGGGATATTCAGCAGAAGCTTTTTGAAGCTTTCGGCGCCAAGGGCGGGGGAAGCCCACAGATGGTGCAGGGAAGTATAAGCTGTGATAATATAGCGGAAGTTATTAAATTGTTAGAGGAAACAAAGGTATGAATGGTGGGAGTTGGAAGGACTTCAGACAGGGACTTGCTGACGGCGTTCCGATATGTCTCGGGTATATAGCTGTCTCTTTTGCCTTCGGAATTGAAGCCTCAAAGATTGGCATGACCACATTTCAGGCGGCTATGACGTCTTTGCTTAATGTGACAAGTGCAGGGCAGTTTTCAGCCCTGGAGATAATAGCCAAGAACGGAAGCTTTATTGAGCTGGCCATACTGCAGTTCATAATAAACCTTAGATATATGCTGATGAGCTGTGCTCTGTCCCAGAAGCTGAACAGCGGCGTGGGGACTCTTCACAGGATGGGAATCTCCTACGGTGTTACCGATGAGATATTTGCTCTCAGCGTAATGAAGAAGGGCAGACTTTATCCGTTATATTCCTATGGGCTTATAGTGGTATCTGTCTTTGGCTGGGTTTTCGGTACCGTCCTTGGGGCATATTCCGGACAGATCCTGCCTCAGAGGCTTATAAGCTGTCTGGGACTTGCTATCTACGGTATGTTTATTGCCATTATCATTCCGGATACCAGGACCAGCAGGGCGGTTATGGCGGTTGTACTTTCCGCAATGGGCCTTAGTACTGTGTTTACCTATGCACCTGTTCTGAAAGACTATGTGTCTTCTGGCTTCAGGATCATTATAATAACAGTTGTTGTTGCTGCGGTTGCGGCCGTTGTTGCTCCAAGGAAGGACGAGGAGCAGGCCCCTGAGAAAGCAAAAGGGGGTGAAGGCTGATGGAAAAGATCTACCTTTACATTCTCCTGATGGCAATAGTGACATATCTTATCAGGGCCCTTCCTCTGACACTTATCAGGAAGGAGATAAAGAGCACCTTCATCAGGTCTTTTCTCTATTATGTGCCCTATGCGACCCTGGCAGCCATGACATTTCCGGCTATCTTAAGCGCCACGGATTATCTTGTGTCATCCGTGATCGGCTTTATTGTGGCTCTGGTACTGGCCTTTAACAAAAAGAGTCTTATTGTGGTGGCAGCCGCATCCTGCGGTGCAGCTTTTATAGTTGAGCTGTTCCTGCCATATATATTATGATAAGTAAGACGATTAAACAGTGAGGTATAATATATGCGAGTTGGAATGGGATATGATGTCCATAAACTTGTTGAAGGAAGAGATCTGATCATAGGCGGTGTGAAGATCCCTTATGAGAAGGGGCTTCTTGGTCACTCCGATGCGGATGTTCTTCTGCATGCGGTGATGGATGCTCTGCTTGGAGCAGCTGCCCTTGGGGATATCGGGAAGCATTTTCCCGACAGTGACGAGAAATATAAGGGAGCCAATTCCCTGGAGCTTCTAAAGGAAGTTGCCACTATCATTGATAAGGAACATTACGTGGTGGAAAATATCGATGCCACGATAATTGCCCAGGCACCCAAGATGAGACCTTACATAGATGAAATGCGGATCAATATTGCGCAGGCACTGCGTATAGAGATGAACAGGGTTAATGTCAAGGCCACAACAGAAGAGGGACTTGGATTCACCGGCAGCGGAGAGGGAATTTCCTCTCAGGCCATCTGTCTTTTATCAAAGCCGGCAGAGAGCAGCGATGGGGGATTTGCACGATGTACAGGCTGTGACAGAGGATGATGACGATTTTGATAAATAATTATGGCGAGGAGTAAAAAATGGCGCAGGATTTCAGCTTTTATAATTCACTTACAAGAAAAATAGATAAATTAGAGACCAATGAGCCCGGCAAGGTGTCGATCTACACCTGCGGACCTACGGTTTACCACTATGCACATATCGGAAACATAAGGACCTACATCATGCAGGATGCTCTTGTTAAGTCTTTGGAGTACGCAGGCTATGAAGTTAAGCGTGTCATGAACATAACCGATGTGGGACATCTTTCTTCCGATGCAGATACCGGAGAGGACAAGATGCTGGCAGGAGCCAAGAGAGAGCATAAGTCCGTAATGGAGATCGCAAAGTTTTACACAGACGCTTTCTTCAAGGACTTTCAGGCTGTAGGCAATAAAATGCCCGATGTTATTGAGCCTGCCACCAACTGCATTCCCGAGTTCATCCACATGATCGAGGTACTGCTGGAGAAAGGCTTCGCTTATCAGGCAGGGGGCAACATTTATTTTGACACCAGCAAGCTGGATGATTACTATGTCTTTTCCTCAGCTCTTGAAAAAGAGCAGCTGGAAGTTGGCGTAAGGGATGACGTTGAAGAGGATACCAACAAGAAGAACAAAACCGACTTTGTTCTCTGGTTCACCAAGTCCAAATTCGAGGACCAGGCTCTTAAGTGGGACAGCCCCTGGGGCGTTGGATATCCCGGCTGGCACATTGAGTGCTCCTGCATCTCCATGAAGCATCTTGGTGAGACTCTCGATATCCACTGCGGTGGTGTAGATAACATGTTCCCTCATCACACCAATGAGATTGCACAGTCCGAGAGTTACCTGGGACACAAGTGGTGCGGTTACTGGTTCCACAGCAATCACTTAAATGACAGGGCGGGCAAGATGTCCAAGTCAAAGGGCGCGGTTCTTACTGTGTCTGTACTCAAAGAAAAAGGTTATGATCCACTGGTTTACAGATTCTTCTGCCTCCAGTCTCATTACCGCAAGCCTCTTGAGTTTTCCTTTGATGTTCTGGACAGCACGGTCGCCGTATACAACAAGCTCGTAAAAAGAGTTGCCGAACTTAAGGAAGACGGCGCTGTAGATAAGAAGGTTAAAGAGGAGTTTGAGGCAAAGTTCAGAGAGACTCTTTCAAACGACCTTAACACCTCCATGGCCATCACAATCCTTTATGATGCTCTCAAGGCAGACACCAATGATGCCACAAAGCTTGCTCTTGTTAAGAGCTTTGATAAGGTGCTCTCCCTTGATCTTGTTGGTCATGCTGCAGCTCTATCAGAAGAAGAGGATGTTGATCCCGAGCTTCTTAAGTATATTGAGGTGCAGATTGCAAAGAGAACAGAAGCCAAGAAGGCCAAGGACTTTGCAACAGCCGATGCTATCAGAGAGGAACTTCTTTCAAAGGGTGTGGAGATCAAGGACACTCGCGAGGGCGTTAAATGGCAGCTGATTTAAACAGATATATAAATGATGAATTCGGCATTGAAGCCAAGGATATAAGAACATATTCGCCTCTTACACTGGCTTATATAGGAGATGCTGTTTTTGACCTTATCATCAGATCTGTTCTGGTGAACAAAGGCAATACCGCAGTCAACAATCTCCATAAAAAAGCGAGCGCTATTGTTAAAGCTCCCTCTCAGTCTGCGATAGCGGCTGCTATCATGGATGATATGACAGAGGAAGAAAAAGACATCTACAGAAGAGGACGAAATTCCAAGCCCCATACAAAGGCCAAGAATGCTTCTACCATGGAGTATCTTGAGGCAACAGGCTTTGAAGCGGTGATGGGATTTTTATATCTTTCGGGAGACATGGACAGAGCAATGGAACTTATTAAGCTCGGAGCCAAAAGGCTAGGGCTTGATATCATTTAAGCTTAGATTTGAGGAAGCCTAATGGACAAGGACAATAAGGAAATTCTTAATTCAAATGAAGAGAAAATAGAGGGAAGGAATGCCATTATCGAAGCCTTCCGCTCCGGCAAGACAATAGATAAGATATATATACTTGACGGATGCCAGGACGGACCTGTGGCTACCATAAGGCGCGAAGCCAAAAAGCAGGGAAGTCTTATAAAGTTTGTCAGCCGCGAGAGGCTGGATCAGATGTCCGAGACCGGCAAGCACCAGGGAGTCATTGCCATAGCGGCAGCCTACAGCTATTCGGAGATGGAGGACATCTTTGCCCTTGCCGAGAACAAAAATGAAGATCCCTTTATCTTTATCCTGGATAATATAGAGGATCCCCATAATCTTGGCGCCATTATAAGAACAGCCAATCTGTCCGGTGCTCATGGCGTTATTATTCCCAAGAACAGGGCAGTGGGCCTTACTGCAACTGTAGCCAAGGCATCTGCCGGTGCTCTTAATTACACACCTGTGGTGAAGGTTACCAATATTGCCCAGACCATTGAGGAGCTGAAAAACAAGGGGCTTTGGTTTGTATGTGCCGATATGGGTGGAACCACAATGTATCAGCTCAATCTCAAGGGACCCATAGGACTTGTAATAGGTAATGAGGGAAGCGGCGTCGGACGCCTTGTAAAAGAGAAGTGTGATATGGTGGCTTCCATTCCCATGAAGGGAGATATCGATTCCCTGAACGCATCAGTGGCAGCCGGAGTTCTGGCTTTTGAGATTGTCAGACAGAGGTCAATGTAATGAGCAATGACAAGTACAGCGACATCGATGATGAGCAGCTGATCGTCCGTATCCATGACGGAGACGAGAGCGATGCTGTAGAGTACATAATGAACAAATATAAGGGGCTGGTTCGTAAGAAGGCAGCCTCTATGTTTATATTGGGCGCTGACAGAGACGACCTTATTCAGGAAGGGATGATAGG
>JAILFT010000124.1 GCA_024697425.1 Butyrivibrio sp. | reverse complement strand
GAGAAACCTCTACAAGAAGGGCTGGCTTGAGGACGATATCATGAGTGCCAACTGGGATCAGTTCAAGCTGGATCTTGCCCAGGGCAAGACTGCAATGCACTATTCCGAGACATGGCTTCCTGCACAGTTTGTAGAGCTTGGGGCAAAGCCTGAGGACATCGGTATGTTCCCCTTCCCCGGAGCCAAAAACATCAAGGCCGGCGCAGGCAAGCAGTGGGGCATTTCCAAGGATACCGAAAATCCTGCTCTTGCTAAGGCATTTCTTTCATATATGTTAAATAACCCTGTGGCTGATACTGATATTCCCTCCAACAAGAGCATAGAGGTCAACGATCCCTTCGTGGCAGAGCTTCTTTCCTACGGGATTGAGCCCCTGGAGCCTATTGTGGGAGATGCTACCTTCTCCAATATCAAAAATGAGATAGAGCTGGACGGCCAGAAATTCTTCCTCACCTATGTCATGGAGGAGAGTGACGAGAAGGCTGCAGAGCTGATCGCGGACTGGAACGCAAAGTGGGCAGAAGCAAGAGCTGACTATGTAAACTAAAGCTTAAGCTTATGGATTGCTGATGATATGGCAGTATTGCTGATTTAGCAATGCTGCCATTTTTATGCCCAAAAGAAAGGAATATCACAATGAAATCTAAGATCAAAGACAGGATTTATATAATCTGTTTTCTGTTTATACCCATGGCACTTCTGATGCTCTTTTCCTATTATCCACTGATGAAACTTATCCAGCTCTCCTTCACGGACTGGAACGGAATGAGTAAAGACCTCCACTACATAGGACTTAAGAATTACCGGGATATCTTTTCCCAGAAAGAGCTGTTCATGACCTTCGGGAACAATATGGCCTATGTGGTCACAGCGCTGATCCAGCAGGTGGCAGGACTTTTTCTGGCTATCCTTCTTAACAGCAACATAAAGATGAAGACCACCTTCAGAGCGATACTCTTTATGCCTTACATTATCAACGGTGTGGCTGTGGCCTTCATGTTCAACTACATGTATGACTACTCCAATTCCCCTGTAAATTTTGTGCTGAATCTCTTTGGAGCAGAGTCCGTGCACTTTATCAGCAGCAGCTACATGACGAACTTCGCTCTTTCCTTTATCAGCTTCTGGAAGTATGTGGGATGGACCATGGTGATTTATATCGCTGCGCTTCAGTCAATCCCCGGAGAAGTATATGAGGCTGCCAGAATTGACGGAGCCGGGTTCTTTCAGACAGTCAGGTTCATAACCCTTCCCAACATCAAGACAATGCTGGAGGTATCGCTTCTTCTTAGCCTTAACGGAGCCCTGCAGGTTTACTTTGAGCCCTTCCTGATAACAAAGGGCGGTCCTAACGGTCGCACCGCCACCTTTATCAGCAAGTCCCTGGAGCTTGCCTATTCCTATTCCAAGTACGGAAAGGCCGCAGCCATGGGCGTGATACTTCTGGTGATCATTCTTTTGCTGGTGACTATTCAGAAAGTGTTCATCAAAGGAGACAGGTAGTATGATTAATAAGAGAAAAGAAACCATTAAACCAATCTTTATCATAAACAGCAAAGCGGGGAGATTCTGCATATATCTGCTGATGGCCATAGGGATTCTTATGGTATTTGCGCCGCTTCTTATTGTCCTTAATGTATCTCTTAAGACCAATGAGGAATACATGATGACAGGAGTAATGAGCCTTCCCGAGCATATAACGGACATCAGCAACTATGTCAGGGCATTTGTTGAAGGTAACTTCATAACAGGCTTTATGAACACCGCAATTCTCGTAGTCATATCGGTGCCAATTACCATACTCATTGCATCACTGGTGGCATATACTCTGTCCCGCTTTAACTTCAGACTAAGGACCCTGGTGTACCTTGCATTTCTCATTCCCACCTTTATCCCGGGAATGACCGTTACCATAGCTACCTTCCAGGTCATCAAGGCCCTGGGGGTTTACAATACCTTGATGGCGGGGATCCTTCTTTACATCGGAACCGACATCATGCAGATATATATCTTTCTGCAGTTTATAAACAATGTGCCGGTGTCGCTGGATGAGAGCGCCATGCTTGACGGAGCCGGAAGATTTAAAATATACACAGATATTATCCTTCCACAGCTGAAGCCCGCCATAGCAACCACCATCATCCTGAAACTTCTGGGGATCTACAATGACTTTTTTACCCCATATATGTACATGCCAAAGGTAAGGACAGTGGCCACAAGCCTCTATGCCTTTTCCGGGGATAAGCTGGCGGAGTGGCCTCTTATGAGCGCAGCCATTGTGCTGGTGGCAATCCCCACCATAATCATTTATATATTCCTGCAAAGGCATATTATCAGCGGAGTAACAGACGGAGCAGTGAAATAGGAGTAAAAAATGAATCGGATGAATATAACGGATTGGAAGATAAAAAGATTATCTGACGGGACTTCTTACGAAACGAAAGTCCCCGGAAGTGTACTGGAGACACTTTATAAAAACGGCGTCATCCCGGACCTGTTTGTGGGAGACAATGAAAAGTTCGCCCTTGAGATGATGGAGGAGGACTTTGAATATGAGGCGGTCTTTGACTGCGATAGTGAAGCTTTTAAGAGCAGGAGAAAAGAACTGGTCTTTGAAGGGATAGATACCATTGCAGATGTTACACTGAACGGCAAAGTGCTCTTTCATGGGGAGAATATGCACAGAACCTATGTGGCAGATGTTACGGAAAGTCTGATGGAAACAGGAAATGTCCTTAAGGTGTATATTCATTCACCCCTGAAATTCATAAGGAAGGCCTATGAGGAGTGCCGCTGTGATGGATCGGAGGATGCAATGCAGGGTTTTGCCCATATAAGAAAAGCCCACTGCATGTTCGGCTGGGACTGGGGCCCCAGGATCCCCGATGCAGGTATTTTCAGGCCTGTAACTCTTCGAAGCTTCAATGAAGCAAGGATAGACAATGTGCGGATCCATCAAAGACATGAAGATGGAAAGGTGTATCTGTCTCTTTTCATTGATCAGGAAATCCTCGAAGGATGTAAGGAAGCTTCCATAGATGTCAAGATAACCTCTCCCCTGGGAAAAGAAACAGTGGCTTCAGATTATAAAACAGGTGATGAGCTGTGCATTGATGATCCCATGCTCTGGTGGCCCAACGGCTTTGGAGAGCAGAATCTTTATACCGTGACTGTAACCCAGAGGGTGGAAGGTCAGGTCGCTGACACAAAACAAAAGCGCATCGGTCTTCGCACCATGACTCTTACCAGAAAAAAAGATGAGTGGGGTGAGAGCTTTTCTCACTGCGTAAACGGCGTTGATATCTTTGCCATGGGAGCGGACTATATTCCTGAGGACAACTTCCTTTCAAGGATAACTCCCGAAAGGACAAGGCGACTTCTTTGGGACTGCAAAATATCCAATTTTAACGCCATAAGAGTCTGGGGCGGCGGCTTTTTCCCCGGTGATGAGTTCTATGATATATGCGATGAACTGGGACTTATTGTATGGCAGGATCTTATGTTTGCCTGTGCTGTCTACGACCTTAATGATGAGTTTGAAGAGAACATACGCTGCGAGATACGAGACAATCTTCGCCGAATAGCAGATCACGCCTGTCTTGGACTTATATGCGGAAACAACGAGATGGAGATGTTCGTTAAAGACGGTCTTTGGGTAAGCTCCCATAAACAGAGGGCTGACTACATCAAGATGTACGAGTATCTCTTCCCCAAGTGGGTGCATGAGTATGCTCCCGACACCGTATACTGGCCTTCAAGTCCTTCCTCAGGGGGAGCCTTTGATGCACCCAATGACGACAGCAGAGGAGACGTTCATTACTGGACGGTGTGGCACGACAACAAGCCCTTCACAGAGTACAGAAAGCATCATTTCAGATATCTTTCCGAGTTTGGCTTCCAGTCGATCCCTTCAATGAAGACCATGGAAACAGTCATGGAAAAACCGGAGGATTTCAATCTCTTTTCCTACAACATGGAAAAGCACCAGAGGAACAGATCCGCCAATGCCAAGATCATGCAGTACATGCAGGCCACCTTCAAATACCCCTGCGACTTTGACACCCTTACCTATGCTTCACAGCTTCTTGCGGGAGAGGCCATAAGATTCGGAGTTGAGCACTTCAGAAGAAATCGCGGAAGATGCATGGGCGCCATCTACTGGCAGCTCAATGACTGCTGGCCGGTAATAAGCTGGGCCTCCGTGGATTACTACGGAAGATGGAAGGCACTTCAGTATTATGCAAAAAGATTCTTTGCTCCGGTGCTGCTTAGCTGCGAGGAGACAAGTACTGTGTCAGAGGGAATCCTTGTAAATTCCGAGAAGACTGCCTTCACTCCCGCAATCAGGCTGAATGTGTCTAATGAGACAATGAAGGAGCGCACTCTTACGGTAGAGTGGGAGCTTAGGGATGCTTCGGGAAAAGAGCTGTCATCGACGGCCGCAGGTCTTGAGACCCGTGGAGTGACGCAGGTGAAGGTTTCGCCCCTTACCTCGGTATGGCTTCCGGAAAAGCACTTCCACGGCATAGACATTTATTCAACCTATGCTTCTTTCAGAGCAAAAGAGGGTGATGAGATTGTATCGGAAGGAACAGTGCTTTTTGTGCCCGCCAAGTACTTTTGCTTCGAAGATCCCGGCCTTAAGGTAACTGCGGTTTCAGACAATGCGATCCTTGTGGAATCAGACTCTTTTGCCAAAAATATTGAAATCAGAAATGAGGACGATGATCTTATTCTTTCGGACAACTTCTTTGACATGAATCCGGGAAGCAGACAGATAGAGGTCCTTCGCGGGGATCTTAAGGGCCTTAGGGTAAGAAGCGTCTATGACATACATTAACAGGGGAGGAGAATATGGCGATTTTAAAGCTGGCCCCTGTGTGTAAGGACTACATATGGGGCGGAGAGCGGCTTATCAAAGCCTATGATAAGAAGTTTAGCGGAGAACGCCTTGCCGAGACCTGGGAGGTGTCCTGTCATGAGGATGGGCCCAGCACCATTGCGGAAGGCGAGGAAGAAGGTACAAAAACGGAAACGAGAGAGAACTTCATATTGACAAAGCACTGGAAGTGGCTAATACTGACAAGATGGGGGATGACCGTTCCTTTATGCCCCATATTGCCAAGTGTAAATACTTTACCGTGGATAAGATTTTGAGATCAGGGGAGCATTGGAAGGTCTTTTGACAAAAGTATAATAATCGGGGGAATATCATGAACGAATATGCAGTTATAAGGTACAGATATCTTAATAAGAATGCCATTAAGGGGGAGACTCTTTTTGTGGGATCATCTCTGATGGAGCATTTTCCCATTAACGAGATCCTGATGAGCAGAGGGATTTCAAGAGTCATTTACAATAGAGGCATCAGCGGCTATACTATTCCCGAACTTCTTGAATCCATGGATGAGCAGATCTTTGACCTGGAGCCTTCGGTGATCTTCATAAACATTGGGACCAATGACATCAGTCATCAGGAGGAGACTGCCGAGGTTTTTGAGGCAGATTACAGGAAGGTGCTGGTTGCGATAAAGGAAAGACTTCCAAAGACTAAGGTGTTCATGATGGCTTTTTACCCGGTTAATCAGAAGGTTGCGGATACCGTAACAGCTTGGCCCGAGGCACCTGTTGCGGCAAAGCTAAGGCTACAAAGGCTTGATAAGGCCAACGGCATCGTTGAGAAGCTTGCGTCAGAATTCGGATACAGGTACATCAATGTGAACGAAGGACTCTTTGGTGAGGACGGGCAGATGCTTGAGAAGTACACCACCGACGGCATTCACATGTGGCCCTGCGCATATGAGCTCATCTTCGAGAATATGAAGAAATATATTTTTGAGTAATAAGGTCGTACTTAAATGAAACGTGTTGATTTCGAGAACGGAAGAACATTTACCAATATCCTTGCTACCGCGATTCCAATGCTGGTGGCGCAGATCATAAACCTTTTGTACAACATCGTTGACAGGATTTATATTGCCAGGATCCCAAATATAGGGACAGTGGCTCTGGGGGCAGTGGGACTTTGCTTCCCCCTGGTGATCCTGACCACGGCTTTTACAAATATGTTTGGGAGCGGCGGAGCTCCACTGTTTTCCATAGCAAGGGGACAGAAGAATGACGACAGAGCGAGGCAGATACAGAACACCTCGTTCTTTTTGCTGATCGTTACGGGAATAGTGCTTATCCTGGTGGGAGAGATCTTCGGAAGGCCGATACTTTCTTTGTTCGGAACTTCGGATTCCGCCATGATCTATGCGCTTCCCTATCTTAGAATATATCTTCTTGGAACAATCTTTTCCATGATCGCTACCGGTATGAATCCCTTTATAACGGCGCAGGGCTATTCCATTGTGGGTATGACCACTATAGTGGTGGGGGCAGCAGCCAACATCATCCTTGATCCCCTCTTTATCTTTGTTCTGGGGATGGGCCCGGAGGGAGCGGCCATTGCAACGGTTATATCCCAGGGACTTTCAGCCCTTTACGTTCTTGGATTTTTCTTTGGAAAAAAGTGTTCCTACAACCTTAAGATCATGTCCTTTGCAGAGATAAGACAGTGCGGAAAGACTGCAGCTAATATTATTGGTCTTGGCAGCGCTGCCTTTATAATGCAGTTTACCAACGCCATGGTCTCTGTATCCTGCAACAGCGTTCTTGCAGATGTGGGAGGAGATCTCTACGTATCCATTATGACCATGGTGAATTCAGCCCGACAGATGATGGAGACCCCAATCCTTGCCATTGCTGAGGGCACATCCCCGGTTATCAGTTACAATTACGGGGCCCACAGATTTGACAGGGTTAAGCGCTCCATTGCCATAATGGTGGCCATGGAATTCGGATACACCTTCCTGGTGTGGATGTTTATCAGACTGTTCCCGGCAGCAGTCATCGGAGTATTCAGTAATGATAAGACAATCCTTGCCGATGCCATTCCTGCCTTTAACCTGTATTTCTCAACCTTTATATTCATGACCTTCCAGCATTCCGGTCAGGTGGTATTTAAGTCCTTAGGAAGAAAAGGCCACGCCATTTTCTTTTCCCTGTTCAGAAAAGCAATGATCGTGGTCCCTTTAACCTATATTCTGCCGTACCTGTTTAAGATGGGTACTGACGGTGTTTTTGCGGCGGAGCCCATCAGTAATGTTGTGGGTGGAACCGCCTGCTTTGTGACAATGCTCCTTACCGTAAGGAAAATGGACCCCAAAAGAGCCGTGCAGGCAGCGTAAGTCTGGCTGCGGCAATTGTAGGCCTTAGTATACATACATCACATGCAGTATATGGCACCTTTAGATAGTTACCTCGCCGGCGATGTTGATGGAGTAGTAGTCCCGTATCTCTGCGGGATTGTCCGTCATTCCAAGTATCCACATGAGTTTTGTTAGAGCAGCTTCGCCGGTCATGTCATGGGCCTGAAGAACGCCTATCTCAAGGGCGCGTCTTCCGGTCTCATATACATCCATCTTTGAACCTTCATAGGGACACTGGGTTCCAACAACCACAGTGATCCCCTGATTTATAAGCTTCTCAACCGTGCCCGTAAAGTCGTGCTTTACAAAGGGCATTCCGCCTATTCCGTAGGCCTCAAGATAAATCCCCTTATAGCCCTGATCAGCCAGGGATTCAAGTAAAGACCGGTGCATGCCCGGGAACATCTTTATCATGCAAACCTCAGAGGAGTAGGAGTCCGACAGATGGAATACACCGTTTCGCTGCGGCACTGCCTTTTCGTCTATGCTCATTCCAAGAGAGCTGATGGTGGCAACATTGGGATAGTTTACGCTCTCGAAGGCATCAAAGCTCAAGGAGCGGACCTTGGAAGCTCTGCATCCCAGCATTACCTTTCTGTTAAAGGCAACGAATACCCCCGGGATTCCACTGGCAGCCATATGAATTGCACAGCGGCAGTTCTCCATGGCATCCGCCACAGGATTCTTGATGGAAAGCTGCGAACCTGTTATCACCACAGGAATTGTAATGTTTCTCAGCATAAATGAGAGCATGGAAGAAGTGTAGGCAAGAGTATCGGTTCCATGTATCACCACAACTCCGTCGTAGTCATTCTTAACTTCCGCAATCCTTCTTGCCAGGCTCTGCCAGTCCTCCGGAAAAATATTGGCACTGTCCAGAGAGCAGAAATCCTCGATCTCAAGATCAGTATCTCCGGACACAATATGCAACTCCTTCTGCATATCAATAGTCGTAAGCCCCGGCGCCAGCCCGCTGTCCTTCATCACAGAAGACAGAGTCCCACCGGTATTGATTATAAGTATCTTTCTCTTCATAGTTGTATCTCCCTGCCCCCATTATACTATTTTTCCTTCGCCTTAACACCTTACCCATTTTTGCATATACAGGCCGCTTTCTCAGGCCCCGCCTCCCCAAGTCCGCCGCGCC
>JAILFT010000112.1 GCA_024697425.1 Butyrivibrio sp. | reverse complement strand
ATCGTATTTCTTGATTTCTCGGAGGACTTCGGTGACAAGCAGGACAATTACAACCTGCAGATCACACTGGGAGGAGCACCTCAGTTCACTCTCGGAGGAAGCCCTGACTGCGATATCGTAATAGGCAACAATGCCATCAGGGGAGAGAAAGTTCTTTTCAAAAGAACTCCCGAAGGCTTTGAGGTTGATCAGTCCGGCAGTCACATTGGAGTGATGGTAAATGGATTCACTCCCAAGAATCAGAAGAGAGTTGTAGTATCCAACGAACATTTCTTTGAATACTGCGGCAACTTCTTCTATCTGGAAGGGGATTGCATATATACAGCGGATAACGGTCAGGTGACAACAAGGTTTAAGACTTTCAATATCCTGCCCCAGACCAATCATTATCATTACCCGCAGTTCCTTAGAAACGCAAGGCAGCAGTATCTTGATCCGAATGAGAAACCTGAAGTATTGCCACCAAAGACTGCGCCCCAGGAACCGAAGAAAAATCTTCTTATGATTCTTTTGCCCACGGTTCTGACCCTTTTCCTTATGGTGTTCATCAGGGGAAGGATGATGAACGGTAACAAGATGTTCGTCGTTTACTTTGCGGCCACCATGTGCATAAGCGGCGCCATGAGTGTTTGGAACTACATCAACAGCAACAAGGAATACAAACAGAAGATTGCATTAAGGACTAAAGTCTATAACGAATATATGGACAGGAAAGAGGAAGAGCTCACCCGGTTGAGACAGGAGGAGCGAACCCTTGAGTCCGAGAAAAACAGGTCCCTGGAAGAGACTGTCAGAAATATCAACGATTTCAGTGCAAGGCTCTTTGAGAAAGAGAAGGACCACGACGATTTCCTTACCGTCAGGATCGGTAACGGGCGAGTAAAGTCCCTCTGCCAGATAGATTTCAAGAAGCAGGAGTATGTCGAGACTGAGGACATGCTCATGGATTATCCGGAAAAGATGCATGACAAGTACCAGTACATCGACGATATGCCGGTGGTTCTGGAACTGGCAAAATGCAATGCTATAGGCATTGTGGGTATCAGAGACAAGCTGTATCAGATCCTTAAGAACATGATCATCACGGTTTCCGGACAACACTTCTACTACGATGTTAAAGAGTTCATCATCATGGACAAGGAGGACGTAAGGTTCTTTGAATGGACAAGATGGTTCAAGCACTTTAGCAATGAGGCCGACGGATCCAGATTCATCATATACGATGATGACAGCGCCAAGAGCGGACTGGAGTTCCTCTACGGAGAGCTTTCTGCAAGAGAAACCATAAGAGATAAAGAAAGAGGAGCATTTGCCCACTTTGTTGTTTATGTTTATCGCTCTGAGAAGTTCATGGAGCATCCGGTAAAAGAGTTTGTTAAACGTGCTAATGATCTTGGATTCTCTTTCATATTCTTTGAGGAATATGAGGAATTGCTACATAACGCCTGTGACAAGAGAGTGTTCCTTGAGCCTGACAAGAATCACGGATTTGTTCAGGATATCAAGGATGGTACAGATATTCAGTACTTTGATTACAACCATATTTCCATGGATGTGGCAAGAGGCTGCGCCAAGAAGCTTGCTCCTGTTTATATCAAAGAGCTCAGCCTTGAGAGCACTCTTACCAAGAACATTTCCTTCTATCAACTCCTTGGCATCATGAGTGCATATGACCTGAATCTTGAAGAGAGATGGGCAAAATCAAAGGTTTATGAGAGCATGGCTGCGCCTCTCGGAGTTAAGAGCGGAGATGAGATCATTGCCCTTGACCTTCACGAGAAGTACCACGGACCTCACGGACTTGTGGCCGGTACTACCGGTTCCGGTAAGTCTGAGATCATGCAGTCGTATATCCTCTCAATAGCAACTCTTTTCCACCCTTATGATGTGAGCTTCATCATCATCGACTTTAAGGGCGGCGGAATGGCAAACCAATTTAAAAACCTGCCTCACTTAAACGGCGCCATTACAAATATTGATGGTAAGCAGATCGACAGATCCCTTAAGTCAATCAAGGCAGAGCTCTTGAAGAGACAGGCACTGTTTGCAAAATACGAAGTTAACCAGATAGATAACTATATAAAGCTCTACAAGGAAGGCAAAGCGGAGGTTCCGCTTCCGCACCTTATCCTGTTGGTAGACGAGTTTGCTGAGCTTAAGGCTGATCAGCCTGAGTTCATGAAGGAGCTTATCTCCACAGCCCGTATCGGACGAAGCCTTGGTGTTCACCTGATACTTGCAACCCAGAAGCCGGCCGGTGTCGTTAACGACCAGATCTGGAGTAACTCCAAGTTTAAACTCTGTCTGAAGGTACAGGATAAGAGTGATTCCAATGAAGTGCTTCACTCACCTCTGGCCGCAGAGATCAGAGAGCCCGGACGAGCTTATCTTCAGGTTGGTAACAACGAGATATTCGATCTTTTCCAGTCGGCCTACAGTGGGGCTCCTGCCTTTGTGCAGAGTACTAATGCCAGAAGGAAGTTCAAGATCAGCAGAGTGGATCTTTCAGGCAAAAGAACTGTTCTCTACGAGCAGAAGCCTGAGAAGAGCGAGGCATCAATGACTCAGCTGGATGCGGTGGTTGAGTATGTGGCAGATTACTGCAAGAATGCTCAGATACCTAAGCTGCCAGACATATGTCTGCCTCCTCTTGAGGAAGTTATTCCTTATCCTGAGAACCTCGAGATCAAAGAGACAGATATCACAGTCCCTATCGGTATTTACGATGATCCCGACAGACAGGCTCAGGACGAGTTTGAGCTTGACTTTACAAGGAACCATGCGTTTATCCTTGGTTCCTCCCTCAGTGGAAAGACAACTCTTTTGCAGAGCATGATTATGGGTCTGACTACCAAGTACTCACCAAAGGAAGTAAACATCTATATCATAGACTTTGCTTCCATGATCCTCAGAGTATTTGAAGACCTCAATCATGTGGGAAGTGTTGTAACCATCACTGAAGAGGACAAGCTTAAGAATCTGATAGAGATGATGATCAATAAGATTGATGAGAGAAGACGTCTTCTTTCATCAAAGGGACTCAGTTCCTTCGGATCTTACCGCGAGGCAGGATTTAAGGACGAGCCTCAGATAATCCTGATCATCGAGAACTACACGGTCATGAGAGCTACTTTCCCCAATTATGAGGACAGTATCCTTACAATCTGCCGAGACGGTGTTGCCAACGGTATTTCAGTTGTTATCACCAACCAGCAGATGGCGGGAATTGGCTATAAGCTTATGACTAACTTCTCCTTCAAGATAGCCCTTCACTGTAACGACAGAGGACAGTATCCGCTTCTTCTCGATCGTTGTAAGGTCTATCCCGACGAAGTTCCCGGACGAGGAGTTACAACCTTTGGAACCGAGTGTAAGGAGTTCCAGTCCTATATTGCATTCTCCACCGGAAAAGAGGTTGAGAGAATTGCCAAGATCAAAGAGTACATTGAGAAGACCAATGCAAAATACGGTGCGGAGAAAGCCGAGCAAGTCAGGTATGTTCCTGCAGAGCTTAATGATAAGTATCTGGTTCGCAGATTCGGAAGTAATGATGTGGATGAGTATAAGCTGATCATCGGTCTTAGTTATTCCAATACTTTGCCTGCTTACTTCGAATTCGCTGCAGGTCATATGATTGGTATCGCAGGAAGAAAAGATCTTGGAAAAGACAGGTTCATTAAGTATGTAATGAGCAAAGTAGTAGCTAGCCAGGCCAAGTCAAAGACTGACCTGTATATCATAGATTCTCAGGATAAGTTCCTTGGAGAGTTTAAAAACGGGGATGGAGTTGTATCCTACTCCTTCAATCCTATGGATGTCATCGATGCGATTGAAACGATCAGTGGCATCACACAGACACGTAAGCAGGAATACAAGGAGGATCCCACCAGGGCAATTGCAGATCCGCTTATCATGCTGGTTGTAGGAAACAAGCAGGTTCTTGAGGTTATCCGAAAGGACGAGAATGTATTTGAGCAGTTCAAGGAATTGACAGCTAGCTTAATGGAATCAAAGGTATGCATTATGTTCACCGATGTAGACAACGTTCCGGTTACTTCGGTATCAAATCCGGTACTGAGGCTGCTTAGGGACAGCGGAAGCCTGGTAATGTTTGAGAATATCAGAGACATATCTCTTCTGACTATTCCAAGCCAGATAGTGACAGCCGTTAAGACCAAGGCAGGCGTTGGTGATGCATTTTACATAAACAACTCAAGTATCAAGAGGATAAAAACGCCGATTGATAACTAAAAAAGAATGGAGGAAAAGAACATGGGAATGACAGGTATGGACATCAGTGAGATTGAGTCTCAGCTCGTTACACTGGAAAGCGGAGCGGTTAAGCTCGACGACCTCACAGAGGGCGTTGGCAAGCTTCAGCAGCCTCTTCAGGATTGCTGGGAAGGCGAAGAAGCAGATGCTGCCGTAAACCTTATCAATGACATCTCTACAAAGATGACCCAGATGGCTGTAGAAGTTAGAAAAATCTACAAGTGGGTTGATGATGTTAAGGAAAGCTATGTCGAAGCCGCAAGTAAGGGCGCAAGCGCTTACGGCGCAGGAAACTAATTTGAAAGGAGAATTAATATGTCAGCAGTAATCAGAGGTGACGTCGAGGCGATTGCTCAGAGCGCACAGCAACTTCAGAATTTTGCATCAGATCTTGGTACAACACTTAAGAGCCTTAAGGATGTAGTAGATACTATCGCACAGGGTACATACGGAACAGCATCAACTACCCTTACAGATACTTATTACGCGCTCGATGCAGATCTGAACAAGTTCGTAGATACTCTTGATCAGACAGGAAGCAATGTAAATACATCTTCTCAGAACCTGAGCTCTATCGATGATCAGGCTTCAAGAGGGCTTTCATACGAAGGTTGATATCAATTACCTTACATATAAAAGCGGTGCCGGGCGGTGTCAAAGCTACCCGGTGCATTTCATGATACTGAATCATCAGGGATCACATAATGAAAACGGAGGAAAAACATATGTCAGCGGAAATAAATGATCAGATAGGTGGTGGCGGATCAAGCCCAGTAGAAGAGGATCCTAATGCAGCCAGAAAAGCTGAGCTTCAAGTACAGATAGACTACTATAGCGGAATAAAAGCGCAACTGGAAACCATAAAGGATGAGATATCAAAAAATCAGGATGGTATTACGGATAATGTAACTAATCCAATAATCGAACCTTATGATCTCTCAGGAGGAGAGTTAGACTGGCAAGGCAAGCAATATGATGCTGCTGAGCAAAAGAGAATAACAATAGGACTGGGACTTGGGACTTATCAGAGTCTTGTAACATCGGTAATGACTGATATAGGCAAGGCCATAGAAAAACTTGAGAAAAAAATAGGGGATCTACAGTCTGAACTGGATAGACTGTGATAAAAGAGAGGTGATTAAAAATGGGTGCAGAGAAACAAGAACCTGCTTATACTGCAGCTCCTGCAGAGTTTGCAGATCCAATTAAGATGGATACAGACACATATGAGACATACATGGGCCTTATTGAAACAAGCAGCGCAGGGTTGCTGGAAGATACGGACTACGTAGAACCGGATACTAATGCCAATCATAATGCGGTTATTCCGGATTATGCAACGGCCGACCATAGAGTTATTGATACTATTAAAAAGTTTATGGCTGCTCAGGTATTAGTGGTTCAATTGATGAAGAACGTAGAAACGAACTACGTGAACAAGGTTGATCAAAATAAGGCAAAAGAATTGGCAGATGCAGCATCCCAGCAAGGTGGCTGATGAAGATCAATCAATAATATGAATATGAGAAGAATAAGCTAGGAGCGATAAAAAGGTGAGCGAAAATGAGACTTATGTAAAAGAAGCCATAAACAGAGATTCCACAGGAGGGGATGATGACCAGTGGTGGGATCAGGCCAAGATAATAGAATTTTTTGACAATTGCTTTACTCAGCTTTCAGTATTTAATCTGCAGTCCACTGCGCTTGGAACAGGACTGCAGGCATTCATAAATGACGATGATCATACCGGAACCGAAGCGGTTGCATCTAAACAATTTATGAACGATAAGGTGTACAATGCGCTTGTTGAAACTGTAAGAGCAGTGCAGATACTTCAGGGGATGATGCAGGGAGTAGGATTTGAATCCAGTATTCCTCTGGTTAAGGCGTTCAGAGATGAGCTGGATGAATATGATACTGCGATAATAAAGACCTCAAAACTTAATAGCGTCATTGCTGATTTTTCCGGGTACAATTCGACTTTTATTTCTTATGCAGAAACAATAAAGGGACTTAGAGATGATGCAAAGGAGGTTATAGATAATTGCGATGTCACTGCAGGATTGTCGGTGACAGAACCTGAATATGATGGTTTGAAGGAGTGGTTTGACGATTTCGCGAAAAAGGATACCGGTGACGGATTTGTAAAGACTTTCAGAGATCAATTTTTGGACTTCATTGAAGCACATAATGATGATTTCTCTGAAGGCGAATTTGAAGATTTAATACTGGCTGTAAATACCACGCTGGATAATATAATCAATAACCTCGGGGATGGAGTATTTGATCCGGGAACATATGAAGACAAACTGAACAATATTGAAACCGGTGATAAGGATACTCTCAATCAATATAAGGATTATATAGATACATACACTGCATATCTGAATGGTGACGTTCCAAGGTGTCAGGTATATAAATATGATCCCATAAATATGAACAACGGTAACTTTGTAAGCAGATATAATGACCTTACTATTATGGGACGTAAATCCGTTTCTGTGACCCGATTCTATAATGCCTTGTCTGAAAGAATAGGTGTGCTTGGAAAGGGATGGACTCTTAATTTTGAAGAGCATCTTTCAAAAACGGACGATGGCTTCAAACTTCTGTTTGGAGACGGTAAGGAAGGCACATATGAAAAGGTAAAGCTCGGCTCCGATGAAGTTTTTATGGAGATCCATGGTGAACCGGGAATATTAACAGAATCTGAGACCGGCTATAAGATTGTTTTTGATAACGGTGATTATAAGGAATTTGATAAGGATGGCTTTATAGTTGCCTTTGGAAAAAACAACATAAAGCACACTATTGTTGAATACAATATATTCGCAAAGAAAAACAGTCAAGGTACTACTGAAAATATTCCGCTTCCGATAAAGATTGTGACTAAGGAAGGTAGCTTTTTTGCCTTGTCCTATAATGAAGCCGGACTTTTGGTAAAGGTGAAGGATCATGCAGGCAGAGAAGTTTCTTACAGATACGAAGATTCTACGGATCCCTTAAGGCTTACTTCGATAGTATCAGCAAACGGACAGGTAAGATCATATACTTACACTGAAGACGGACTGATTGCGTCATCGGTAAGACCCGATGGTGTAGTTGGTGTGGTAAACGAGTATGACACAGCTCACAGAATTATTCGCCAGACCATGCCGGACGGGGGAGTTTATAATTTCTCTTACGATGATAAAGAACACATAACACATGCACTGGAGCCCAATGGATTGAAGGTGGATTACTTGTCCGATGAATTGGGACGTCATGTGGGAACACTATACCCTGAGCAGGGAATCAAGGAGAGATTTACTTATAATTCCAGAGGACAGAAGACCTCTTATACTAACAAAAATGGCTTCACCACCAGATACACCTATGATAACAGAGGTCATTTAACCGGCATTATCGGACCGGAAGGCTATAGTGAGTTTTATACCTATAACGCCGAAGGAAGACTTTATTCCAAAAAGGATGCGGATGGCAATGCCTATAAATTCACCTACGATATGGAGGGGAATCTGTATTCTGTAACCAATCCCGCAGGAAATAAAGTCCGTATGGACTATGAAGACGGCAGGGTTGTTGCCATTCGCGGGGAAGAGAATACCCTTATTGTGTTATCTTATGATGAGCGCGGCAATATTAGTACTATTGTGGATGCCAATGGCGTAAAGACCGAATATGAGTGTGACGACCTTGGAAGAGTTGTAGCAACGAAGGATGCTTACGGTGCTGTAACCAGATACGAATTTGATGAGGCAGATAATCTTACAAGAGTTACCGATCCGGAGGGAAATGTAACTGCTTATGAGTATAACAGGCTGGGAAAAGTATCTGCTGTAATTAATCCGGATGGAACAAGGAAGACCTGGGAATATGGAATTCTTGGAAAACCTGTTTCCTACACCGATGAGGACAACAGAACCACAAGAGTAAGCTACAACATATCAGGCAGAGAAGAGAAGATTGTTCTTCCCAATAACGGAAATGTCATTTATGAGTATGACCTTCTTGGAAATATTACAAAGCTGACAGATCCTGATGGCATTGCGACAGCTTACACTTATGATAAAGCCGGCAATATCCTTACTATCAATAAGGAAGGCAAGGTAGATATTGATGGTGTAAAAGAGTCTGTTCAGGTTAATGCATACAGCTATGATGGCCTTGGCAGAATCAAAAATGAAACTGACGGTAACGGCAATGTTACAGCCTATGAATACGACACCAGGGGCAATCTCACAAAAGTCATAACTCCTAACGGCGGAGAGACAACAAGGGAGTATGATTTCGCGGGAAGACTCGTCAAAGAAACAGATCCTCTCGGAAGAGAAACGCTGTATTCGTATGACAAAGGCGGAAGACTGAAAACAATCACTGATTCATATGGAGTTATCACAGAGAACACCTATGAAAAGAACAGACTTGCCAAGGTAACACGCAAGGCTGATGGGGAAGAGATTACTGTTGTTTCCTACGAATATGAAGAGGCCGGAAGAATCAGTAAGGAAACCCAGACTGACGGCTTTGAAGTTACTTATTCCTATACTCCCAACGGAAATATCAGGGAAGCTAAGGGCTCTAACGGAAGGACTGTTGCATACACCTTTGATAAACTCGGCAGAGTAGAGTCTTTGAATGATGGAGGAAAAGTAACCTATTATACTTATACCGGTACCGGCAAGTTAAAGAGTGTAACAGATCCGCTTGGCAACAGAACAGAATATACATATGACGAGCTGGATCTCCTTTGCAAGGTGGAGCGCTTTGGCACTGAGAATGCTGACACATCTGAGGACAGCAGACTTCCCGGAGTGGATAATGAAGGTCATGTGACTGTATATGAGCATAGCCTTGGCGGAAACATAATCTCCGCTACCGATGCACTCGGTCAAAAGGATACATATACTTATGACGTTCTTGGAAAGCTCAAGACACATATTGACCGTGACGGATTTGAGACTGTCTATACAAGGGATAATAACGGCAATATAACCGGTATAAATTATTCTGATGGCAAGAGAGTAACAATGAGCTACAATGCTCTGAATATCCTTCAGGAAGTGCAGGATCACCTGGGACTTACAAGAATTGAGAGCGATATTCTCGGAAGAAAGACCGGTGTAACCGATTATAAGGGCAGAACCGTTGGTTATGAGTATGGCCCTTATGATTACAGAAGTGCGCTTATCTATCCTGACGGAAAGAGGGCAGAGTATTCATATGATTCATTCGGAAGACTGATAAGCCTCAAGGACACATCATCGGATGAAGCGATTTCCTATTCATATGATGCAGCAGGCAGGCTTTCAGAGAGAGTATTCCCCAACGGAACAGCTTCTCAAATGGAGTATTATCAGGGTGGTCTTCTGAAGTCACTTACCAATACTGATAAACAGGGCGTTTTAGACAGCTTTAATTATAACTATGAATCCGGATTGCTGACAGATGTTGCCAGAACAAGAAGGGATATGGAGGCATTATCCGGATCATACCATTATGAATATGATGGTGTCGGAAGACTTATACAGAGCACGCTGAACGGCGAACTGAGAGCTTCTTACCAGTATGATGCATTCGGTAACAGAACAGCAATGACTGAAGCTGATGCCCGTACATCTTACGAGTATGACGTTCTGGACAGACTTATCAGAACTACAATAACAGGCGTTGACGGAACCGAGCTGAAAAACAGTTATTCATATGATAAGAGAGGCAATCAGACTGCTGTTACATCAGGTGATATCATCAGAAAAACCTTTAGTTATGATGCTACAGGAAAGATGGTAAGTTCTACTGATGTTGAGAAAGGTGATATTTCTTATTCCTACAACGGACTTGGATTTAGGGTAGAGCAGGTTCGTCCGGAGGAGAAGATCGAGTACCTGTGTGATATTTCCAGAGCATACTTCAATATGCTGGAGAGAACGATCAACGGCCAGACTGAGAGCTTTGTCTACGATAACAACGTAGTAAGCATGAGTAAGGGCGGCGATAACTATTACTACCTTATGGATGAGCTCGGTAGTACAATGTACCTCACAGGAACAGACGGATTAACAGTTAATGCCTATGCCTATGACGACTTTGGAAGAAGAGTAGATCCCAATACCGGAAGACGTGCAAACAGCGTATCCGGAAACAGGCATGCTTATACTAAGAGCGGCAATGTTATACAGCCCTTCGCGTTTATCGGATACCAGGAGGATGAGGTATCAGATCTTTGCTATGCTCAGGCCAGATACTATGATCCTGTTACGGGACGTTTTAACGGAGAAGATACACTTAGAGGAATCAATACCTGCGGAGATTCACACAACAGGTATCTGTACTGCTTGAACATACCTACGATATATCAAGACTTGAATGGTATGTGGATTCAGATAGCAATCGGAGCCGTTGTAGGAGCTGTCTATGGTGCCGGTAGTGAAATCGTTTCAAGTCTGATCGCCGGAGAAAAACCTACTCTTCAAGGTGTTGTATGTGCTGCAGTTGGAGGTGCAGTAGGCGGAGCAGTAACTGCCGCTACAGGTAATCCTGTTGCCGGAGCCGCTGCGGGATCGGTTACTACAGATCTTTTGAACAATGCTACGGATTATATACAGGGTGACAAACAGTTCACAAAAGAAAATGTCTTGAAAGACGTAGAAAATATGGCGTTGCATGCAGGAACTTCTATGGCAACAGCGTATCTTGGACAGAAAGCGGGAGAACTGGTAGGAGAGATTGTTCTGGATCCGTTGGAAAAAGCTGGATACGATGTAGTGGATGATCTTTTAGAATTCTCACTTGAGGGAGCTAAAAAGTTTTTTGCCAACGGAGGTGTGTACATAGCATATGAATTTGTTTCGGGTATTCCGGGACTTGTGATCGATACTGCGTGGTCAGTTTTATTTAAGTGCATTGATAATAGCGGTGCTGCAAACGGCGATAAACTGGTATTGCAATGCTGATTGACGTACCATAATCAAAGAAAGGTGGTAATAAGTATATGTTTCAGTTTAAGCGTATATTAGAGTTGGTCGTATTTACCGGATTGATAATCTGGTTTGTTTACAAGTTGGTAACGGGTAGGCCCCTAATGCCCTTGTCTTCAGTAAAACCCAGCTTCAGGGTGTGGTATGAGCCTCGCCTTAAGGTGATAGATATTATTCTCAAGCTACTGGTAGGGCCGGTTATAGCAATTTGCGCATGGACTTATGTCCTTCCATTTACGTTGGACATTCCGGATATGATAACCGGAAACTATCAGTACGTTGAAGGAACTGTTCTATCAAAGCAATATGACTCACGATATGCAAACAGACTCATTAAGGTAGAGGATGAAGACACCGGAGAAACTGTTACCAT
The DNA here is from genome assembly GCA_024697425.1 of Butyrivibrio sp. Lineage (GTDB taxonomy): Bacteria > Bacillota > Clostridia > Lachnospirales > Lachnospiraceae > Butyrivibrio. The sequence goes on along the minus strand of JAILFT010000112.1, from coordinate 40,055 downwards.
ATCCTGTGATTACAACAAGGCGAATAAGGGTGATTATATAAAGATCAAGTATCTTAAGCACACAAAAGAAGGCGTGGTTGTAGAACACAAAAAGAAGAAATAATGGAATTTAAAGTTTGTATCAGTACCGATAAAGGTACAGTAAAAGAAGTTAATCAGGACTCCACCATGGTGAAGGTGGCAAATACAGAGAAAACCGGACGCATTGTCATGGGTGCACTGTGCGATGGCATGGGCGGACTCTCCCACGGAGAGGTCGCAAGTTCCATGATGGTAAATCGCCTGGGCAAGTGGTTTACTGAGGAACTGCCTATAACCTTAAGCAGGACCAATGCAACAGAGAAACTGGATGACAATTCCAAGGACTGTGATATAATTGCTGACGTCAGACGCGAGTGGATGGCTCTTGTTTCCGAGATGAATATGAGCATCCGCAGATACGGAACGGAGCACGGTTCTGCCCTTGGCACTACATGCGTGAGCTTTCTGATGCTTGGGAACGAGTTCATCGTCATGAACATCGGTGACTCCCGGGTGTATATGCTTACGGATAAGTCGATGGATCTTTTGACCCATGATCAGAGTGTGGTGCAGGACATGATCGACCGGGGACTTATGACACCACAGCAGGCAGAGGAGAGCCCACAGAAGAGTGTCCTCCTTCAGTGCATAGGCGCGTCAGACAATGTGATGCCTCAATTTGTCAGAGGAGTTATAGCTGAGCAGACCTCCATCCTTATGTGCTCAGACGGATTCTGGCGAAAGCTTGGCGGGGCAGAGATGATTTCAGCCCTCAAGCCATCCCGGTGCGACAGTGAGGTTTCCATGAAAAAGAGCCTTGATGGTCTTGTAGACAGAGTCAAGGAGCGGGGAGAGACCGACAATATTTCGGCTATCCTGATAGATTGTATCATTTAAGTAGTTTTATAGTAGTAAGGTTTTATTATGTTAGAAATCGGTAGTTTAGTAGGTGGTAAGTACAAAGTCTTAAATATGATCGGACAGGGCGGAATGAGCACTGTCTATCTTGCAATGAATGAGCGTGCCAACAAGCAGTGGGCCATCAAGGAAGTTCGTAAGGACGCGGTGGCGGATTTCAGGGTTGTCAGGCAGAGCCTCATCACTGAGACGGATCTGTTAAAAGAGCTGTCTCATCCTTATCTTCCCAGTATCGTGGATGTAATAGATGAGGAGGGACGTTTCCTCATCGTAATGGATTATATAGAAGGAAATACTCTTGAGAAGGCGCTGAATATGCTTGGTGCGCAGCCTCAGGAGTATGTTGTTGAATGGGGCATTCAGCTGTGTGATGTGCTGGAGTACCTGCACACCAGAAAGCCTGCGATCATCTACAGGGATCTAAAGCCCGGTAATATCATGCTGCGTCCTGATGGAACCATCACTCTTATTGACTTCGGTACCGCAAGGGAGTACAAGGAGCAGAACAACTCAGATACTTCTTACCTTGGAACCAGAGGATATGCGGCTCCCGAGCAGTTTGGAGGAATGGGACAGACCGACGCAAGAACAGATATTTACTGCCTTGGCGCAACTTTGTATCACCTGGTGACGGGGCACAATCCCAGTGAACCGCCCTATGAGTTTTATCCCATCAGGTATTGGAACCAGCAGCTTTCTCCGGGACTTGAATACATCATAAACAAGTGTGTCCAGAACAACCCTGCGGACAGATATCAGTCCTGTGCGGAGGTTATGTATGATCTCCAGAATTACAAGGAGCTGGACAGGGGATACAAGAAGGATGCCAGAATAGGCGTCACTATATTCGGACTTGTGGCGGCAGCAGCAGTTGTTTTTGCGGGACTGGGACTTACCTTCCATGCCAAGGCAACAAAGCTTGCCAGAGAGAACTATAACTACTATGTCACCGAGGCCATAGGAACAGTTGATGAACTGTCCGCTGCAGAGATGTTCGGGAAGGCCATTGTCATGGATCCCGGCAACCCTACGGCTTATATAGAGTTTTTGGACAATACCCTTCTTGCGGATGACAACTTCACACCGGAAGAGGATGAGATGCTAAGGCAGATCATGATAACTCCCAGCGGCGGAACTACAGTAGAAAAGCGTCTGGCAGCTGATAAAGACGGATATGCACAGGTAGCCTACAAGCTGGGAATTGCGTACTTTTACTGTTATGACGGTATCGGCAACAAACAGATGTCAGCCAAGTGGTTCCAGATTGCGGCCAATCAGGGAACTCTCTCCGATGCACAGCAGTTCAGGGCAGAGAAGCTCGGAAAGATCGCCCAGTACTACACAGGGCTTGGGACCGAGAGCAAGAGCGGAGATTCCATGGTGAGCTATCATCAGTTCTGGGATGACCTTGTTGCCATTGCGGACGGAAATATCGCAGAGGTGGATAATGCAGTCACAGCGCTCATGATCTACAAGGAGATTGCTAATCAGATCTACACGTATCCGGCGCAGCTTTTGAAATCCGGAGTTACCTACGAAGAGATGTGTGATGAAATGGATCTGATCCTGGCACATATAGATTCGGATATTTACAATGATCCTGAGATTACAGACAACACCGGAAAGCTTGCGGGGGATACCGTTAAGAGTTTTGCTCTGGCAAAAGCAGCCCTTGATATGGCGGCAGGAAAGTGAGGCATAGACAAATGAATAATATAGAATACTATAACCTTCTGTCTGTCATCTCACTGGTAATGTTTATTATCCTGACGGCAATGGCAGTAATTATGTGGTTCAAACTTGACATAAGGCATTACCTGGCGGTGCTCACAGGCTCCGAGGCAAAAAGAAGCATCGACAAGATCAGAAAAGATGCTGCTTCCGGAGAGATTCAGGCAGATCGCCGAAGAAGGAACAAAGCTGTTGTTTCCTGGAATACGTCAGAAAACCTGGACGGAACTGCAGCAGATATCAGCAGAAAGCTGGCATCTTCATCTCAGTCGGCTCAAAGCTATGACCCGGATAAGACAACAGTCCTCGGTCAGCCGGACCCGTATGCAACAATGGTACTTAGCCGGCTTGATCAGCCTCAGCAGAACGTTGTGGCAGAGCCGATCCTGAAACCGGAGGCAGAGCAGACTCCTGCACCTTCGCCTGCTCCTTCGCCAACACCCGGCTTCGTGGTGGAAAAAGATATCACAAATACAGCACAATAAACATATTGCAGAAATTGTCGGCCTTGAGCTCCTTGCTCACTGCCGGCTTTTTTTTATGGTTTTTTGGCGTGCCAGAGAGAACCGTCCCCATTGGCGCTCCGTCCCAATTGGCGCTCCCATGGGCTCTTAAGGACTTGTCACTTTACCCATGTGACAAAGTTAAATATGTATGAATTGATTAATAAACGGTACACCAATAAAATAAACTTAAATCAATTGAATGCATTCGGATTATCTGTAACCTTCTTGCGGCAGACGTGCCAAAAGAAAACGTTTATTAAGTTGGAAGGGGTATCCAAATGAAAGAAAAGATTCAAAGTTTTGGACGATTCCTAAGTGGAATGGTCATGCCGAATATCGGCGCATTTATAGCATGGGGGCTTTTGACAGCATTGTTCATCGATACCGGCTGGCTCCCTAACGCACAGCTTAGTTCAATAGTCGGACCGATGCTCACATATGTTCTTCCGATTCTCATCGCTTACCAGGGTGGTAAGATGGTTGGCGGGCCCAGAGGAGCAGTTATGGGTGCCATCATGACAATCGGTGTTATCTGCGGAACAGAGTACACAATGTTCATGGGAGCAATGATCGCAGGACCTCTTGCAGGCTGGGTCATCAAGAAATTTGACAAGGCAGTTGAGGGTAAGATCCCTTCAGGATTCGAGATGCTTGTAAACAACTTCTCAGTTGGTATCCTTGGTCTTCTCCTTGCAATCCTTGGCTACTATGTAATCGGACCCTTCATGGGCGGCGTACTTGCTTTCCTTAATGCCGGAGTTGCAGTACTTGTTAACAACAACATTCTGCCTCTCGTTTCAGTATTCGTTGAGCCTGCTAAGGTTCTTTTCCTTAATAACGCTATCAACCACGGTATCTTCACTCCTCTTGGAGCAGAGCAGGTTGCTTCAGCCGGCAAGTCAATCTTCTACATGATCGAGACAAACCCCGGCGCAGGTACAGGTGTGCTTCTTGCATACTGGCTGTTCTCTAAGGATAAGGTTACAAAGGATTCCGCACCCGGAGCACTTATCGTTCACCTCCTTGGCGGTATCCACGAGATCTACTTCCCTTATGTACTTATGAACCCCCTGCTTCTTCTTGCAACAATCGGCGGAAGCGTAGCAGCTATGATCTTCAACACACTGTTCAAGCTTGGCCTTGCCGGTCCTCCTTCACCCGGATCAATCATCGCCTATGTCGGAATGGCACCTAAGGGATCAACCTTCATGGTTCTTCTTTCAGCAGTAGTTGCATGTGCAGTATCATTCCTTATCGCAGCTCCTATCGTTAGACTTTCAAACGGCAAGCAGTCTCTTGCAGACTCTACCGAGAAGATGAAAGAGATGAAGGCTGAGGCTAAGGGCGTTGCTGTAAGCGAAGTTAAGACAGCAGCAGACAACCTTACAGCAGTAGCTGCAGAAGATGTTAAGAAGATCGTTTTCGCTTGCGACGCAGGAATGGGATCTTCAGCAATGGGAGCTACAGTTCTCAGAAAGAAACTTACAGATGTTGGCAGAACTGATATCGAAGTACAGCATGCGTCTGTATCAGAGATACCTGCAGATGCTCAGATAGTTGTAACACACCAGGAGCTTTCAGCAAGAGCCAGAAAGAGTGCACCTAAAGCAAGACTGATCACCATCAACAACTTCATGGCTGCACCTGAGTATGATTCTCTTGCACAGGAGCTGAAGCTTTAATACGGAGTTTTTATGGAACTTACACCACGCATAAGACAGATCATATTGTATTTGCTTGGCGCAGAGCAACCGGCCACGGATCAGGAAGTGGCTGATGCTCTGGGTGTAAGTAAGCGCACCATTTTAAGGGAAGCGGACTACATCGCTTCCATCCTGAAACAGTATGATCTTACCCTGGTTCGGAAAAAGGGAGAGGGCAGCCAGATCGAAGGAGACGCCGACAACAAGGCCCGACTCATGAGTGCTGTCAAGGCCCGCAAGGATGAGATCGTATCAGATAAGGAGAAGAGAAGGAATCTTCTGAAGCTGGAGCTTCTAAGAAACAGGGAGCCCCAAAAGCTCTTTTACTACAGTGACATGTTCGGCGTAAGTGAAGCCACCATCAGTACCGATCTTGAAGCAATAAACGATTGGGTACAGGAGTGTCACCTTAGTATAATAAGAAAGCCCGGCTTCGGAATTGCTCTCTCCGGCAGCGAAAAGAGCTATCGAACAGCCATGCAGCGCTTTGTTACCGAGAACATGAACAGTCGCGGGGACAGCGAGCTGGCAGACAATATTTACACCCTCATGAACGAGGCCATCCTCTCTGAGGTGGAAACAGTTCTCGAGGAAGTGGAGGAACCGTATCTGCGTCTTTTGACCAATGATGCCTACATGGGCCTGCTGGTACATCTGGCGGTGGCCGTGGAGAGGATCAGGCAGGGCGAGCTGGTATCTGAGGAAACCTATGATGCCAGATTCGACAACGGCTATGACATTGCCAGAAAGATTGCAGATGCTCTGGAAAAAGAGTTCTCCATAACAATTCCGGAATCGGAAGTAAACAATATCTTACTGCACATCAAAGGTGCAAAACTTAACTACACAAACGAGGCCATAGGCAGCAGCGGCATCAGGACTGACGAGCTGATGGGAATTATAGATGCGATGATAGATGTGCTGGATGCAGATCTGGCAAGGGAGCTCCGATATGAGGAGGACTTTATCAGAGGACTGATGGTACACTTGGAGCCGGCTCTTTATCGCATGAAAAATGACATGACCATAAGTAACCCCCTTCTTGCGGAGATCAGACAGGAGTACCCGGAGGTCTTTGCGGATTGCGAGAGGGCAGCGGAGGTCATTACTGAAAAGACGGGACTTGTTCCCAACGATGCGGAGATCGGATATCTGGCCATGCACTTCGGGGCGGCCAGGGAGAAGATCCTCAGCAGGAAAAAGAAAAAGCGCACCGTTAACATCGGCGTTATATGTGCCAGCGGATTTGGAGTGGCACAGCTGATGATGGCAAAGCTTCGCAGTCAGTTTGCTGACTGGGATATAGTGCTTAAGGCTTACGGCAGTGATGAGATCACCGAACACGTAATGTCCAGAACGGATTTCTTTATCTCAAGCATTGAAGTGGACGAACTGGGTGTTGACTACTGTATGGTCAATCCTCTCATTACCCAGAGAGACGTTCTGCAGATAAGTGTTAAGATCGATGAATACGCATCGATGCCGGTAAGGCAGGAAAACAATGATTTTACCAGGCAACTGGACGAGATAAACGACATCATTAACAGAATCAAGGGAGTCATTAGAAGGTATCATCATCTTACCGTTTCTAATGAGATGAATCTTGAGGCGCTGATCAAGTATATAGCTGCTGATATTACGGATACATCCAAGGCGGCAGCGGTACTTGCGGCAGATATCCTGGCAAGGGAGCAGGTAATGACACAGGTATTCCCGGAGATAGGGATAGCTCTTTTCCACTGTAGAAGCAAGGCAGTTAAAGAGTGTCAGATCATTACCGCAGGACCTGATAAGGGGCAGGTTTTTGAGGACCCCAGGTTAAAAGACATCAGGGCTGCGCTTTGCATGGCGATGCCCGTAGATGAGCACAGGCAGCAGAACGCGGACATGCTGGGAAGGATCTCGGGAGCCATTGTGGAGGATGAGGCTTTCCTTGAAACCCTGAAGACCGGCGATGAAGAAGCCATTCAGGAAAAGCTGCAACGTATAATGAAAAGCTATTTCAGCGAGAGAATTAATGGTCTATAACAGGAGGCACCTATGATACTGGAAACCAAAAATATCTTTTTAAACCAGAAACCCGGTAATAAGGAAGACGTCATCAGAAAGATCGGTGATATTTTTTCTTCCCAGGGATTTACCAATGAGTACTATACTCAGGCGATGCTGGACAAAGAGAAGGTGTTTAATACATATATTGGAAACGAATTGGCTATCCCCCATGGAATAGAGGAAGCCAAGAAACATATTTTGAAGACAGGGCTGGTTCTTATGACATTTCCCGAGGGCCAGGACTGGGGGGCTGCAGAAAAAGTCAAAGTGGTGATCGGAATTGCCGCGGTAGGAGATGAACATCTCGATGTACTTGGCAAGATCGCCATGACTTTTTCGGACAAGGCAGGAGTTGAGAAACTGTTGACAATGACTGAAGACGAGATCAGCGCATCTTTTGAAGGATGAGCGCAACCATTTGGAGGTGAATTATTATGAAGACACGAGCTGTCAGAATGTACGGAGAAATGGACCTTAGACTTGAGGAGTTTGAGCTCCCCGAGATCAAGGACGATGAAATACTTGTAAAGGTGATCAGTGACAGTATCTGCATGTCAACTTACAAGCTGGCCAAGCAGGGCAAGAACCACAAGAGAGCACCCAAGGACATCGATGTTAATCCTATCATCACAGGACATGAGTGTTCAGGCGTTATCGTAGAAGTTGGCAAGAAGTGGAAAGACAAATATAAGGTTGGCGATAAGTGGGCACTTCAGCCCGCCCTCAACTATCAGGGCAAGCTTGATTCCCCCGGATATTCCTACCGCTTCTGCGGCGGAGATGCTACCTACTGCATCATGCCTCACGAGGTAATGGAACTGGATGCGCTTCTTCCTTACAACGGAGAGAGCTTCTATCAGGCATCCCTTGGTGAGCCCATGAGCTGCATCATCGGTGGATATCATGCAAACTACCACACCAACAAGCAGAACTACAACCATGCAATGGGAACCAAGGAGGGTGGAAACATCCTTATCATGGGCGGCTGCGGACCTATGGGTCTTGGCGCCGTAAGCTATGGACTTCGCTTCGAGAACAAGCCCAGGAGAATTGTTGTAACAGATCTTGATGACGCAAAGCTTAAGAGAGCTGCCAGCGTTATCAGCCCTGAGTTTGCAAAAGAAAAAGGTGTTGAGCTCATCTACTTCAACTCATCAGGAGCTGATGCAGAAGAGAAGCTTATGGAGATCACAGAGGGACACGGCTATGACGATGTATTCGTATACGTTCCCGTAAGAAGCGTTGCAGAGATGGGAGACAGACTTCTTGCCTTCGACGGCTGCATGAACTTCTTTGCAGGTCCCACAGACAATCAGTTCAAGTCTGAGATCAACCTGTACAATGCACATTACACAAGCACACATATTCTGGGAACCACCGGCGGCAACAACGACGACCTTCTTGAGGCCCTTGATCTTGCTGCAAAGGGAGAGATCAATCCTTCCGTAATGGTTACACATATCGGCGGACTTGACAGTGTTGCTGAGACAACCTGTAATCTTCCCGGAATTCCCGGCGGCAAGAAGCTCTGCTATACACAGATCAACATGCCTCTTACCGCAATAGATGACTTTGAGAAACTGGGAGAGACAGATCCTCTGTTTGCGAAGCTTGCAGTTTCCTGCAAGAATCACGCAGGTCTGTGGAATCCCGAGGCTGAGAAGATTCTTTTCGAGCACTTTAATGTTGAGATATGAAGATCATCGAATATGTTATAACTGACCCCGAGGGCGTACATGCATTGCCCGCAGGCGGTCTTATAAAACTGGCAAATGCTTTCAACTGCTCCATTACAGCCAAGGGCAACGGCCAAAGTACGGATGCCAAGCATCTCTTTGGCCTGATGAGTCTGGGTATCAAAAATGGCCAGACTCTGACCCTTATCTGCGATGGCGCGGATGAAATAGAGGCTGCAAAAGCATTGGAGAGATATCTTAAGGATAATCTCTGATGACGCCAATGTAGCCGACCCTTAGTATCCTTTTTTCCTCTTTGTTGAACCACTGATTTCGGGCTTACATTCCTCTTTTAAACTCCCGAAGTTAGTGGTTTAATATTTATATGTCAAACTTCGATATCAAGGAAGAACTGAAAAAACTCCCCAAGAATCCCGGGGTCTACATAATGCGCGATGCCAACGACACCATTATGTATGTGGGCAAAGCCATCAACCTGCACAACCGTGTAAGGTCTTATTTTCGTTCCAACATAGGGCGCGGACCTCAGATAGACATGATGGTCAGGCAGATTGCTCGTTTTGAATATATAGTCACGGACTCAGAGCTGGAGGCGCTGGTTCTTGAGAACAATCTCATCAAGGAGCACTGTCCCCGCTACAACACCATGCTCAAGGATGACAAGACCTATCCATACATAAAAGTCACCGTATCCGAGGCGTTTCCCCGTATACTCTTTTCCCGTCTTATGAAAAAAGACAAGTCCAGGTACTTCGGCCCTTTCACCAGCGCAGCCGCAGTCAAGGACACTATTGAACTTATAAATAAACTCTATGGCCTTCGGACCTGTAACCGCTCTCTGCCAAAAGAGATAGGTGCTGAGCGCCCATGTCTTAACTACCACATGAAGCAGTGCTGCGGCCCCTGTACAGGCAACGTTTCACAGGAGGAGTACAGAGCCCGCATAGATAAGGCACTGGAGTTTCTCGGGGGCAATTATTCTCCTATTATAAAAGACCTGGAGCAGAAGATGGAGGCGGCATCCGAGGAGCTGGACTTTGAGAATGCAGCCAAGTACAGGGATCTTCTTGCCAGTGTTAAGGTGGTTGCCCAGAAACAGAAGATGACGGATTCCTCTATGGAGGATAAAGATATAGTGGCCATCGCCGCGGACGACAAGGATGCGGTGGTCCAGGTGTTCTTTGTCAGGGATGGAAGGCTTATCGGAAGGGAACACTTCTACATGACCCATGTGTCGGAGAATCCCAAGGCAGAGATCCTCATGAACTTCGTCAAGCAGTTCTATGCAGGAACACCTTTTATCCCAAGGGAGCTGATGCTGCCTGAGGTCATCGATGACATGGAGATCATTGAGAAGTGGCTGACCCAGCGAAAGGGAAGCCGCGTGTATATCACCGTTCCCGAGAGGGGCCAGAAGGAGAAGCTCATGGAGCTTGCGGCCCAGAACGCCGAGCTGGTGCTCTCCAAGGACAAGGAGCGAATCAAGCGGGAAGAGGGCAGGACAATCGGTGCTGTCAAGGAGATTGAAAACCTGCTGGGTATCAAGGGCCTTGAGAGAATGGAGGCCTACGATATCTCCAATATCAGCGGCTTTGCCAACGTGGGATCCATGGTGGTCTACGAGAAGGGCAAGCCCAAGAAGAGTGATTACAGAAAGTTCAGGATAAAGACTGTGTCCGGACCTGACGATTACGCCTGCATGCATGAGGTGCTCACAAGGCGCCTTCTTCACGGCATAGAGGAGAAGCATGAGCTTCAGGTCAGGGACATTGATGCAAGGTTTGGAAGTTTTACCAGGTTCCCGGATCTTATACTTATGGACGGTGGACGTGGACAGGTCAACATATGTCTTAAGGTTCTGGAGGAGCTGGGGATCAACATTCCCGTCTGCGGAATGGTCAAGGACGACAATCACAGGACAAGAGGTCTTTACTATAATAATGTAGAACTTCCCATCGATACCAGGTCTGAGGGCTTTAAGCTCATAACAAGGATCCAGGACGAGGCCCACAGATTTGCCATTGAGTATCACAGATCCTTAAGGAGCAAGGCCCAGGTAAAGAGCTCTCTGGATGACATTCCGGGCATCGGCCCTGCAAGGCGCAAGGCCCTTATGAAGAATTTCAGATCTATCGAGGAGATAAGGCAGGCTTCAGTGGAGGAGCTCTCCAAAGTGCCTGAAATCCCCGAAAATGTAGCACAGCAGATATACGACTTCTTCCGTCAGGATAATTGAAGAACCCGTATTTCTATGATATTATGTGGTTTGATGTTGGAACCAAATCACACCAAGGAGGCTCAGCATGTCGAGTGTAAGTTTAAAAACTATCATTGAAAAAATGAAGCTTGAAAATCTTACTCCTGAGATAGATGTCAAGAAGATCAGGATAACCCAGCCGGATATCAACAGACCGGCCCTTCAGCTGGCAGGATACTTCGAGCACTTTGAAGCGTCCAGGCTTCAGGTTATCGGATTCGTAGAATATACCTATATGGAATCTTTCCCCCAGGACAAAAAAGAGGATATGTACAGGGAGTTCCTTTCCTTTGATATACCCGGCGTGGTATTCTGCAGGGAACTTGCTCCGGATCCTACTTTTATAAAAATAGCTGTCGAGGAGAAGGTCCCCGTATTTATTACTAAGAAATCAACTTCCGCTTTCATGGCGGAGATCATCAGATGGCTTAACGTTAAGCTTGCTCCCTGCATTTCCATCCACGGAGTGCTGGTGGATGTCTACGGCGTAGGCGTTCTCATCACCGGTGAGAGCGGAATCGGTAAGTCGGAGACAGCCATCGAGCTCATCAAGAGAGGACACCGTCTTGTGTCCGATGACGTGGTAGAGATAAGACGTGTCAGCGACGAGACACTGATCGGCTCTGCTCCGGATATCACCAAGCATTTCATCGAAATGCGCGGTGTTGGTATCATCGATGTTAAGACCCTTTACGGTGTATCAAGCGTTAAGGAGACTCAGAATATAGACCTGGTCATCAAGCTTGAGGACTGGGACAAGGACAAGGAATACGACAGACTCGGTCTTGAGGAGGAGTACACAGAGTACCTTGGCAACAAGGTGGTCTGCCACAGGATCCCTATAAGACCCGGAAGAAACCTGGCTGTTATCTGTGAGTCGGCAGCAGTTAACCACAGACAGAAGGCCATGGGCTACAATGCAGCTCAGGAGCTGTATAACCGTGTACAGAACTCACTGGCAAGAAGACGCAGTGAAGAGGATGATGAGTGATAAAACATCCCAAAGTCAATGAGTCCTGTGCTTGCACAAAGGACCCATTGACCTTGGGATGCGAACATACATGAGGAAGTAGCACGACAGTGCGGATTCCGAATGTATGTAGGATTGCGAGAGCGAAGCGGAGCAATCCGTTATCACAGAGTATACAGATCACATACATATTGAAGGGAGAATATACCATGGCACGTTACGTATTTGGGGCAGATGTTGGAGGAACAACCGTTAAGATCGGCCTTCTTACAGAGACCGGCGAGAAGGTGGATTTCTGGGAGATCCCCACAAGAACAGAGAATCACGGAGAGAATATCATTCCTGATATTGCGGACTCCATCAGAGCCAAGATGAAGGAAAAGAATATAGAAGACACCCAGGTTGTAGGTGCAGGTATCGGTGTTCCCGGTGCCGTTAATGCTGACGGTGTTTGCCATCAGGCAGTTAACCTTGGCTGGGAGAAGGTAAATGTTGTAAACGAACTTCACTCCAAATTGAAGCTCCCTGTTAAGGCAGGAAACGATGCCAACGTGGCAGCCCTCGGTGAAGCCTGGAAGGGCGGCGGACAGGGTTATCCCAATATGCTTCTGGTTACCCTGGGAACAGGTGTAGGCGGCGGAATCATTGTTGAGGGCAAGATCCTCAACGGCGCAAAGGGATCCGGCGGAGAGATCGGACACCTTCACCTTGTTGACGATGAGCCCGAGACCTGCGGCTGCGGCAACCACGGATGCTTTGAGATGTATGCTTCCGCTACAGGTGCTGTAAGGATCGCAAAGAGAATCCTTGCAAAGAGCGATGAGGACAGTGTTCTTCGCGGCAAGGATTTCGAGTGCAGGGACATCTTTGATGCAGCCAAGGCAGGAGATAAGGTAGCAAAAGATATAGCTGAGCACTATGGCTACTATCTTGGCAAGGGAATCGCAGCAGTTGCTTCTGTTGTAAACCCTGAGATCATCGTTCTTGGCGGCGGAGTTTCAAAGGCAGGAGATATGCTCTTTGATCTTCTTATGCCAAGCTTTAAGGAATTTGTATTCCCAGGCTGTGCTGATGCTAAGTTCGCACTTGCAAAGCTTGGAAATGATGCCGGCGTATACGGAGCAGCCAGACTGGTTTGCGGTTGATGAGGTCTACAGTACTTGAATAAAGAGATCATTGAACATCTGGGACAGATTGTCTCAGAAGAAAACATATTATTAAACGAACCCATGAGCAGGCACACCACGTTCAGAACCGGTGGGCCTGCCACCTTATTTGTAAAACCGGGAGATTTGGATCAGCTGCAGGGCGTCATGAAGCTTGTGCGGAATCTGGAACTCCCTTATTTCGTTGTGGGAAACGGAAGCAATCTTCTGGTGTCTGATAAGGGCTTTGAGGGGATTGTTATTTCTCTGGAGCGCTTCAGTGATTTGAGACTTGAGGGAGAGAGCAGTATTTATGCTGAAAGCGGAGTACTGAATTCAGCCATTGCCTCTTTTGCCAGAGATAACAGTCTTACCGGCTTTGAGTTTGCGGCCGGGATACCGGGAACCATCGGCGGCGCAATGATCATGAACGCCGGTGCATATGACGGCGAGATGAAGCTCATTACCCGGGAAGTTACCGTCCTTGATCCCAAGGGCGAAGTTATGACCATCAGCAACGAGAACATGGAATTCGGTTACAGGACCAGCGCCATCAAGGGAAGAGGATATATCGTTCTGTCGGTGATTCTTGACCTTGCAAAGGGAGACTCCGAAGCCATTTCGGCAAGGATGAAGGAGCTGGCTTTAAAGCGTAAGGAGAAACAGCCTCTTGAGTACCCAAGTGCCGGCTCGACCTTTAAGAGACCTCAGGGCAATTTTGCGGGTAAGCTGATAGAAGAGGCGGGACTTCGCGGATTTTCCGTTGGTGATGCCTGCGTTTCCGAGAAGCATTGCGGCTTTGTGGTGAACAAGGGTAATGCTACATCTTCAGAGATTTACGAGCTGATAGGCAAGGTTCGGGAGAGGGTTTATGAGAATTCCGGAATCATGTTAGAGCCTGAAGTTATCATGATTGGTGATTTTCAGGAAGGAGCATCTGTATGAGATTTGTTATAGTAACAGGAATGAGTGGCGGCGGAAAAGCTACAGCCATTCATATGCTGGAGGATGCGGGATTTTACTGTGTTGATAATCTCCCGGTGTCCCTTATAGAGAAGTTCACGGAGCTTATCACCATGCCCGACAGCGGGATCACTAAGGTGGTCCTTGGCATCGACGCCAGAGCCGGGCAGAGTTTTGAAGGCGTTTCCGGCATTATCGATTCCATGAAGGAGAGGGGGATCCCTGTGGAGGTCCTTTTCATGGATGCCAGTGACGCAGTCCTTATAAAAAGATACAAGGAGACCAGAAGGATACATCCCATGAATGCCGCAGGAGACAGGCTTGAAGACGGCATTTCCAAGGAAAGGGAGGTTCTTGCCGAGGTCAAGAAGAAGGCGGACTATGTTATCGATTCCTCCAATCTTCTTACCAGAGAGCTCAAGGGTGAGCTGGACAGGATCTTCGTCCACAACGAGGAGTACAACTCTCTTATGGTGAACATTCTTTCCTTTGGTTTTAAGTACGGTATTCCTTCCGATGCGGACCTGGTGTTTGACGTCAGGTTCCTGCCAAATCCCTACTACATCGAGGAACTTAAGCACCAGACCGGCAATGATAAGCCGGTACAGGATTACGTCAAGAGTTTCCCGGAGTGCGGGGAATTCGTGGACAAGCTGGAGGATCTTCTGAAGTTCCTGATCCCCGGCTACATCAAGGAAGGCAAATATCAGCTGGTGGTGGCCATAGGCTGTACCGGAGGCCAGCACCGCAGCGTAACCATAGCTAATGAGATATATGAGAAGCTTAAAGACTCGGATGGGAAGTTCGGACTTAAGCTCTCTCACAGGGATGTTAAAGAGGCTCGTTGAGAGATGTCTTTTTCTACAGAGGTAAAAGAGGAACTGGCTAAGCGCATTGGGACATCACGCCATTGTCAGCTGGCAGAGCTTGCTGCCATAGTTACACTGGCCGGTTATGTGGGACCTGATGAAAGCGGCAATACTGCGCTGTTTCTGCAACCGGACGACCCTGCGGTACTTAGAAAGTTCTTTACATTATTAAAAAAAGCATTTAATATAGTTACTAGCATTTTAGAGGAAAACGGCGAGGTCCGCCATAATGGGCGCATTTACAGGCCGATACTTCTGGATGCGGCGCAATCGGAATCGATTCTTAAGGCAATCCGGGTCATGGATTCGGAAGGGAAGATCAGAAGTCCGGAGGATGGTGCCAACCCCATGGTTACGAAGAATTCCTGTTGTAAAAGGGCATTTCTTCGTGACGCTTTTTTATGCAGTGGTTCCATCAGTGATCCCAACAAGGGATATCATCTGGAGTTTGTGTGTTCCTATGAAGCACAGGCAAAACACCTTCAGGAGCTGATCGAGGATTTTGATATCGAAGCCAGGATTGTGCTCAGGAAGAAATACCATGTTCTCTACATCAAGGAGGGAGCAGGTATTGTTGATCTTCTTAATATAATGGAAGCTCCCGTCAGTCTTATGAATCTTGAGAACCTCAGGATTGTGAAGGAGATGAGGAATTCCATTAACCGAAGGGTGAACTGTGAAGTTGCTAACATAACGAAGACTGTCAACGCTGCAACCAAGCAGATTGATGACATCACATACATCAGGGATCATTACGGCTTTAACAAATTGCAGGAGAGTCTCAGGGATATGGCTGAAGTGAGACTGGAACATCCTGACGCAACCCTTTTGGAACTCGGTAAATACCTGGATCCGCCGGTAGGCAAATCGGGTGTGAACCATAGGCTCAGAAAACTGAGTGAGCTTGCTGATCGTTTAAGATCTTAGAGGAGGATATTATGATCACAAAATCTATCGAAATCAAGTTGCCCAGAGGACTTGAGGCCAGACCTGTTGCTGAGCTGGTACAGCTTGCCAGCAGATATGAGAGCACAGTGCACATCGAGGCACAGTCCAAGAAGGTAAACGCTAAGAGCATCATGGGGATGATGACTCTGAGCCTTTCATCCGGAGAAGCAGTTACCGTTATTGCTGATGGCAGTGATGAAGAGTCAGCAGTTGCCGGTGTTGAGAATTTTCTTCAGGGATTGGCTAATTGACCCGCGTAGTATCGCAAAATAAAAAAGCCCCCTAAAAAGGGAGGATGCCAGGTAAGCTTCCTTACCTGGCATATTATGAAAAAGTTTTATTTGGTATTGTCTTAACTCATCTGACAATATTATATTAACAAGCCTTTATGTCTAAAAGATGATTTGAAGTAACCATTCTTTTAATTAATTGTAAACAAATTGTTAACGCTGAAAAATGGGTTTTGCCCCGTTTTTTAGCGTTTTTTAATCACTAATCCGTTGAGTAGTTACTGTCATAATGATAGAATTATGATATGAAAGTGTTGAAATCTTGGAAGAACTGGATTTTTATACTTCTGTGTGTCGGCATTGACTATGGTGGAAGAAGCCTCGCATCGATGTATGAAGTTCCGGTTTGGTTTGATGCTGTCGGAACCATTATGGTGGCCATCAAACTGGGCCCAGTAGCCGGAGCTATATGTGGTATTCTTTTCAACCTGGTCATCTCCTTTGGAGACCCTGTCGCACTGCCTTACATGCTCGTATCCGCCGGGATAGGAGTTGCTGTTGGCATGCTTTATCCCAGGGGAGAAAAAGACTACTTCAGGTTTATTTCTACTGCCGTGCTTTCAGGTGTGATCGCGGCTCTTATATCAACTCCCATTAACTTGATAATGTATGGCGGAAAAACGGGAAACGTCTGGGGAGATGGACTTATTGACCGCATTGCCCTGGATATGGATGTTCCTATCCTGAATTCTTTCCTTGGTGAGGCCTTTGTGGATATCCCCGATAAGGCCATTTGTATTATTGTCGCTTCAGGGCTGCTCAGAATAGGCCGCTTTATTTTTAAGAAGAGAAAAAAGACAGCTGCTGCGCTTATTCTGCTTTCGGCTCTTTTGATGTCTCTTTTGACCGGATCACGTATCTATGCGGCCGATTTCGGCTCGGAGTATGCAGGCAATCTCTATAATGCGGATACCGGACTTGAATCAATGGAGATCAATGCCATTGCTCAGACCAAGGATGGATACATCTGGGTTGGGTCTTATGCCGGGCTGTACCGGTATGACGGTTACAGATTTTATCCGGCGGATATCGATTCCAGGATCAAGAATGTTACTGCACTGTTTGTGGACAGTGAGGGGCTTCTTTGGATCGGTACTAACGACAGCGGCGTTGGCTGCTATAACTGCGATACGGGAGCTGTAAGATTTTACAATGCCGATCTTGGACTTCCTGCCAATGCCATAAGAGCTATTACGGAAGACAATGAAGGCAATATATATGTTGCCACCATCAAGCAGCTTAGCAGGATCACTCCCGAGGAAGAGATTGAAGTTTATGAAGAGAACAGCTTCATGAGCTTTAATAAGCTCAGTGCCAGCGGGGATACGGTTGCCGGGGTAAAGAATGACGGAAGTCTTGTGATATTCAGGGACAGGAAAATACTGTATGTTCTTGCCGGGGACTATACCGTTGTGACAGCAGCGGAAGAGGGAAACTATATTGTCGGAACCAGCACCAATCTCACCGGTAAGATATACATTAAGGATAACTCCACGGATCTTTTATCCAAGAAGTATTGCGGAAGTCTGACGTATTTCAACGACATTCTGTATTCCAAGGAGTTCAAGGGATATTTTGTGGCCTGTGAGAACGGACTTGGCTTTATCTCCGATAAGGGGACCGTGACGGATCTTTCCGATGACAATTTTGACAGCTCCGTAGTCAATATACTTTTAGATTATCAGGGCAATGTATGGTTTGCCTCCAGCAAGCAGGGCGTTAAAAAGTATTCCTGGAATCCCTTTGAGGACATCTTTTCCAGGGCAAAAGTAGATGAAGACGTGGTAAACAGTGTGATCGTAAAGGACGGACTTCTTTACGCAGGAACAGGAAACGGACTTGTTACCATCGATCTGAAAACTTATTACTCCGTTCCCATACCGCACCCGGAGTATCTTAAGGATGTGCGGATCAGGAACATCATGTGCGACAGCAAGGAGAATTTGTGGTTCAGCACCTACGGGCCCCACGGACTTATTGAGCTGAAGCCTGACGGGACCATACAATATTTTAACTCCAAAAACGGAAACGCTGAGGGAGATAAATTCAGGTTTACCAAGGAACTGTCGGACGGAAGGATAATTGCCGGCAGCAGTGTGGGCATTACCCTTATCAATAATGACAAGGTCATCTGGAAGATAGGAGAGTATGAAGGCATCAAGACTCAGCCCCTTTGCGTGGTCCAGAAGGATGACGGCACATATCTTGTAGGTTCCGACGGTGACGGTATCTATGTGATAGAAGGCGGCAAGCTTGTCAGAACAATAGGCGTGGAGGACGGACTTATGGCCCTGGTGGTTATGAAGATCGTTCCCTGTAAGGGCGGCTTCATCTATGTCACCAGTAATGCTCTTTACTATGACAACGGCCATGAGATAAGAAGGCTGGAGAACTTCCCCTACAGCAACAACTACGACGTGTTCATCTCAAACGATGGCAAAGCCTGGATTATGTCCAGCGGAGGCATCTTTGTGGTTGACGAGAGTGACCTTCTTAACGATGGCTACTACAACTATATGCTCCTTAACAGAAACAGAGGACTTCAGACTTCAATAACCTCCAATGCAAGTTATGTACTTAACGGTGAGAGGCTCTACATCCCATGTATCGATGGTGTAAGGCGAATATCCACCGTCAACTATGATAATTTTAACAGCGAGTACGAAATAAGTATTTCAAATCTTACCGTGGGAGATGAGGCAATCATTCCGAAGGATGGGGTTTATCACATTCCCGCCACCTCCTCCCGTGTGCAGTTTGATGTTGCCGTTATGAATTACACTCTGTCCAATCCTCTGATACACATGTATCTGGAGGGGGCAGATGATGAAGGTATAACCTGTAATCAGAAGGATATGGAGCAGCTGTCCTTCACGAATCTGCCTTACGGAGATTATGTATTCCATGTGGAAATCCTTGATGCCTCGGGTAATATTGTTGTAAGGGACGAAGCCTTCCCTGTGACCAAGGAGTCACAGATCTTTGAGCGCACTTACTTCAGATTGTATCTGTATGCGGTATGCTTCCTTCTGGTTCTGTACATCGGCTGGGCTGTGGGCAACATGGTTGCCAAGCTGGGTAATGTCCAGCGCCTTCAGAAAGAAGCAACAATTGATCCTCTTACGGGACTTCTGAATAAAAGAGGCTCAAAAGAGACTTTGTCTGTGGCCTGCAAGGATGGCGAGGGAATCCTGGCTGTACTGGACCTGGATAACTTCAAGCCCGTAAACGACCTGTTTGGCCATGACATGGGCGACAGAATCCTCATCGATCTGGCAAGGATCCTTAAGGAGAATGCCGGAAACGAGGATATTCTCTGCAGGATCGGCGGCGACGAGTTCGTGGCATTTTACAGGGGCATCGGAGAACAGCAGCTGGAAGCCAGAACAGAAAACCTCAATACGCAGCTTATGACCATGGCAAAGCGGAATCTTGGTGAGAACATGAACATTCCTCTCGGTATCTCCATAGGCGCGGTTAAGGTAGCAAGCGAGGACACCTCCGACTATGATACACTGTTCAAAAAGGCTGATAAGGCTCTTTATATAGTAAAGAACTCCGGTAAGCACAGCTATATTCTCTATGATGAAGAGCTTTTTGCCGGGGAGGACTCATCCAGAGCCAATGCTACGGGAATTGCGGAAGTCAGGACCATCCTTGGTGAGAGAAATAAATCCAAGAAACCCTATAAGGTTGAGAACACCAAGCTTCGAGAGATATACAGGCTGCTGGTAAGACTTGGCGACAACTCCGTCATAAATTCTGTGCTGATCCATTTCACAGTTACCGGAGAAGAGGGAAAAGAGATAAATCTTGATACAATGGTTGAGTTTGGCAAGATTATCTCCGAGAGCCTGCGCTGCACTGATGTATTTACCATAGACAACAACACTGCGCTGGTGATTATTACCGACACAGACCAGGATGATGCTAAGATAATAATAGAAAGAATAGAAGAAAGGTGCAAAGAAGAGCCTCTGCTTAAGGGCTATCAGATCACCTATGAAAAGGAGATGCTTTAATTGCTAAGGACGGTTGTTTTCCTTTTGGATGAAAAGGACCGTGAGGCCACAAAGCTAAGCGGCGATATCTCTGAAACGATGAAGTATATTAAGGACTGCGGCTATGATTCGGCCGCAGTCTACGCCTGTAATGGGGAACTGCCGGAGCTTTCCGGTTTTGACAAAACCACTTCTCTTGTGATCACTGACCTTCCTGCCTTGGGAAAAGAGCTGCTGGATGAAGGCTACTATGTGGTGGGAATGCAGGAGGGCCTGGGAGCCGATTTTTCTTTTCCCGAAGCGAAGTACATATTCAGTGGCATAACAGATGTGGAGATGGATTCCTTTGAGAAAGTCTATCAGCGATACGCAGGTGAGCCCTGGGAGATCATGAGGACAGAGCGGCTCCTTATCCGTGAGACCACGGTTGAGGATGTGGATGAGTTCTACAAAATCTATGCGGACCCGGAGATGACGAAATACATGGAAGGGCTCTTTGACAATCCTGAGGATGAGAAGCGCTACCAGAGGGACTATATCAGGAAGGTCTACGAGCTTATGGGCTTTGGCGTGTGGACTCTTGTGAGGCTTGAAGACGGCAGGATCATCGGAAGAGCCGGCTACTCGGTAAGGAACGGATTTGATGAGGTGGAGCTGGGATTTCTTGTGGGGAGAGACTTCCAGCGTCAGGGATACGCCCTTGAGGCCTGCAGTGCGATCCTGAATTACGGAAGGGACATACTTCAGTTTGACTCAGTGCAGACCCTGGTGAAGGCCGAAAACACAGCATCCATCAGGATGTGCGAAAAACTTGGATTCGAAGTGATGGACGAAGTCAACGTTGAGGAGAACATCTACGGCAACGAGTATAAGGGCGGGAAAAGAACCGTCTCGGGGAATCCCCAATACGGCAAGTATATTCGGATGATCAAACGTCTTTGAAGATATTTGATTCTGCTCAAAAATTTATGGTAATTTTTAGGTAATTCCTGTAATATATACCTGTACATCTAGTATTTTTGCGGATAAAACGGAGGAGAAATGGATTCGTTAGAAGTTTTTAGCTTAATCGCGGGACTGGTCGGTGGACTGGCCATGTTCCTTTACGGAATGAATGTAATGAGCGGTGGTCTCACAAAGGCAGCAGGCGGCAAGCTTGAGAGCGTCCTGGCCAGAGTGACGGAGCATCCCGTCATCGCATATCTCTTTGGAGTTGGAGTGACTGCACTGGTTCAGTCCTCATCAGCTTCAACTGTCATGGTTGTGGGCCTGGTTAACTCGGGCATCATGACTCTTAAGCAGGCGGTAAACGTTATCCTGGGTGCTAACCTGGGTACAACATTTACAGCGTGGCTGCTTTCACTTAATGCCATCAGCAGTGACAATTTCTTTATAAATCTTTTAAAGCCCAAGTCCTTCACGCCTTTCCTGGCACTTGTTGGTATTGCTCTTTACATGTTTTCCAAAAATGACAAGAAGAAAAACATCGGAACAATCCTTCTTGGATTTTCTGTGCTTATGTTCGGAATGAGCACCATGTCCGATGCGGTATCTCCCCTTAAGGACGTGGAGGGATTCAAGAGAGTTCTGACATCCTTCAGCAATCCTCTTCTGGGATTCCTTGTGGGCATTCTCTTTACAATGACTATTCAGAGCTCCGCCGGAACCATCGGTGTATTGCAGGCTCTTTCACTTTCGGTCAAGATCAAATACGATGTGGCAATTCCCGTTGTCATTGGTGCTGAGGTAGGTACCTGTATCACAGCTATCCTCTCATCCTTCGGTGCCAACAAGAACGGTAAGAGAACTGCCCTCATGCATTTGTATTTCAATGTCATAAAGGCGACCACCTTCATGATCCTGTTCTATGCAATCCACTCTGTTGTGAACTTTGCGTTTATGGACAGTCAGATCGGCATGGTGGGAATCGCCGGAATACATACACTGGTGAACCTGGTGGCAACACCTCTTATGCTGCCCTTCTCGGAGATCCTTGTTACTTTGGCTCTCAAGACCATTCCTATCGACGAGGCGGAGAAGAGAGAGCAGGAAGACCAGCAGGGTATCAGAACTCTGGATCCCAGATTTCTTTCAAACCCACCCTTTGCTCTTGAGCAGGCCCGTCAGGCAGCCATCGTAATGGCTACCATGAGCCACGATGCCATGGCGAAGGCGATAGGTCTTTTGACCGAGTTCGATGAAAAAGAGGCAGAGGAGGTGGACTACCTTGAGAGAAAGGTGGACACCTACGAGGACCAGCTGGGAACCTATCTCATGCAGATCAACGCCCATCACCTTGGCAACAAGGACAGTCATACACTGTCAGTGCTGCTCCACTGCATCACAGACTACGAGCGAATCAGTGACCACGCTCTCAACATCATGCAGAAGGCCAGGGGCATGAGTGAGAACAAGCGTAAGTTCTCTCCCAAGGCACAGCAGGAGATGGATATTTTCTCCAAGGCCGTTATGGAAATTGTGGAGCTGTCACTTCAGGCCTTTGAGAATGAGGATGTTAAGGTGGCCAAGTCCATTGAGCCTTTGGAGGAGACTATCGACACCATCAACATGGAGGTTAAGCGCCGCCATGTAAGAAGACTTCGCAAGGGCAAATGTACCATCGAGCAGGGCTTTGACCTGTCCGATATCGGAACCGATTTCGAGCGTGTGGCCGACCACTGCAGTAATATCGCGGTAGGTCTCATCGAGGTGGATGAGGATGCCTATGATGCCCACGGTTATATTCAGCAGCTCAAGGCCGACAAGGGCAAGGATTTCGAGAAGGCCGTTGAGTTCTATCAGAACAAATATCTGCTTCCTGCAGTAAAGTACTAATAATTCGGGGATTGTGTTATGAATATCAGAAAGCTGAACAGGCTGGATACTCTCATTGAGAAACAGAGGGAGTCCGGCCGCCTTCAGGGTGCTGCCATCTTAGTGGAGCACAAGGGCAAAAGAGTTTACGAAAACCACTACGAACCTGACAGAGAGGACAGCATCTACAAGATCTTCAGCATGACCAAGCCGATTACGGCTGTGGCCGCCATGATGCTCTATGAGCGAGGCGAGCTGGATCTTATGAGCAAGGTCTCGGATTATCTGCCGGGATTTGAGAAATGTAAGGTTGTTTCTTCCGAGGGCATTCGCCCTGCAGCTACGCCGATTTTGGTAAAAGATCTTTTGAATATGACCTCCGGTATTGTATATGCCGGAGAACTTTTTGGTGAGGCCGAAAGGCTTATGTCCAAGGTATGGAAGGAGGCCAGAACCCAGAGGGAATCCGGCATCCTTAAGACCAATGTGGATGTGTGCAACAAACTGGCGGAGGCCGGAATTGCTTTTGAGCCGGGAGAGACCTTCAGATACGGTCAGTCCGCAGATATCATGGGCGGAGTTATCGAGGTCATCTCCGGAATGAAATATTCTGAGTTTCTTAAGAAGGAGATCTTTACTCCCCTTAACATGGAGGACACGGATTTCAAGATCGGAGAAGGCAAGGAGTTCAGACAGGCAGTTCTCTACAGAAGGGATAAGAGCGGAAGATCAGTAAGGGCAGAGGACGACGTAAGGCGCCGTCTTCAGATGGAGAATCCCTCAAGGGAGCCCTGGTTTGAACAGGGTGGTTCCGGACTGTATTCCACAGCCAATGATTATGCCCACTTTGCCCAGATGCTCTTAAACCGCGGTTCATACCATGGCAAGGAGCTCATCGGCAAGAAGACCATGGAGTTTATGGTAACTCCCCAGCTTACGGAATTGCAGAGACAGACTCTTGATTTCGAGTCCTGCAAGGGCTATAACTACGGCAATTATTTCAGGGTTCTCACTGACCCCGCCGCAGGCTGCAGCAACGGAAGCATCGGCGAGTATGGCTGGGAAGGCAAGGCCGGGTCCTATTTCTTCGTTGATCCCACGGAGGAGCTTATCTTTATCTACATGCAGCAGATAGAGGGCGGCTATGACCACAGCTTTTTAAGAGGACTTAAACAGATAGTATACGGAGCAATCTGACAATGGAATTTGAATATATAGAGAAAAAAGAAGAAGGTAAGTTTATCACCAGATACGACCTGCATTACAGGACCAGCGACCACCAGGAAAAGGTCTACGAGATGATCAGCAGGGACAGGAACATCACAAGTTTTGAGCAGCTTCAAAACGAGAAGGAAGACGCCGTTGCCCTCATCATGCATGATGAGAGCGGCGAGAAGATCCTTATCAACAAGGAATACAGAATGGCCATGGGCAGATGGATATACAACTTCCCCGCAGGACTTATTGATGAAGGGGAGACCCCAGAGCAGGCCGCAAGGCGTGAGCTCAAGGAGGAGACCGGACTTGATATCGTCAGGATTGACGAGTGGTGGGGCACCTGCTACAGCGCCATCGGTTTTTCAAATGAGAGGAATGCATGCTGTGTGGGCGTAGCCGCCGGCTCTTTTTCCAAGAGCACATCAACCCAGGAGGAGATCTCTGCCGGCTGGTATACCAAGGAAGAGGTAAAAGAACTGTTGGCAACCGAGGCTTTTGCGGTCAGAACTCAGGCTTATTGTTATATGTGGATTAAGAGCTGATGGGAATGAGAACAGATAAGAATGCGCTTATAAGTCTTATGGGCCACTCCATTCACGAGACTCTGAAGAAGACCAGCTATCTCTTCAGGGAAGGTGAGCCGGTGGAGTCCATATTCATAATCAAGAAGGGCAGGATAAAACTTTGCAGATTTGATTCTCTTGGCAGAGAGCAGATCGTCACGATCCTTACCGACGGAGATATGATCTGGGAGGGGATGCTGCTGGATGGCAGCATTTATCCCTATTCTGCAGTGTGCATTACCAGCGCCTCCATTTACAGGATCCGCAGGGATGACTTTGTGAAGATGGTCAATGACCCCGATGCGGCCATGAGTACCATCATGCTCCTTAGTAAGAAGCTTCACGATGCCAACGAAAGAAATATGCTTTTGTCCACCAAGGATCCCATGGCAAGACTTGCGGGATTTCTCATGTACAGAGTGGACAGGAGCGAAGACGATGATGTGGTCTTAAAGCTGGATGACATTGCAGCCAGCGTAAGCCTCAGGGCGGAGACGGTATCCAGGAAACTCCGCGAGATGGAAAAAATGGGATTTATCGAGAGACTGGGCCATGCCAGACTCCGTGTCCTTGACAGGGACGCCCTCAGAGATATTTATGTGTCTCAGTAAATTTAGGGTGGAAGCACCGATTTAATTGTGCTAAAGTAATAATGCATTACAAAATCTCCTATAGAAAGGTGGTGGTTTTTATGAAGTCAGATCCTCATATATGTGGCAGCGATTCTGCTCCCGGTCGAAGTACCATAAAAACCATACCGAAAGGAGATTATCATGGAAATCGAAGAGGAGAAAGTCCTTGCTGAGGAGCTGAAGGAGCTCCTTGACAGCAGACAGTACACCAGGCTTCGCCAGACAATATCCGACATGAACACCACAGATATCGCTACCGCCATGAGTGAATTGGAGGAAGAGGATTCTCTTAAGATGTTCAGGATTCTGCCCAAAGATATGGCAGCTGACGTTTTTGCAGATCTGGAAGCTGATGTACAGCAATATATCATCAGGTCCATGTCGGACCGTGAGGCATCAAACGTAATTGAAAATCTGATGGCCGATGACGCTACGGACATTCTGGAAGAAATGCCCGCCAGCGTTGTTAAGCGTATTCTGGCCAATGCAAGCCCCGAGACCAGGGCTGATATCAATCACCTTCTGCAGTATCCTGAGGATTCTGCCGGAAGTATCATGACGGTGGAGTATGTTGACCTTCGGGAAGACATGACCGTAGGCGACGCCATTGACAGGATAAGGAAGAAGGGTGTTGATTCCGAGACCATCAATATCTGCTATGTTGTGACCAAGCAGAAGGTGCTGGTTGGAACTGTGGCACTTAGATATCTTCTTATCATGGAACCCGGTGAGATCATCGGTGACATCATGAACACCAATGTCATCAGCATCAACACCATGACCGACCAGGAAGAAGCGGCCAGAATGTTCCAGAAGTACGGATTCACAGCCATGCCTGTTGTGGATGCCGAGTCCAGAATGGTCGGTATCATCACCATCGATGATGTTGTGGACATCATGGAAGAAGAGGCCACCGAGGATATCGAGAAGATGGCAGCTATCGTGCCCTCTGACAAGCCCTATCCAAAGGTTGGTATTTTTGAAACTTACAAGAGCCGTATTCCGTGGCTTTTGTTCCTGATGGTCAGCGCCACCTTCACGGGAGCCATTATCACAGGCTTTGAAGATGCGCTCTCCGCCTATGTTGTCCTGACGGCATACATTCCCATGCTGATGGATACCGGCGGTAATGCTGGTTCTCAGGCCAGCGTTTCCATCATCCGTGGACTGTCCCTTAAGGAGATTGAATTTGGGGATCTGTTCAGGATCATCTGGAAGGAGATAAGAGTTGCGGTTCTGTGCGGTATGACGCTGGCTGCAGCCAATTTCCTGAAGCTCTTGTTCTTTGACAGACTGGACATCGCAGTTGCTGCAGTTATCTGCCTGACACTGCTTATCGTAGTACTTATCGCCAAAATGGTGGGCTGTTGCCTTCCTATGCTGGCTTCGAGACTTGGCTTTGACCCGGCGGTTATGGCGAGTCCCTTTATCACAACCATCGTAGATGCGCTGTCGCTTCTTGTTTACTTCAACATTGCTACCAATGCACTGCATTTGGTGAGCTGAGCAGACAAAAGACATCCCTTTGAAAATACTTGTGTTCGTCTGCGGTGTGTTTTTCTAAAACTCAAAAAACAGCAAATGCCTCATTTCGACGTTGCTCAGAGAAATTGGCATTTGCTGTTTTATTTGTTTTGAAAAACATCATCCTCGTCCGAGAACTGCGTATTTTCAAAGGGATGTCTTAGGGCTGGCCCCACTCACATAGGTTCGTAGAAGTTCTGTAAAGTGAGCGTTAAGCTTCGCTAAACTCCTTGAGATATTTTTCTGCTGCGACGATCCTTACGCAGGTGGTGAAAATCTCCATGGCCATCTTAAGGTCGTTGAGGTTGGGGAAAGTAGGTGCGATCCTGATGTTGCTGTCATGAGGATCCTTGCCGTAGGGCCAGGTTGCACCTGCATTTGTCATGGTCACGCCGGCCTTCTTGGCTCTGTCAACGATTGCCTTGGCGCATCCTTCGGGAGCATCAAAGCTGATGAAGTATCCGCCATTGGGCTTTGTCCAGCTGCCTATGCCGCAGGGAGCCAGGTCTTTTTCCAGGGCATCTATAACTGCCTCGAACTTGGGTCTGATGATGGCTGCGTGCTTCTTCATGTGCTCCTTCATTCCGTTGATATCGCCGAAGAAACGAACGTGACGGAGCTGGTTAACCTTGTCGTGACCGATGGTCTGGTAGGTGAGCTGCGCTTTGATCTCCTCAAGGTTATTGAGGGAGGTGGCAATTGCAGCAATTCCGCTTCCGGGGAAAGTGATCTTGGAAGTGGAGGAGAACTTGTAGACCATATCAGGGCTTCCGGCCTTCTTGCACTCCTCAAGGATCTCGATAAGGTAATCCTGGTTATCATCGTAAAGATGGTGGATTCCGTAGGCGTTGTCCCAGAAGATACGGAAATCTCTTGCTGCAGGGCGGAGCCTTGCAAAGCGTCTTACTGTCTCATCTGAATAGGAATATCCCTGAGGATTGGAGTACTTGGGTACACACCAGATTCCCTTGATGGATTCATCGTGGGCTACAAGCCTTTCAACTTCGTCCATATCAGGACCTGTGGGAGTCATCCTTACGGGAATCATCTCGATTCCAAAATACTCTGTTATCGCAAAATGTCTGTCATAACCGGGAACGGGACAGAGGAACTTAACCTTGTCCAGTTTGCACCAGGGAGTGTTGCCCATGATGCCGTGGGTATATGCTCTTGAAACCGTGTCATACATTACGTTGAGAGATGAGTTACCGTAAATGATGATGTTCTCGGGCTTGTTCTCCATCATGGCGCCAAGAAGAACCTTGGCTTCATGGATACCTGTGAGAACTCCGTAGTTTCGGCAGTCGGTGCCGTCTTCACAGGAAAGATCCGCCTCGGAATTGAGGGCGTCCATCATTCCCATGGAAAGATCCAGCTGCTCACGACAGGGCTTTCCTCTTGCCATGTTGAGAGAGAGCTCCATCTCCTGGAACTTCTTGTACTCTGCCTTGAGCTTGACGATTTCCTGCTCAAGTTCCTGTTTGTTCATCTCTGCATACTTTTTCACGGCGATACTCCTTCTGAAAAGAACTATTTTGAATGTGGAAAATGCATAGTTGTATAATTGTATACAGGCATTATACAGGAAAGACTTAGCTCTTGCAACAATTAATACATTGCATTAAAATATGTGGGTGTTAATAACAATTGATATGACATTAATATTAGTAGAAATGGAGTATTACCTATGATGCAGTCACGTACACATAACTGTGGTGAGCTTCGCATAGAGAACGCCGGACAGCAGGTTAAGCTGGTGGGCTGGCTTGAGAATATGCGTGAGGTGGGAAGCGGCCTTGGATTCGTAGTCCTTCGCGACTTCTACGGCACAACACAGATCGTTCTTGAGACAGAGGAGATGGTTAAGACAGCCAAGGCTATCACCAAGGAGTCAACCATATCCGTTAAGGGTGTTGTAAGAGAGCGCAGCTCCAAGAACCCCAAGCAGGCAACAGGAGATATCGAGGTAGTTCCCGACTCCATCGAGGTTCTGGGAAGATGCCGTTACAACGAGCTTCCTTTTGAGATCAATCACTCAAGAGAGGCCGATGAGACAGCACGTCTCAAATATCGTTATCTTGACCTTCGTAATCCCGAGGTTAAGAAGAATATCATCTTAAGATGCAATGTTATCGCAGCTCTTCGTCAGGCTATGATGGAGCACGGATTCATGGAGATCACAACTCCCATCCTTACAGCTTCTTCACCTGAGGGCGCAAGAGATTACCTTGTTCCCGCAAGAAAGCACCCCGGCAAGTTCTATGCTCTGCCCCAGGCACCTCAGCAGTTCAAGCAGCTGCTCATGACAGCAGGTTTTGACCGTTACTTCCAGATCGCACCCTGCTTCCGTGATGAGGATGCAAGAGGAGACAGAAGCCCGGGAGAGTTCTACCAGCTTGATATGGAGATGGCTTTTGCTACTCAGGAAGATGTATTCTCAGTTTGTGAGGATGTACTTCCTCCCGTATTCGAGAAATTCGGTACCTATGACCACGCATCAAAGGCTCCTTTTACAAGAATTCCTTATCTTGAGGCTATGGAGAGATATGGCTCAGATAAGCCCGACCTTAGAATCGACCTTACAGTTCAGGATGTTACCGAGACTCTTAAGGATTGCGGTTTCGGACCTTTCGCTACTACTGTATCAGCTGAGGCTGCAGAGAAGAGCGAGGGTGCTCTCAAAGAGGGTGATGCTACAAACGTAAGGATCAAGGCTGTTGTTATCTCTGACTTCAAGGAGAGCCGTAAGTTTATCGACAAGCACATCGGCGACGTTGAGGTTCAGTCAGGCGGCAAGGCTTACTGGTTCAGAATGGATGAGAATGGCGAGTTGGTTGGAGGAATCTCCAAGTTTGTTGCTCCCATCAAGGACGCAGTTGTTTCGGCTCTTTCACTTAAGGCAGGTGACCTGGTTGTTCTTTCTTCAGGCAAGCTTGCAGCAGCTCAGAAGGTTGCCGGAGTTATCGTTAAGACCTTCGGTGCAGCAGTTCCCGGTCACATGGACAAAGAGAAATACGAGTTCTGCTGGATTGTTGATTTCCCTATGTACGAGATCGGTGAGGAGTCAGGTGAGCTTGAGTTCTGCCACAATCCTTTCTCAATGCCTTCAGGCGGTCTTGAGACTCTTCTTAAGGCTGAGAGAGGTGAGATCGATCCTCTTTCCATCACAGCAGATCAGTACGATCTTGTTGTAAACGGAATCGAGCTTTCATCAGGAGCTGTTCGTAACCACGATCCTGAGATCATGATCAAGGCCTTCGAGATGGTTCGCCTTGGTGAGGACGATGTTAAGGCTAAGTTCCCTGCTATGTACAACGCTTTCTGCTATGGCGCTCCGCCTCACGCAGGAATCGCTCCCGGCGTAGACCGTATGGTTATGCTTCTTGCAGGAGAGGACACTATCAGAGAGATCATTCCTTTCCCTATGAACAAGAATGCTCAGGATATCATGATGGGTGCTCCCGGATTCGTAACAGACAAGCAGCTTGACGAGCTCCACATCAAAGTGGATGTTCCCGCAGATGCTGAGGAATAAGAAAAATAGATTATAAAGATATTTGTAAGTGCCGGTGGTAGATACGCCGGCACTTTTTTAAAGGGCTGAATAGGTCTGTTGATTAAGTATCGCTGTAGAGATATAATAAAAGTATCTCTACAGCGATATTTTTTGTGAGGAATAAAATGATCATATACCATGGTTCCGAGAATATAATATATACCCCTGCTTATGGACTGGGGAATTCTGCAAATGACTACGGAAGGGGCTTTTACTGTACTGAGCATTCGGAACTTGCCAAAGAATGGGCCTGCAAAAAGAATACGGATGGATTTGCCAATGAATATGAGCTTAATACAGAGGGATTGTCAATCTGCAATCTCAATAGTGAGAATTATAATATTCTTAATTGGATGGCTCTTCTGACCAAATACAGAGGATATTGGCAAAGGAGGAGCATAGCGGAGGATGCGAAAGCTTTTTTGCAGGAGAATTATTTGATAGACATTTCGGACTTCGATGTGATTGTTGGGTACAGAGCGGATGATTCCTACTTCTCTTTTGCCCAGGACTTTATCATGGGAACGATTTCGATACAGAAATTATCGGAGGCAATGAAGCTTGGAGGACTTAGCGAACAAATAGTTCTAAAAAGTAAAAAGGCTTTCAAGGCTATTTCTTTCATTAACTATGAAGAGGCAAAGGCTTCCGAATATTTTGGGAAAAAAGAAAACAGGGACTTGGAATCAAGAAGACAATACAGAGAGCTAAACACAGGTGTGAACAGGCTGGATGAGGTTTATATTCTGGATATTATGAGAGGAAATGTAGATGTTAATGAACTGCGCTTATGATGAAATATATCTGCAATCGGCTCAGAGGGTCATGGGGGATATGTACGACTATGCGGTTAACACTTTGAAAATGCCCCTCAAGGAGTTCCATCGTTTGTTCATTCATGGTGGGATGTGTCATCAATTTGAAATAGGTAATTCAACATATGTGGCTGGTAAGAATGGCTGTGAAGTCGCCAGGGAAGTCATCGAAGGCTGCACTGACCGCAGAGTTGATCTGCCGGACGAGATGTATCTTGATAAGTCTCCGGAGTATTGGACGGGGTGGGCGCTCTCCTTTTACCAATGGAAGACCAATATGGAATATTCTGCAATTGAAGAGTGTGTGCCCATTGATGAGATCTGCGCCATGTATGATACGCTGCATGAGGCAGATATATCCCTTTTTGTGGAGATCATGGATAGTAAATGCAAGGAGCACAGGGAGGGATCAAGGCTAAAGAGATTGAGGCAGTACGCAGGATTGACGCAACGTGCTTTGGCAGAAGAGGCGGGGGTTCCTTTAAGGCAGATACAGCTTTTCGAGCAGGGGCAGCGCGATATCAGAAAAACTCAGGGACAAACCCTCTATCAGCTTTCAAAAGCTCTTAGATGCGATATTGAGACGATTATAAAAGGACTTTAAACCGGGTAAAGAGCTCTAAATGTAATACCAAAC
The DNA here is from genome assembly GCA_024697425.1 of Butyrivibrio sp. Taxonomy (GTDB): domain Bacteria; phylum Bacillota; class Clostridia; order Lachnospirales; family Lachnospiraceae; genus Butyrivibrio. Next base: position 8,225 of record JAILFT010000112.1, on the reverse strand, counting down.
ACCGTGATATTAGAGTGTGGTATTGTGCCATTCTCACTCACTCCATCGTATATAATGTTAGCAAGGAGGTGCGTTATGGCGACTATCGAAACTGTTAAGACAGATGAATTTACCATGGATTATCTAAAATTCGGCCACGGCCCCAACATTTTTGTCATGATCCCCGGGCTCAGCGTTCAGAGCGTCATGGGTTCTGCAGATGCGGTGGTAGACGGATTTTCACTGGCCCATGATGACTTCACAATATATCTTTTTGATCGCAGGAACGAGCTTCCGCCCGTCTACACGGTCTATGATATGGCAAAAGACACAGCGGCTGCGATCAAGGCTCTTGGCCTGAAGGACATCTGTCTCTTTGGCGCTTCCCAAGGCGGCATGATAGCCATGACAATAGCGATTGAACATCCCGAATTGGTAAAAAAGCTGGCTCTTGGCTCCACATCTTCTCATGTGACGAAGGAGCAGGCTGACGGCATAGATGAATGGATTAAACTGGCAAAGAAGGGCGACAGAGAAGGCTTGTACTTAAGCTTTGGACAGAAGGTATATCCCCCTGCAGTATTTGAGCAGTTCAGGGACTATTTCATTGAGACGGCTAAAACGGTCACCGATGAAGAACTTCAGCGCTTTGTGATTCTGGCTTCGGGAATGCACGGCTTCAACGTGACTGACAGACTTAAAGACATCAAGTGCCCTGTCCTTACCACCGGTACCTTTGAGGACGAGGTCCTTAATTCCGACTCCACCATGGAGATTGCCCAGGAGCTGGATGAAAAGGAGGGGTTCAGGCTGTATATGTATACCGGTTACGGACATGCATCCTTTGATACGGCGCCGGATTACAGGCAAAGGATGCTGGATTTTTTTCTGAAATAAAATGAAAAGCTTCCGCAAGGGATGCTTGTCTGCTATGAAAAATGAACCCTTGACCCAGTCCGGAGACCACCCGGTGGTTACCGAAATTTAGATAAAATCTTTATAAAGAAAACGGCCAAAAGTCGCAAAGCTCAGACATAAAGCGGCTTTTGGCTTTTTTTGACAAAGGGTACAGCAGTTCAGAATTGTCTAACATTAGTTGAGAAAAGCCCATAAAAAGTGTATTATTATAGTGTTATACTGTATTAGTATGCACAAATAGTGCTAATGAAGGGAGTACCCGGTAGTAACATGGAAGTACGAAGCGTGTCCAAACTTATCGGTCAGTTTGCAATGGTAGGCCAGCTGGGCCTGTCGCTGCTGATGCCCCTTCTGATGTGTCTTTTTGCATGTTACCTTCTGGTAACGAAGCTTTCTGTTGGGGTATGGGTCTACATACCGGGATTTATACTGGGGCTGGGGGCGTCCTGGATGACAGCCTACAAAGTATATCTGTCAGTGGTCCACAAAGAAGATAAAAAGAAATTAAAACGCGACCCTAACGAGGTCAATTTCAGCAAACATATTTAAAGAGGAGCTTTTTGGGAGTATGAAAATTCAGCCGGCTGTAAAGCAGGAAACGGGGAGATTAGCTATCGGAACAGGTATCGGTGTTCTGATAATGTTCGCAATATTTTTTATCTTACACATGGTAATCCCGAAGGATGCGCCATTTGGATGGTCAGTACCCTTCGATTACAAAGTAATACTGGGAGGAATCGGCGGCTTTATTGTGGCTGTCGGAAATTTCTTCTGGATGGCAATGACGGTTCAGAAGGTTACCTCCATAGAGGATGATGCACAGGCCCGCTCTACCATGGGCGTAAGCCTCAGGTACAGGTACATGCTTCAGATTCTCTGGGTGATCCTTGCAATCGTTGTTCCGATATTCAACTTGGTAGCGGGCATAGTACCGCTATTCATTCCCAGTTTATACATAAAACTACGCGGTATCATTTCTGCGGGGAAAGGAGGTTGAAGGCGAAAGCATGAGTCAAAGCTTCGAAGTTGATTATGCGAGGATATACGCCACCATTAAGACCGGAATTCCCATTTTAGGGGATCTTCAGATCACTGAAACGCTGATCGTCAGCTGGATAGTGATGATCATCATTACCGGTCTGTGTATATTCCTTACGAGAGATCTCAAGATCGAGAACATCTCGAAGAGGCAGGCTTTTGCGGAGATGCTGGTTGAGACGGGCAACAACTTTGTTCGTAACAACACAGGCAGTAACAAGTTTGATAAACTGATACCCTTCGTATCAGCGCTCTTTGCTACGAGCGTTGTATCAAACCTTATAAGTCTTGTGGGACTTAGAAGCCCGACAGCTGATCTGTCGACAGAAGCAGCCTGGGCCATCGTGGTATTCATCATGATAACGGCCACCAAGATCAAGACCAACGGATTTGGCGGATATTTGAAAGGATTCACGACTCCTATAGCAGTTATGACACCGTTCAATATTCTGTCCGAGTTGGCAACGCCTGTAAGTATGGCTTGCCGTCACTTTGGAAATATCCTTTCCGGAGTAGTTATCGACGGACTTATTTACTGGGCACTGGGGCTTGCATCAGCAGCCCTGTTCAAATTGATACCGGGTGTGGTTGGACAGTTCCTGTCCAAGATCCCTATTCTCGGCATCGGACTTCCTGCTGTGACCGGAGTGTATTTTGACTGGTTCTCAGGATGCATGCAGGCATTCATTTTCTGTATGCTGACCGTCATGTACATCGCCAACGCGGCAGAGGAATCGTGATTTAGGATTACAAAAAATACTACTACTAAAAAATTTATTTAGGAGGCAAAAGAATTATGGGTGATTTTCAGATTCTGGCAAAAGGTATTGCACTGGCAGGATGCGGAATTGGAGCAGGTTGTGCGCTGATCGCAGGTATCGGACCTGGTATTGGTGAAGGAACTGCCGTATCAAAGGCTCTTGAAGCTATCGGACGTCAGCCTGAGTGCAAGAGTGATGTTACCGGTACCATGCTTCTTGGTTGCGCGGTTGCTGAGACAACAGGTATTTACGGTTTCGTTACAGGTCTTCTTCTTATCTTCGTTGCACCCGGAATGTTTATGAACTACTTGCAGTAACAAGGGATTCAAAGTTTCAAATCTGCATGCTGGCATGCAGAGATTTGGAATTTTGAAGACCGCCCAGGCAAGAGGAAGTAGCACGGTAGTGCGGATTCCGAATGCCTGCAGGATTGCGAGAGCGAAGCGGAGCAATCCGTGTTACTGCACACAGTGTAAACACGGAGCAATCCGTGTTACTGCAAAAGCTCGAGTCAATCAATATACTGCAGCTTTGTTTAGAAGGAGAATACATATGCAGACACAAGATTTAGTAACCCTTGTGCCCTGGACCTTTATAATTCAGATCATAAACCTCTTCATACAGGTGTATTTCATTAAGAAGTTTCTTTTCAAACCTATTAACGAGATCCTCGAGAAGAGAAAAAATCTGGCTGATAAAGAGATAACAGAGGCAAGAGAGGCCAGAAGCGAAGCTGATTCTTTGAAAGAACAGTATGAGGATAGCCTTACAAATGCCCATGCAGAAGCTGCCAAGATTGTATCCGATGCCCAGAAGGAAGCGGAGAACAAGGCAGAGACCCTTGTGAGGGAAGCTGAGCAGCAGGCAGCTGCCATTAAGGCGAAGGCTACAGCCGATATTGAGCAGGAGAAGAAAAAAGCTATCAACGAGGCCAAAGATGAAATCGGCGGACTTGCCATGGAAATCGCAGGCAAGGTTGTTGAAAAGGAAATTAACGAATCCGACCACAGGAAGCTCATTGATGACTTCATAAACAAGGTCGGAGCATAAGGAGAAATTATGACGAAAGCTGGAGATCTTTATGGGCAGAGCCTGTATGATCTGGCAGCGGAAGAGAACCTTACGGATGATATACTGGGCGAGATGGAGGCAGTAAAGGGAATCTTCAAGGAGAATCCCGATTATGTTGCACTCCTGTCGGAGCCTTCGGTTCCTAAGAACGAGAGACTGCAGCTGGTGGATGAGTCCTTAGGCAGCAGCCTGACCCCTTATCATCTGAACTTTATCAAGATACTCATAGAAAAAGGACTGCTCCGTGAGTACTCAGCGTGTTATAAGAGATTCAGAAAATCTTATAATGAGGCTCACAAAATAGCTGAAGCGGTGGTGACAACTGCAGTTGCACTTTCCGATTCGCAGCTGTTGCAGCTTAAGGAGAAGCTTGAAAAGATCAGCGGTAAGACAGTTCTGCTGGAGCAGAAAACCGATCCGGACATCTTAGGTGGTGTGAGAGTTGATCTCGAGGGACAGCTCTTTGACGGATCCATCAAAGGAAGGTTATCCGAGCTTCGCAGAAAAGTCGACGAGACAGTCATCTAGACTAATAAACATCGGAGGATGATATGGAACTAAAACCAGAAAAAATATCCGAGGTCATTCGAAGCCAGATAAAGAATTATCAGAACGCGATCATTCAGAATGAGACCGGAACAGTTCTTACCGTTGGTGACGGTATTGCCAGAGTCAGCGGACTTTTGAACTGTATGTCCGGTGAGCTTCTTGAGTTTGAGAACGGAACATTCGGAATGGCTCAGAACCTCGAGGAAACAGTAGTTTCTGCGGTTTTGTTCGGCGAGGATGTAGGTATCAGCGAAGGACAGACCGTTAAGCGCACAGGCAGAGTTGTATCTGTACCTGTAGGCGAGCAGATGATCGGACGTGTCGTTAATGCCATTGGTCAGCCTATCGACGGCCAGGGCCCTATCGAGACTACCGAATACAGACCGGTTGAATCACCGGCACCCGGAATTATCGCAAGACAGCCCGTTAAGGAGCCCCTTCAGACAGGTATCAAGGCTATCGATTCCATGATCCCTATCGGAAGAGGACAGCGTGAGCTGATCATCGGCGACAGACAGACCGGTAAGACCACAATTGCTATTGATACAATCCTTAACCAGAAGGGCAAGGATGTTATCTGTATCTATGTTGCTATCGGACAGAAACGTTCGACAGTTACTTCACTTGTTGAGGACCTTAAGAAGGGCGGAGCCATGGACTACACCATCGTTGTAGCCGCTACAGCTTCAGAACCCAGTCCTCTTCAGTACATTTCACCTTACACAGGCTGCGCTATGGGTGAGTACTTTATGCATCAGGGCAAGCACGTTCTTTGTATCTATGACGACCTGTCCAAGCATGCGGTAGCTTACCGTGCACTCTCCCTGCTGATCAGAAGACCTCCGGGACGTGAGGCTTATCCCGGTGACGTATTCTATCTGCACTCAAGACTTCTTGAGAGAGCAGCTAAGCTCTCAGATGAGAACGGAGGCGGTTCACTTACAGCCCTTCCTATCATCGAGACTCAGGCTGGTGACGTTTCGGCATACATTCCCACAAACGTTATCTCCATCACAGATGGTCAGATATTCCTTGAGACCGAGCTCTTCCACTCAGGAATCATGCCGGCGGTTAACCCCGGTATCTCCGTATCCCGAGTTGGTGGTAACGCTCAGATCAAGGCCATGAAGAAAGTTGCCGGAACCTTGAAACTTGTATATTCACAGTACCGTGAGCTGGCAAGCTTTGCTCAGTTCGGTTCTGACCTTGATGAAGACACCAAGAACCGTCTTGCACAGGGTGAAAGAATCGTGGAAGTCCTCAAGCAGGACAAGAACCAGCCGGTACCTGTAGAGAAGCAGGTTGCCATCCTTTATGCCGTAATCAACAATATTCTGATGAAGGTAGCAGTTACCGATGTAGCAGAATATGAAGCGGGACTTTATGACTTCCTTGACAACGATCCTTCCGGAATCGAAGCAATGCGTGACATCCGTGAGACCGGTAAGCTGGAAGCTGAAACAGAGACCAAGCTAAAAGAGGCACTGGACGCTTATACAGATAAGTTCCTTAAGCAGAAGGGCTGATAAGAGGAGGACTTAAATAATGGCTGGATCAATGAAAGCTGTTAAACTCCGAATCAAGAGCGTTCAGAGCACCATGCAGATCACGAAGGCCATGCAGCTGGTTGCCGCATCCAAACTTCGTAAGGCAAAAGAGAGAGCTGATGCATCGAAGCCCTATCTCGAGACCATGGTTCAAACACTTACAGACATTGCCAACACAAACACGGATTTCCAGTCTCCCTACACCAAGGCGGGACATAATGACAAGTGGCTGTATGTGGTTATCGCCGGAGACAGAGGTCTTGCAGGCGGTTACAACTCCAACCTGTTCAAATTCATGGAGCAGGAGACCAAGGACAGAGGGGACGTAACAGTTCTTCCCATAGGAAAAAAATCTGTGGAGCACTTTAAGCACAGGAATGTTCCCATTTTTACAGAGGAATATGCCGAGGTTGCCAAAGTAAACCTCTCAGATTGTTTCCAGGTTGCCAAACTGATCTGCGAAGCATACAGTTCGGGAGAGTTCGGACACATCTATCTGTGCTACACAAACTTCGTGTCCATGCTTTCTCAGGTCCCCACAGCATCATCACTTCTTCCTCTTTCGGATCTTCGAACCGAAGAGAAGCCAAGCGATGGCAAGGCCAGGGAGCTGATACTGTATGAACCGGATTCAGAGACGGTGTTCAATGCTATTGTTCCGGAATATCTGGCGGGAATTCTTTATTCCAGTATCAATATATCCTATGCAAGTGAGCTGGCAGCACGCCGAACAGCGATGGAGGCCGCTACCGACAACGCAGAGGAAATGATCGATACCTTGAGCCTGTACTACAACAGGGCACGTCAGGCAAGCATCACACAAGAGATTACAGAGATTGTAGCGGGTGCAGAAAGCTAATCACTTAGCGAGGTTCTGTCGAGCTTAGTGTACTAGCTTGTTCTGGATCGAGCCGCAGGCTCGATAGCAGAACTTCCTTGTTTATCAAGTGATAGCAGAACTTCCCTGTTACAGTATTTCTTAATAACTACAATTCTAAGGAGTCAAAAATGAGTGAAAATCATGTTGGAAAGGTAATACAGGTTACAGGTCCTGTACTTGACATCCGCTTCAAAGAGGGTGAGCTTCCTGATCTTCACAATGCCATAGAGATCATGATCGGCGATCGCAAGCTTGTTGCTGAGGTTGCTCAGCAGATAGGCGATGACGTAGTTCGCTGCGTAGCCATGAGCTCCACTGATGGACTTGTTCGAGGAGTGGATGCCAAAGACACAGGAAGTCCCATCACTGTACCGGTTGGTGATCAGTGTCTGGGAAGAATCTTCAACCTGCTTGGAGAACCTGTTGACAACGAGCCTGCTCCCGAGGGAGTTGAGAGATGGGCAATACATCGTCCTGCTCCTTCCTACGAAGATCAGGTTCCTGCCACAGAGATTTTTGAGACAGGTATCAAGGTAGTAGACCTTATCTGCCCCTATGCTAAGGGCGGAAAGATCGGTCTTTTCGGCGGTGCCGGAGTTGGTAAGACCGTACTTATCATGGAGCTTATCAACAACGTAGCCAAGGCTCACGGCGGCATTTCCGTATTTACCGGCGTTGGTGAGCGTACCCGTGAAGGAAACGATCTTTACGGTGAGATGAAGGAAAGCGGAGTTATCGACAAGACAGCTCTGGTTTACGGACAGATGAACGAGCCTCCGGGAGCCAGAATGAGAGTCGGACTTTCCGGACTTACCATGGCTGAATATTTCCGTGATGTAAAGAATCAGGATGTGCTTCTTTTCATCGATAACATCTTCCGTTTCACCCAGGCCGGATCTGAAGTTTCAGCTCTGCTTGGACGTATGCCCTCAGCCGTAGGTTATCAGCCGACACTGGCAACAGAAATGGGTGCTCTGCAGGAGCGTATCACATCCACAAAGAAGGGTTCCATCACTTCTGTTCAGGCCGTATATGTGCCTGCGGACGACCTGACAGACCCTGCTCCTGCTACAACCTTCACACACCTGGATGCTACCACCGTTCTTTCCAGAGATATCGCATCAAAGGGTATTTATCCGGCTGTTGATCCTCTTGATTCCACAAGCCGTATCCTTTCACCTGATATCGTTGGAAAAGAGCACTATGAAGTTGCCAAGGGTGTTCAGCAGGTGCTTCAGAGATATCGTGAACTTCAGGATATCATTGCTATCATGGGTATGGATGAACTTTCTGAAGAAGATAAGCTCACAGTTTACAGAGCACGTAAGGTTCAGAACTTCCTGTCACAGAGCTTCTCAGTTGCTGAGCAGTTCACAGGTCTTCCTGGAAAGTATGTTCCTCTTAAAGAGACAATCCGCGGCTTCAAGATGATTCTTGACGGCGAGTGTGATGATCTTCCTGAGTCAGCATTCCTTCTTGTTG
>JAILFT010000101.1 GCA_024697425.1 Butyrivibrio sp. | reverse complement strand
ATGGTTATCATAGAAAAACACATTAGGGAAAGGGCCAGATATCTTCATGATCTTGCATAGGAGATGGTAATATGTTCAGCTACAAGCTGCCCGCTCCGGGATTTAAACTGAATAAGAAGATGGTGCGGCTGTGCCTTATGGCGTTGTATGTGCTGAGCGTTGTTCCGATGCTGGTGATTGGGGTCTATGACTGGCCTTCGGTGGATGACTTTTCAATGCCTCTTCAGGTGCATCAGACATTTGTTGCTACAGGGAGTGTGTTTGCGACTCTTGGAAGTGTATTTACGAAGACTGTGTACATTTACAACAACTGGGTTGGGTATTTCTTCTCAGATTTTATGACCTGTCTATGTCCAAGTATTTGGGGAGAGAAGTGGTATTTCCTGACAGTGTTTGTGGTGCTGATAGCGCTGACTTTGTGCGTGGTGTATTTCTTTGATGCTTTGTTTGGACGGGTGTTTGGGCTTGATAGGGGCTTTGTGCAAGCTACTGCTTTTCTGACTTTGCTCATTATGGTTCAGTCCATGGAGAATGGTGCTTCAAGAGCGGAGGCATTCTACTGGTGGAGCGGGGCTATAAATTACACGTTTATGTTTGGGCTGTGCCTTTTGTGGATTGGCATGGCGTTAAGATATGTGTTTGAAAAACAGAGGGCTGGACGGCTGATCTGTCTGAGTGTGCTGGGATTTCTGCTTGGTGGATCCAATTATATGACAGCACTGGTGGCAGCGGTTTGCTCTGTGCTGGGACTGATCATTCTGCTGATGGTGAAGCTTGGAAAGTTCAGGCTTTGGAGCTGCGTGGATGAGAGCGGGAAGGCTTCTGATGGGAATGGGAAATTTTCTGATGGAGATCGTGTTCGTCTGTTGTGGCTGCCCTTTGAGCTGAATCTGCTTGGACTGGTGGTATCAGCGGCAGCTCCCGGAAACAGAATCCGTGGTACCGGGATTGGTAATATTGGACCTGTTAAGGCAGTTCTCAGGTCGTATTTTAGTGTTTTTGATGTTTGCGTTGATGGAATGCTCAGGTGGGAAGTGATGCTGGCATTTGTCATAATGGCTGTACTGTTTTGGAACATGGCTCCGGCATTAAAGCATAATCTGGAGCATCCATTTGTGTTTGCACTCTTTTCAATCAGCATGATGGCAGTATGTATTGTTCCTCCGCTGTTTGCAGTTGGGAATATTGATGCTCCCAGGATAAGGTCAACCATGTGGCTGCAGTTTGTGCTTATGATGGCGGTGACAGTGTTTTATTATGTCACGTGGGCAAGGCAGAGGATGATGGCTAAAAATGGACCGTTGACTCCGTCCCTGGGGACCACTTCGTCAGTTGCTGTACTTGTATCGGTACTAATTATAACTTTTGGGTCGCTGCTGTGTGTGTATGTTAATCCGGCATATTATAGCGGGACTTCTGCTGTATATGACTTGTTGACAGGTAATGCAGCGGGATATCGCGCTGAGAATGAGGACAGACTGGTCATCCTGAATGATGATACAATAAAAGAGGCGATATTGCCGCCACATGAGCATAAGCCGGAGCTCCTTTTCCAGGGTGATGTGTACGAAGATGAGACAATGTGGGAGAATACAGCTGTAGCGACGTACTATGGCAAGAATACGGTGGCGCTGGAGAAAAGGTAAACGCTATAGAATTAGAGGCGCGTATGTCACAGATAACATATGAAGCAGTAATAGAAGCTTGGAAACAAAAAAATATCAGTACTGTAGCAGATCTTGATGTGGTGCTGTCGGATTATAGGATTTTCTTTGCTTATAATTCAAACACTATTGAAGGTGCCGGGGTATCGCTTCATCAGACAAGAGAAATATTTGATAATGGCAAGGTTGTTGGATATACCGGAGATCTCAGAGCGTTGTTTGAAACCCAGAATCAGAAAGAATGCTATGATTTTCTGAAGAGCAAGATAGCTGACAAAGAATCTCTGACACCTGAGTTGATAAGGATTATACATGAAAAGCTTTGCCACGGATGTTACGATGAGAGCAGATGGGCCAAAGGCGAGCGTCCGGGAGAATATAAGAAGAATTACTATGGAGTCGGGCTGTCCGTTGGAGTTCCACCGGAGGATGTGCCCGATGAGGTGGATTATATCTGTAGAGAACTGGCGGAAGCTAAGCTTAATACTGCTGAGGCGGTTCTAAAGGCTGCTATCTGGTTTCACTGCAACTTTGAGAGAATTCATCCCTTTGCGGATGGCAATGGCAGGACGGGAAGGACGATTTTGAATTATATTCTTACGATAAATGACCTTCCGCCGGTTATTATCTTTGATGAGGACAAAGAAGCCTATTTCATGGCTTTGGAGATATTTGACCACAGTGACAGGATTGATGGATTCGTGTCTTTTATCAAGGAGCAGTATATCAAGACCTGGGTCAGGCGTGGACCAAAGGGAGACTTTGTGGCAATATAAGCGAGAAAGTCTTTAATTAAGAAAGAGCATTAAAGGAGCATATCGTGAACATAGTTTTATTATCCGGCGGCAGTGGCAAGCGCCTGTGGCCGCTTTCAAATGATGTAAGATCCAAGCAGTTTATTAAGATATTTCATAATGATGATGGGGAACTGGAATCAATGGTACAGAGGGTGTATGGCCAGATCAGGAAGATGGACCCTACAGCCAGTATTACCATAGCTACCAGTAAGAGCCAGGTATCTTCCATCAGGAATCAATTGGGAGATGCCGTTAATGTGTGCGTAGAGCCAACAAGGAGAGATACTTTTCCGGCTATTGCGCTGGCAGCTGCTTACCTTAAGGACGAGCTGAAGGTAGACAATGACGATGCTGTTATCGTGTGCCCGGTGGACCCCTATGTTGACGATTCATACTTCAGGTGTTTCAAGGAGCTTGAGGATATGGTGAAGGCCGGAACCTACAACCTTAACCTTATGGGGGTTGAACCTTCCTATCCCAGTGAGAAGTATGGCTATATTCAGCCTGATACCAAGGAACATATCAGCGCTGTGTCTGCCTTCAGGGAGAAACCTGATGTTGAGACTGCGCAGAAATACATAGATGAAGGGGCTCTGTGGAACTGCGGAGTATTTGCTTTTAAACTCAGCTATATCCTTGAGAGAGCTCATGAACTCATGGAGTTTGATGGCTTCAAAGACCTCAAGGAGAACTATGCGGACTGCAGGAAGATAAGCTTTGACTATGCTGTCGGAGAGCATGAGAAGTCCATTGGCGTTGTGCGTTTCTCCGGGGACTGGAAGGATATCGGATCCTGGAATACTTTTGCTGAGGAGATGCATGAACCTTTTATCGGCAAGGGCGAGATGGACGATACCTGTGTTAACAGCAATGTTGTAAACGAACTGGATATCCCCATCATTGCCATGGGGCTTAAGGATATGGTGGTGGCTGCCAGCAACGATGGAATCCTTGTTGCGGACAAGGAGCAGTCCAGCTATATCAAACCCTATGTAGAGAAGATAACAGATAACATTCGCTTCGCCGAGAAGTCCTGGGGAAGCTTTACTGTAGTAGATGTTCAGAACAATGCTCTGGTTATAAGAGTAGTTCTTTTGCCGGGAAACAAGCTGAAGTACCACAGCCACCAGCACAGGGATGAGGTATGGACCATAATGGAAGGCCGCGGAACCGTGATCCTTGATGGCGAGAAGAGACAGGTGTCCGTTGGAGATGTCATCTCCATGAAGGCCGGACAGAAGCACACCATTATAGCCGATACAAAGCTTGTAGTGAACGAAGTTCAGCTGGGAGAGGATATCAGCGAACAGGACAAGATCAAATATGACTTTCCGGAGTGATGGATGAAGAAGGTAGTAAATGCCTTTAATTTAATAATTGCAGCGTGCCTTGCGATAGCTGCAGCTGCTGTTCTGGTGATAAGCAGTCTTACAACTGTTTACTATGAGATGCACTGTGATAATGATCAGCCTCTGTATGGAAGAGAGAATTATATTCTGCTCTTCATATCGGTGGTGGCTGTTCTTGTGTTTTTTTACCTGCTTTACAGGTTTAAGCTCTTTAATAAGAGCAGTATCTTTGTGGCAGCAGGAATAACTTTTGTAACTGTCTACTGTCTGATGCTGATTCTTGCTATCCATCCTCAGGCAGTAAATGATTCCAAGACGCTGGATGATGTGATCAACAGTTTTATGACCGGCGATTATTCATCACTTACCAATCCGGGAGGATACTTATTTGTATGGCCATTTCAGCTTGGGTACGTTGCTTTTGGAATGTTCATGGGAAGTATCTTTGGGCCGTCTAACTATTTTGCCTGGGACATTGTACAGCTGGTATCGATTCTTGTAACGATGCTCCTGATTTTTCTGATCACAAGAGAAATCTTTGAGAATGAAAGCATTGCAGGGATGGCGGCGCTGATGTCCTTTGGGGCGTTGTTTTTCTACAATTATGTGACATATATTTACGGAGATATCCTGAGTATGGCTCCCCAGACTCTGGCGCTGTACATGATGATACGCTTCGTTAAGACGGATAAGATTCGTTATGGTGTAGTCTCGGCTATCAGTATTGCTGCGGCTGTGGTCATCAAGACCAACTGTGAGATCACACTTATTGCGCTTGTAATGATCCTGATAGGAAGTACCTGGGACTATACCTACAGGAATCAGGATATAGAGACGAAGGCAAATTCAAAGCGCTTTGTTAAGCGTCTGGCACTTGCGGTAGTATTCCTTGCTATAACCTTTGGGGCAAAGGCCGGAGTTGACGCATACTTCTGTAATCTTACGGGGCTTGAAAAGATTCCGGATGGGAATCCCGCCTGGGCACATATTGCCATGGGACTGCAGGAGAGTGAGCTGGAGGATGGCTGGTACAACGGCTACAACTACCATGTATTCTCCGGGAATGGATATGATTCAGCTCGTACAGCAGATGCGGCAAAAGAGAATATTGCTGAGCGACTTTCATATTTTGCCTCAAATCCCAAGGCCGGCATAAAGTTCTTTTCCCGTAAATTTGCTACCCAGTGGGCAGATCCCGTGTGCGTATCAACTCACAACCTTGATCTTGTGAGCCGTCACGTGGAGAACCAATCGGAACTTTGTGATTTTCTGGTGTTTGGAAAGGGAAGCCGTATCCTTGCCTGGATCATGAACGTGTTTATGACAGTCTGCTATCTTGGAGTCCTGGTTTTTCTGATAAATGCAATTAGGATGAAGAAGCTTACTACACCCAGGATGCTGCTCTTGATACTGATATTCGGCGGTATGCTGTTCCATGAGTTCTGGGAAGGTTCATCCCGTTATGCCATGAGATATTATATTTACTGGCTGCCTTATGCGGCTGCCGGTATGGAGGTTATTTTTGGATATATTCACAAACACGGTAAAAGCTAAATATGACCTGAGTGATGAGATTCCTGACAGCAAGCTCAAATCCTTTGTCTGGAGCCTTTTGTGTGCCTTTGTGATCATGACTGTTTGCACAAGGTCATCCTTTTTGTACGTATTCAATCTCTGGGATGATGCTAACAGCTATTTTACTGTAGGAAAATGCATCTTCAGAGGTATGGTGCCCTACAGGGACCTCTTTGATCAGAAGGGCATCATGCTGTACTTTATCTATGGGATTGCGTCACTGATCTCGCCTGTCACTTTCAGGGGCGTGTTCATAATGGAGATAATTGCCGCTACGGCGGCTCTTCTGGGAATACTCAGGATATATCA
>JAILFT010000076.1 GCA_024697425.1 Butyrivibrio sp. | reverse complement strand
AAGACATATCTGTCCGTTATCTTGTTCCGAACAAAGCTGTCATAGGCACTCTGAGCAAGGAAGGCCATCTCAATATCAGAATTGGAGCCGCTCTGAACATAGGACTTGAAGACCTCGATCTTCTCGCCGATATAGGCTCCGCTGTAGAGCATCTGAACCAGCATTCTCTCGCTTAATCCGTAGGTATCAATACCGAAGGACTCTGCAGCCTTCCAGATATCCCTCATCTCCTTAATGGTTCCGTTGAAGTTATCCACCAGATAGGCCAGAAGCTGCTCATCATATTTGCCGTTTTTGAAAGCGCTGTGGGCAATATTCAGCTCTTTTCCCGAGACAGGAAGAAGTCCCCGGTCAAGAAGCCTTACGCACAGGCGCAGAATGACTCTCGGATCAACACCGTAGGTTCCAAAGAGCGTGATCCACTCAAGAGCCTTGTCATAGAGCCCGGACATTACCATTATCTCAAGGATCTCATTCCTTCCCTGGGTTCCAAGTTCACCAAGATCCATCTCCATAAGGTACTCGGTGAGCTGTCTTGTAAAATCGTTGTCGTAGTAGAATCTGATGAGATTGCTGCGGATCTCACTTCTGCTGCTCTTTCTTACAAACTCGGACTCTGCCAGATCCCTGTATCTGCTGACGTTGTCCATGTCTATGGTGTAGGCATTTTTGCCAAGATCGCACAGGAAAAGATCCAGGTTCTCGCGGCCTTTCTGGATATAGGGAATCGTAAAGGCAGCAAGCTTCCCGGGAAGCATCATCCTGGTATTGGTATAGGGCACCGTGGCGCCGTATCTGTTGTCATCGTGGTCCGTAAGAAGTACCGCATAATCGCTGCCGTAAAGCGGCACATAAGCACAGCCGTCTACCATGGAGTACTTCATCTCCCGCTCCAGCTTGTCATAGACCACCACAACTGCGCTGATACGCTTGTCATCGGTTTTGATCTCGGCGGTGTAAAGAATGCTGAGCACCTTGGAAGCATTGGCAGCATCCACCATCTGCCTTGTAAGCATATTTTTGTAGAGGTAGGCCAGGTCTCTGTTGATCCTGCCCTTATCAAGCTGAGCTAAAAGATATTTCTCTATCTGAGGAACATATGACTCATAAAGCTCAGGATATTCCTCCCTGTTCTCGTGAACATACCGGTAGAGAATTGCGTTTTTGTCGTATTCCAGGTCGCTCTGATATGAGAAGTACATAAGGACCATCCTGCTGATCTCGCAGGGTAGAAGTCCGTTCTCATCGGTGTAGATGGACATCATGTAGTATTCGTATAGTCTTGTTATGCGAAGCTGTCTGTCTACGCCCTTCTCATACCATTCAAAGGCAAATCTGTCGGTCTTACCTCCCTTTATAAGCAGGGAAACTATAGCTTCCAGAACCTCATCACTGACCCTGATCTCATAGCAGGTCTTAAGGATCCTGAAAAGTCTGTTGTCAAAGTTTCTGACCCTGAGGGATAAGTAAACTATCTGGTCTATAAGATTGAGACTTATGATCTTCCTCTTGGCGCCGTATTCCAGCACGTACAGCTCGTACTCATCAAGCCTTGTGAGGATTGATGGCGAGTCATTCAGAAGGTTCATGGACTCAAGGTAAAGGATCGGACTCCTGCATCCAAAGGAGAACTGTTCCTCCAGAACCATCCACTTTCTGGGAGTGCTGGCACTGTACTCCTCGGCTATGTAAAGGAGAAGCCAGGCAATTCGCCAGTTGTCGGGATTCCTTCTGAAGATTCCCTCAAGCCTCTCGGAAATATCGTTAATGAATGCATCTTCCCTGCTGCAAAGAGTGGAAAGATACAGATAATAGCTGTAAAGAGTATCTCCCGGAGCCTCTTCCACTTCTCTCGCGGCCTGGTCCAGGATCCATTTACCCTCATTCACACGGCCTGCAGTAATGTAGTAATGGGCAGTGTAGAGCCTTGTCTCCAGGTCCTTGTCATCTATGGCATTCATCTTGGTAATGATCTTGCCGGTTTCGGAGAGCCATTCTCTGGACTTGATCTTCTTGCAGCTGAAATTCTCATATATTCTGACAAGATCCACCAGAAGCTTTTTCTTTTCCTGATAATCGGAAGTAAGATGTCTTCCGGAAAACTCCACAACCACCGTAACCGGGATCTCCAGGGTCACAAAGAAGTTGTAAAGGATAATCTTGCCGTAATTTCTGCCCTCATGAAGATTCTCGGGGCGGATCCTGACCTTTATCCTGCAGGAACTGCCTGAAAAGTCATCTTCTGTAAGCTCTGTCCTGTCAAGAAGGATAAAGTCTCCGTCCACCTTAGCGCTAAGACTTGTATATCCCCATCCGTTTCTGGTTATGATAATGCCATGGTCATGGGTAAGTCCGTTAAAATCTGTAAGCAGCTCCCCGGGCTCTGCAGTAAACTGCACCGGCTGCTTCTTGTTGATGGCAATAAGAAATTCCTCTACATTCTGGATATTGTCCGGATTGGTGGACAGTCCTCTGTAAAGGCTCTCATACTGGGCATCGTTGCCCCTGAATAGTGAAATGAACTCACGGGAATAAAAGAGGTTTACCGCCTCATTCCAGTCAGACTTTGCCAGATTTGCAAAATGAAAAAGATTCTTGATGTCACCGAGGCTGGATGCAATATGATCCAGACGAACAGTAACTACGAAGGGCAGAACATACTCACCCTGATTGGAAATTATCCTGAACTCCCCCTTGATAACATCCCCCTGGGAAAGCCCCTGCCCGTCAAATCTGTAAGAAAGCTCATAGGGAGAGCCGGAAAACTCCTCAGCAAGGACATTCATCCTTATCTCAGTAGAAGTAACAATTCCGTAGGTGGGATCATTCTCCGGTCCGAAAATGGTAAAAGAGCCCTCAACAGACTCACCGGGGATAATAGACAGCTCAACTCTCGCAGTAGAAAAGTCAAGGCTCCTCTGCGCATATGCATATTTACCCTGAAGTAACTGGTCAATTATTTCTCTCACAACTCACCCCAAAAACAATTTATCCACTATAGTATACCATAAAGCATCCAGTCGGGCGAGGTCAGACCCTCAGTAACCGCCTTCATTTTTTCAGCCGTCTGACCACGGCGCGGGGCGTGACGGCCAGGTTAGGGGCGCGCCGTGGGCAGACTTCTGAAAGAAGTTACTCGGTTCTGAGGGCCTCGATGGGGTCGAGGTTGGCCGCTCTCTTGGCAGGGTAGATGCCGAAGAAAAGTCCTATGGCGGTGGATATGGCTACTACGATGGCCACAAGGACGGGATTGACTTTAAAGGCGAAGTCAATGACTTTGCAGATGATGAAGGATACTGTGAGTCCGAAGATGATGCCGATGACACCTCCGACGAAGGTGAGGATGGCGGCTTCAGCCAGGAACTGGGTCAGTATGGAGGAGGTTCTTGCTCCAAGTGACTTTCTGATGCCGATTTCTCTTGTTCTCTCCGTTACAGATACTGTCATGATGTTCATAACGCCGATACCACCTACAAGAAGGGATATGGCTGCTATCAGGGCAACTACCGTGGTGATGATATCAAGGATCTGGTTGGTGGTGGCATCAAAGCCTGTTCCGGAAGAGATTTTAACAGCATTTTCGCCTCGAAGTCCCAGAATATTCTCCACGACGGCTCTGGTCTGGCTTAAAACTTCATCTTTGTTTTCACTGTCCAGATATATGTCAAAGGATGTGATTATGTCATCAACATTGATATTGAAAGCTTCTGCTACAGCTGTATAGGGGCCTGCTGCCATAATAAGGGTATCATCGCCAAAGCTTGCAAGGGCAATATCAATAGGATTGTCCTCCCTTACTCCCACAATGGTAAATTCTCTTATCTGATTATTGGCAGTGATCTCTACAGTCCTGCCTACAATCTCCTCAAAGCCGAAAAGCTCTTTGGCAAAGGTCTGGCTCACCACCAGTACGTTCTTGGCATCCTCCACTTCGCTCTCTGAGTAGTATCTTCCGTGGAGCATCTTTACACCTCCGCCATTCTCGGAGGCTGCCATACCTCCGCTCAGGGATACCGAATAGTTATCTCTTCTTCCCTTGATTTCCCCGTATACACTGATACTGGGGGAAATACCAAAAATATCGGGAATGTTCTCCTCTATCAGCCTAAGCTGTTCCCTGGTGATGGTCTTATCTGTTTTGGTATCGTCAAGAGAAACAGAAACTGTTGTGGCACCCAGCGAATCTATCTCACTGTTGACGGTGGCTTTCATGCCGTCACCGATGATAAGAACCGTAAGCACCGCTGAAATACCAATGATAATGCCAAGCATGGTCAGAAAAGACCTGCCTTTGTTATTTCTAATGCTGGATAATGCACTTTTTATATATTCACCGAAGGTTCCCATAAAACTCCTAAACAATTACAGTCTAAGTGCGTCGATAGGCTTCATCTTTGCCGCTTTTCTTGCGGGATAAAGTCCGAAGAAAAGACCTATCAGAATAGAGAAAAGAGCTGCTCCTGCCACGGATGTAGGCGTGATGATGACATCAAATCCAATGGCTGTACAGATTGCATAAGCTGCGGCAATTCCAAGAATTATCCCCACAAGTCCTCCAAGGAGGGTTAAGATTGCAGCCTCTGATAAAAACTGGATCATAATGGCGCCGGTACTGGCACCGATTGATTTCCTTATTCCAATCTCTCTGGTTCTCTCGGTAACGGAAACCAGCATAATGTTCATAACACCGATGCCTCCCACCACTAGGGATATTACCGACACCAGCAAAAGGAAGCTCTGAGCATAGCCTAGAATCGAGTTAAGTTCATCTCCGAAATCAGCCATGCTGTAAGCGCTGAGGGCACTGGTTCCCCTTAAGTTGTGAGCATTTGTAAGAAAGTTTTCTGCTTTGCTGACAGAATCCGAAAGACTGTCCTGATTATCAAAAAGATACAGCTGAGTAAACTCGTTGGTTTCGTAGTCAAAATCCGCACCAAGAGAAGTGTAAGGCATTTCAATCTGAGCGTAATAATCCTGCCCCTCCATGATAAAGTTGTAGAGCTCATTCATGTGATCGCGAAGTCCCACTATGGTATAGGTGGCAGTCTTTCCATAGACGGTTATCTCCACCTCTTTACCCACAGCTTCCTCAGTACCAAAGAGTTTAACGGCATCATCTATGAGCATGACGCAGACTCTCTGGCATGAATCAACCTGCTGCCTTGTAAAGTAGGAGCCCTTCACGATACCGTTTCCGGCATTGTACAGAAGACTTTCTGCTCCTCCTGATATGCTGCAGCTTACGGTTTCTCTTCTTCCCTTTATCTTGCCGTAGGAATTTATCACCGGCGATACTCCCTTGATATCCGGAAGTTCTTCCTCAAGGGCAGCTATATCTTCCCTTGTGAATCGCTCCGAAGTCTTGGAGGTATTTAAGGATAAAGAGCCATAGTTGCCCGCCAGGTCGTTGAGAGAGTTCTTAACAAAGGAGCTCATCCCGTTACCCAGTGCCACTACGGCAATAACCGCAGCAATACCGATGACAATACCAAGCATTGTCATCAATGTTCTGTAGCCGTTTCCTATTATCTGTTTAATTGCGCTTTTAAAATACTCGCCGAATTTACCCATTACTGTACCTGAACAGCCATTCCTTCCGTAAGAAGACTTACATCTGAGGAAATAACTGCTTCTCCTCCGGAGAGACCCTCTGTGATCTGAGCGTCAGTGCTGGTGGAAATACCTATTGTCACGTCCTTCCTTGTTACAATGCCGTTATCCACTACAAGCACATAATCGCCGGTAGCATCTGTCTGAATATACTCATAAGGAAGAACAATGGTGTTGTCTGCCTTTTCTGCGTGGATCTTATTGTTGGCCTCAACTCCAAGGATTATCTCATCATCGGGATTTGTAACAACGATAACCGTATCAACAACAGCTACGCCGTTGGCATTCTTTGTGGCAGTTCCGGAAATCTTGGAAATCTCACCCTCATAGGTCTTGTTGTTGATTGTTACATCAACCTTCTGTCCAACGCTGATCTTTGGAAGGTCACTCTTTGAAACCTGAATCGCAACCTGAACTTCATCAAGATTTGCCAGAGTAACAACCATGGAACCTGCGGTAACGGTTGCTCCGTCCACTACATTGGCGGGAATAGCTGTAACAACGCCGTTGAATTCTGCAGACACTCCTGCTCTGGCTTCCTCAATCTTTGAGAGGGTATCCTCCTGATTGAGCTGGGTAGTATCAAGTGCTGCCTTTGCAGACTGAACTGTACCGCCGCTTACCTTTAAGCTTTTGGCTTCACCAAGGCGTGATGCTTCATCCTTAAGTGCAGTGATCTGATCCTGCCAGGCTATTATCTGAGGATCTCTTGTAAGGGCTGCTGTAGCATCTGTCAGCGCTTCCTGAGTCTGGAGATACATCTCGTTTCCGTCACTGTCTTTTCTGTCTGTAGCAGCATAGCCCTCAGCTGAGTCAGACACCCTGTTCTGGTTGTAGTCCATCTGGACTTTTCGAAGCTCGTCGATAGTCTGATTGATCCTGTTCTGCTTTTCTGTAATCTGCTTATTTACAGCTTCTATCTCGTTGGTAATCTGGTCGATCCTGTCATTTATCTGTGCCAGAGTCATGCTGTTTGCATATCCCTGTGCTGACGAAGAAGCGGTAGCTCCTGCAGCAGTTGCACTATAGCTTCCCTTTGCCTGTTTGATTGCAAGCTCCGCATTCTTCTGGGCAAGGTCAAGAGCTTCCTGATCATAGGTATAGAGCATATCTCCGGTCTTTACCTTGTCTCCAACCTTCACATTGATCTTCTCAATAGGTGCGGTTACATCAGAAAAATAGCTCTTGCTATCAGCACTCTGAACGGTACCGGATATTGAGATAACATTCTCAATGGTTCCGGGAGCAGCGGTATAGGTCTCAACATATACAACAGAGTTCTTCCTGCTGTTCAAAGCTCCGGCAATGATCCCGATAGCGGCAAGGGCCACTATTCCCAGAACAACATAGCGCTTCTTGAACTTTTTCTTTTTGCCTGCTGAGTCGGACAGATCGGTGGTATCGTAATCCTCATATACCTCCATCTCCGATCCGGTGGTCTCCTTTATCTCGTTGTTTACTTCAGGCTGCTCGGTTACAGGAGTATCCTGCTTAACTTCATCGACTTTAGACATTTCATTCCTCCATACACTTTTTTCTGTAACGATCAGATTTCGTCCTTATACTCCGGATTTTTGATATCACTCTGGATCATTCCGTCGGAAATGGTTATGATCCTCTTTGCCTGTTTGGCAATGCCGGGATCATGGGTAATTATTATCACTGTTCTGCCCTCATGGTAGAGTCTCTTGATGATCCTTATGATCTCCTTGGTGGAGTGGGTATCAAGGTTACCTGTAGGCTCGTCCGCCAGAAGAATGGGCGGTGCCTGGGCTATGGCCCTTGCGATGGCAACCCTCTGCTGCTGTCCGCCGGACATCTCACTGGGCTTGTGGGTCTTTCTCTTTTCAAGGCCCACACTGTTAAGTGCTGCATTGGCAAGACGCAGTCTCTCCTTCTTGGAAACTCCCCTGTATATAAGAGGAAGCTCCACATTTTCCAAAGCTGTCAGTGACGGTATAAGATTGAATCCCTGGAAAATAAATCCTATCTCCCTGTTCCTGATGTCTGACTGTTCATCGTCTGACATGTGGGAAACATCCTGCCCATGAAGGAAATACTTGCCGCTGGTGGGTGTATCGAGGCATCCAAGCATGTTCATAAGTGTGGACTTTCCGGATCCGGACTGGCCGATAATGGCCACAAATTCGCCCTCTCCGATGGTCAGATTTACATGGCTCAAAGCTCTGACCTCATTTTCCCCGGGATTATATATCTTGCTTACGTCTTTTATTTCAACGAGTTTCTTCATTTACATCTCCCGATTGCTAAAAAATACACAAACTTCATTATATAGTATGATATTTCATGAATAAAAGAAAGTACGGCCCCTGCTAAATTTAATAAAATTTTTATAAAAAAACATGGTGCACAATCTATCTAGATTGTACACCATATTCTCCCTCAATCAATACCGCAGATCCACTTTATCCAAGTGATACCTGATTTCTTACTTCTTTTTCCTGTGCCTCAGTCTTTACTCGATAGATAGCCTCATGTACAACCGGGATCAAAAGAACTATCACTGTGATCGCACTCTCTGCAGCAAGGTAAGAGCCGTTGTAGGCTGCTGAGTAAGCTAAAGGTGACATATTCTCGGGAGCATAGTCCGCAAAGAATACCACGCCTGAAAGTGTTGCAAAGAAGAATCTTCCGAAGACTGCAAGAAGATAACCCTTGATCATTCCGCCCTTCTTGTTATAGAAGAAACCTGAAAGTCCCAGAGCTGTGAATGCCAGGATATAATCGCACAGAAGCTGGGGAATGCTGATGATGTAGGGATCAACCACAAGCTGAAGAAGGCCGTAGGCAAAAGCAGATGCAAGACCGATCCTGGGTCCGTACAGGTAGCCGATGAATGCCACAAAGAACATGCTGAAAAATGTTACGGAGCCACCCATGGGCAGTTTGAAAAGCTTGATATTTGACAAAACGAAGGCCAGTGCCAGGCAAAGAGCAGAAACCGTTGTCTGCTTGATGCTCATTTTGAACTTGCCGTCTTTGTTGAGGAAATAGCTTATTGCAAGAAATGCCAGAACCGCAAGCGCAATGATCAGGGCATATCCTCCTTTGGTTATGTTGTAGGTAACATAACCGTCCTCTGTTACTTTCTCCAAAAATAAACTCATAAAAAAATCCTCCCTTGTTGTCATTGACTTTCGGGGAGGATACCATATCCTTGCTACCTGCATAAACACTGCCATATATGATATAATCAAGTGGCATTGCAAGTAAATAAGCTTCCCTACGCCGGTATTATCCGGGTCAGGTAATAAGGGTTAGACGTTTGAAACGTACACTCTCAGCATTGCTCCCCTAGCGGTCTGTTAAATTCATTTACATTAAACTCTCATGGAAAGGGATTGTCAATAGGAAATGAAAAATAAATTTTCCGAAAGATCAGGTATCAAGGAGGCTTCAGTCTCCACATATATCATATATGGGCTTATTTCCTGCGCTGTGGCCTTCCTTCTCACCCTGCTGTTCAATATAACAGGTCTCACCGAAATCGAATCCTTTCAAAACGCCTCGGATTCACTTATGGATGTTGGCGACAACACTGTTATCCTCATCCTTCTCTACTGCATCGTCACTCCGCTTTTTGAGGAGATACTGTTCAGATTTTTCCTGTTTGACATCATCTTACATTTTTCCAAAAACGCAGTAGTCTCCGTGATCCTGACTGCTGCCATCTTTGGCATATATCACTTAAATCCCGTGCAGATGCTCTACGGTTTTCTTATGGGACTTCTCATAACCCTCGCCTATTACCGCTACAGAAAGCTGTCACTGGTATTTCTCATGCACTCCCTGGCTAATCTTGTGGCCCTCATCTACACGCTGAGCTGAATCTGCCTTCCAAGGGCAAAGGAATAGATGTAGATCTCTTTTACCTTCATGCCTGTGGCAGCCTCCAGTGCCCTCCTGTAGAGCTTCAGCTGAATGCTGTATCTGTCGGTAAGCTCCTTATCTTCCCTGACTTTATCCGTCTTGTAATCCATAAGGATGATATCGTCGCCTTCAATGAACCAGGCATCCACGATTCCCTGAATCAGCACAGTTTCGCTCGGAGGGAACTTCTCATTAAGCTCAGATGCCGCAACCCCCATCATGAAAGGCTTTTCAGTCATGAGCTTCCCATTTCTGAACGCTGCTCCCATACGCCTTCCAAGCTCGGTGAAAAGAAATATCGAAACATCCTTTGTATCGACGCACGCCCTGTAGGTTTCCGGGATCACGCCCTCATCCGTCAGCTTTCCGATCCACTTATCCAGTCTGTCACAAACCTCCTTGCTACTGCAGGAAGTAAGATTTTCATCCCCGTAGATATCCTCATCAAGAAGTTCCATGATACGGTGATAGGCAGTACCACGCTCGGCACCTGTAAGAGGCTTTTGTGATGATACGCTCTTCTTATCTTCAGTTTCTTCTGTATCCACGGCAAAAGAGGCTTCATGGGCATCAAATTCTCCGGCTTCCTCCAGCATCTTTTTCTTGAGCTCCGTGACTGTCGTCTTGGTGAAAAGACCTGTAAGCTCAGGATGGGAGTACTTTGCGCTTAGCCTCTCCTTTAGCTGTTTCTCCAGCTCAGTATCCCCTGCGGGAGCATCCAGCTCTTTTCTCCTTATCTGTGAAAGAGCATCATCAGTAAGCTGCGCCACTGTGATATCATTGGCACCCATGACCTTTATCTTAAGAGAAGGTTCATCTTCACCGGCTCCGTAATACGCGCCGTACTCCTCGATAGGGATCTCATATTTTTCAAATATCTCCTTCATGGATGTATGAAGGAACACCGCAGGCAACACCAGGTCAAGATAGCTGGAAGCCGCCTTTCTCTTGCCGTAGGGAAGAAGCTCCCCGCTCTTTCCGTAAGATGCTATAAGTGCCAGCTGCTCAGTGACTTTTTTAGAAAGGTCTTTTACCCCGGCAGTCATAATGAGCTTTTCTTTGGCTCTTGTTAAGGCAACGTAAAGAACCCTCAGCTCCTCTCCGAGGCTGTCGGTTTTCATGCAGTCCGCAATAACTGCGCGTCTTAAAGTATCGGACTTGATGCCAAGATCCGGATTGATGTACTTCACCCCAAGGCCAAGGTCCATATCCAGGATGAAATTCCCGGTGCTGTCTCTGAAGTTGAGGCGCTGACCCATTCCCGCAACAAAAACCACAGGAAATTCCAGTCCCTTACTCTTATGGATACTCATGATCCTGACAACATCGGCGTTCTCATCGATGATACCGGCCTCGCCGTAATCCACCTGACTGTCCTTAAGGTGCTCGATGTATCTGACAAAATGGAACAGTCCCTTGAAACTGGTCCTCTCGAAATTGGCGGCGTCATTAAGAAGCAGCTCTATATTGGCCCTGCGCTGGTTGCCGTAGGGCATGGCTGTCACTACCGTCTCAAAATCCGTCCTGCTTAGGAAAAGCTGCAAAAGTTCATGGACAGGCACATAGGTAGACATTGTCCTGAAATCCTCTATGAGTTCAACAAAATCTGCCACCTTGTCAGAAAGCCCTTCCTCCAGGGAAAGTCCGCTCTTCATGCCAAGGAAATAGCTCTCTCTAAGATCCGGATCTTCAAGTTCGTTTAAGGCAATCCTGATCTTTGCCAGCTCCTCATCGGTAAATCCGCCTACCTGAGACTTCATCACACTTATCAGCTCGATGTTCTGCCTGGGATTGTCTATAACAGACATCACGTTAAGAAGTACCGAAACCTCGTAGGAAGTAAAATATCCGCTCTTGGATTCCATATATGCAGGGATACCGTTATCGGAAAGTCCCTTTTTGAGGATATCCACCCAGCCCGAAGGCGACCTGAAGAGGATGACTATGTCCTTATAGGAGAGCTTCGGATTTTCCCGCATAAGCTCTTTGATCCTTGCAGCTATGACCGCCACCTCTTTTTCCTTCATGGACATGTCTGAAGCCTCTGTATCATCCCCGGCATCATCCACGAAAACAAGCTCAGAAGTCACGTCAAAGGAAGGCTTATCATAATCTGCCCCGTAGACAAGCCTTGCATCACTGTCATATTCAACCTTTCCAAGGTCACTTCCCATGATCCTTGCAAAAATATAATTGGTTATATCAAGGATCTCTTTTCTGCTCCTGAAGTTCTTATGAAGATCGATCCTTCTGTTTTCAGAGCCGGGAGTCCTGTCAAAGGAAGCAAATTTCTCCATGAAGATCTCGGGTCTTGCCAGGCGGAACTTATAGATGCTCTGCTTGACATCACCCACCATGAACCTCTCGGAGACCTTCGGATCCTCGCCGGATATGGCCTTTAAGATCATCTCCTGAACGCTGTTGCTGTCCTGATACTCATCGATAAGGACTTCCCTGTAATAGTCTCTGTACTCCAACGCTACGATTGAGGGCGTAGATACATCCTCCGAGGGATGATCCACCAGTATCTGAAGAGCAAAGTGCTCCATGTCGGAGAAGTCAATGATATGCCGATCCCTTTTCACCCTGGCAAATCTGTCGGCAAATTCCAAAGTAAGTCTCACCAGTTCACGGACAGCCCTGTCGCAGTAACCCATTTTCTCTTTTACCTGGTCGCTCCTGCTGCCGAAGAAATCCTTTATAAGCTTCGCCACGGCCTCCTTGGCGTCGCCCCTCATCTTCTGGGCAAGCTCCTTCTTATCCCCGTTCACACTCTTGTCCCTGCAGGGAGTAAGCTTGTCAAAGCTTATGTTCCTCAGCCGGTCAAAAAACTCATCATAGGTGCCGGAGCTTAATGCTGCCCTTACGCTGTCAAGCTCGCTCTCGAACTGATCCCCGTACATATAGGGACCATCGGGCTCTGAGGCCAGCTTAAGAGCCAGTTCAAGTCTTGATGCTGCTTCCTTAAGGATGTCCCCTGCCAGTTCCTTGCAGGCCTTCACGAAATCAAACTTGTCAAAATCCTCATCCCCGATCTCATAATCGCAGAGCCTCTGCCTTAGCCAGTCCTCAGGCCAGGGCATACTCCTGGAAAATTTATAGAGAGTGCTTATATATTCTCCCACAGCCCTGTCGCTGCTGCCCTGGCTGAAATAGTCCATGCAGTAGATAAAATCGCTGTTATCATCCCCGGCTGCCCTGTCGTACTCCTCTTCCAGAAGGTCATTTAAAACCTCCTCGGACAGAAGCTGAAGCTCGCCCTCGTCCCCTACTCTGTAGGAGGGGTCTAGACCTATGGTGTTGAAGTTATTCCTCACCACATACTGGCAGAAGGAATCTATTGTGGTTATCTGAGCGTTATGGATCAGAGTCTCCTGTCTCTGAAAATGAGCATCCTCCGGATCCTGTGCCAGTCTTTCATGGATAGCTGCAGTGATCTTCTCCTTCATCTGTGAAGCTGCAGCCCTTGTAAAGGTCACCACCAGAAGATGATCGATATCCAGGCCTTCACTCATCATCTGAATAATGCGCTCAACCAAAACCGCAGTCTTGCCGGAGCCGGCTGCTGCGGATACCAGTATATTGCTCTTTCTGGCGTCAATGACCGCCTGTTGTTCCTCGGTAAATTCAATCCCCATTTGTATCTGTCTCTTCTTCGTTAACTTCAGCCATGATAAGGGCTGTTGCTTCATCGTCTGTTACTTCGAAATGTCTTTTCCTGTATCCGGGCACCTTCTCGTCGCATCCGCAGATGGACTTAAAGTCACAGAAGGTGCAGGAGTTGTACTTCTTGTCGTCAAAAGGATTTACTTCTATGTCTCCATCAAGGATGTTTCTTCCCTGCTGCCGTATTTTCCTTCCGACAAATTCCGAGAGTCCCTCTATGACCTCGGGAGCCGCCGTCTGGGATCTTGCTCCCACAGCGCCCTTGGCTGTGATCTCAACAGGAATTACATCGGATTTACCGGAGATCTCATTGTCCAGAAGGCCTATGATGTCCCTGTCCTCACTGACAAGACCTCTGGTGTTGAGCTGGCTTCTTATGGCCTGATTGAGGGTCTCCTCATCGGGCTCCTCCTCGGTCTCAATCTCAGGATTGTGGATATGATAGTAAAGAAGCGCGGCGGGAACTACCTCTTTTCCCCCGGAGTGCTTCTTCTCCGCAGCCATGGCAACGTTCATGTACAGCACCAGCTGAAGCTGAAGACCGTAGTAAAGAGATGCCACACTGAAGCTGTGCTTAGAGGACTTGTAATCCACAATCTTCACATAGACGTGATCCGGGTCGCTGCAGATATCCACTCTGTCGATCCGCCCCTTAAGCTTCATGCTCTCTATGATGCCCTGTTTCTCATCCTCCCTGAGGGCGATATTTATATTCTCAATGTTTCCGGCTTCTTCAAAGCTCATCTCCATTCGGGCTGGCTCAAAGCTTCCCCTGGAGAGCTGATATCTCATGGTATCTGCAGTTTTTACAAGGATCTTGTGGATCCTGTCCGCAACATACTCGTTTCTGGATGTGCTGCGAAGAATGGTCTCTCCATAGGAATCTACGCACTCATTTACAATTTCATCCAGTAGCTCATCGGATTCCTCCTTGGAGATGGTCCTGAAATTCCTGCCCTCGGAGGTTATTTTCTTAAGGTACTTATCAAGGACTTCGTGGAACACATTTCCAAGGTCCGCACTGTCAAACCTGTATTCCTGACGCTCCTCAAGCCCAAGGCCATACTTAAGAAAGTGGGCATAGGCGCAGGAAGCGAACTGTTCAAGCCTTGTTACGCTGTTTTCAAGGTTCACTCCGTAAAGAGCCGTAGCTATAGCCTTTGCCAGAGGCATATTCCTGTAATGAGTAAAGGCTGCCTCTGTTATATCCTCAAGAAGCTTATTATCCCCCATTTGTCCAAGAACTCTGTAGAGGGCCATAAACTCTTTCTTTCCCTCATCGGTTGCCCTTCCTGCGGCATATTCACGGATCATCCCCGCCATGGCCACCATGCCGTCATCGGTGCTGACAACCTGTGAAAGAGCGTCCCTGTCCTCAGGCCGCTGTATCTCAAGATTCTCATACATTCCGGTGATCTTGGGAATAAGGTAGGCTGCATGAAGGGATTTTCCGTCACTTGAAAGCTCCGCGAAGGACAAAAACAGCTTATCCGTGGGCTTTGTCAGGTTCATATAAAGATAGAGCCTCTGAATGTACATCTGCTGCCTGGGTGTAGGCGCAAACTCAATCGGTGTGCCAAGGTCCAGTAAAAACTGCCTGTCAATATCCGACAGTATTCCGCCGCTTCCGGCATTTGAGGGAATATTTCCGTCGTTTACTCCAACGAAGAACAATACCTTTATCTCCCGAAGTCTCGTCCTCTCGATGTCTCCAACCACTATCCTGTCAACATCCTGTGGGATGGTACCAACCGCAATCTCTCCAAATCCTGCCGACAGAAGATTTCTATACTCCTCAAGGGTTATGACCTCATCCCCCACAAGGGACTTCATCTGCTCAAGAAGGGTCATGATCTTAGCATAGATCTGGTCGTATTCCCTGGCCTTCTTAAGATCCCCCTGTTTTTCGAACATTGCCCTGTATTCCCGGAGCTTTTTCTCGCAGTCCCCGGCCTCGATGACCTTTATCAGGGCGTCTGTTATGCCTGCAACGGTGCTCTCCTTTGTATCAAAAAGAGGCTCAAGATCCCCGGAGAGTTTTTCCCTTATTCCGTTCAGTTTCTCCAAAAGCAGGACTTCACGAAGATCTTCCTCTTCCCTGCCGGCTTTTTTCCTGTACCTTCGGGGCATGTGCCTTAGGAACTTGTCCTCCCACTGCTTCCTTCCTCTTACACCAAGGGCTCTCACGTAGTCCTCAAGGATATCTGCATCATCCCTTTCAAAGTCCGTCATTCCGCTTCGCATGTAGTGGAAAACATCCTCGTACCTATAGCCCGAGATAACGATGTTGATGGCACTGGTAATGTACTCAATGAAGGGATTTAAGAGAATGCTGGTGTTTTTATCAACATAGATGGGGATTCCAAACTTCTCCGACTGCCTGGTGACAATATCCGCATAGGAATCAAGGCTGCCGCAGAGAAGGGCAATATCCCTGTAGGCATAGCCCTTTTGCTTTACCAGATCGTTTATCATGATCATGGCCTGACGGATCTCCTCATCCCCTGTGGAAGCTCTGAATATGGTAATGGAATCATTCTCACCGGAGAACTTTTCTGTCTTATAGCGGAAAAGAGACTGCTCAAGATATGCCAGCGGTGGATTGCCTTTAAGCCTTGCCACCGGAGTTTCACGGATAAAGGTATCCCTGCTGTCCCCACCCTTAGAGTGTCTTACGGCTCTGAATGCGGCAAAGTCGCTTATATTGCTGCCCTTTTCACGCATCACGGCAAATTCAAGTTTCTCCAGTTCCAGAACAGTTTTTTTGCTAAGAAGAAAGAGTTCCTGCTCCTTAAGTCCATCCGTGTAAGGGTCCTCTTCGGGACTAATGGTCACCGATACTATAACCTCTCTGCACAGGGTAAGGAGCTGTCTGATGACCCTGTACTGAATGGGAGTAAAACCGGTGAAACCGTCAAATACAACCACGCTGTCTTTTATAAGCTCTGAACCCGGAAGAGCCCGGCAGAGAATGTCCAGAGTCTCCTCGGGAGTCGTGAACTTTCCGTTTATGTATTCAAGGAACTCCCGATACAAAAGCCTAAGGTCCTTAAGTTTGGCGCTGAGTGCCCCTTTGCTAAGGCTCTTTTCCTCAAGAAGAGCAAGGTCCTCGTCCCCGATACTGTACTGCATGAATTCGGAGATGGTGGACTTTACTTCGTCGATATAGCCGGGTTTGTGCATGTTCCTGCCGATGACGGGAAGCCTCTCTCCCAGTTTGTCTGAAAGGCGCCTAAGGACAAGGCTCTTTCCCAGGTCGTCAAGCACAGAAAAAGAGCTCAGGCCTGTTTCCTCAAAAACTCTGTGAGAAAGTCTGCCAAAGCTCAATATATCTATGTTCATGATGGCTCCCAAAGGATGCATTTTTACCACATCCTTCTGAGTCTGCATCGTGAACTGGTCGGGGACCAGGATAAGAAAATCCGTGTCCCTTTCCTTCATACTTCTTTCAATGATCTCTTTATAAAGCCCGGTGCTCTTCCCCGCTCCGGACGCCCCAAAACAAAACCTGAGCATACCCTGATCCTATCCCCGTTATTTCAAATAATCGTCCTTTAACTCATCCGCATATCTGCAACATGAGATATATTTCCACTTACCATTATAGTAGAAGGGCAGGATCATGTACATCTGCATTCTGCCGTTATCCTCCGGCATGCCGGAACGAAAATACTCAACCAGATAGTCGCCGCCGGACTCCCTGACTCTCTCCCTGACTGTAGGGATGTAATAGAGATTTTTGAAACGTTCTCTGTCTTCAGGGAAAAGATACAGTTCGGCATAATAGCTCACAGCCTTCACCGCGTCATTTTCCACATCAGCCACAGACCTCTGATTTGCATTGAGGTAGATATTATCAACTTTTCCGTAGTCATCAAAAAGGTCAACTCTGAAATACTGGTTAAACACGTGGGCCATTGCCACCTGAAGGTCCTCAGACAGATCGGCCTGATTGTTAAGAGAAGTGTTTCTGGTCACTATGGCAAAAACTGCCGTATCACCATGCCTTGAGAGGAACCTTATCTTGTTATCAACGATGGATCCGTTTGATATTGTGTTTATTCTTATTCTATGGTCAGGGGATTCCTCCGCCTGTCTTACCGCATGAACAAATTTGTCCAGTTCCGGAAGATCGCTGTGGAGTGCATAAAAGGCATTTATCTCCTCAAGACTTGAAAAGCCCAGGGAACTGATAACGCTAAGATATGCATCGTTGGCATAAAGGATCTGGGGTATAGTCCCCAAAAGCTCTGTTATTGCTATGGGAATGTTATTCTTCACTATCATCTCTTTTGCCCTTAAAGGAGTGTTTCCAAGAAGGTTGATCTCGCCGATGGCCTCGTAGTAATAACTGTAAGTGTAGTCCTCACAAAACTCAGGTGTGAGCTCTGCTTCCCTGTCAAAATCATCCACGGGCTTTGGCTTTCCGAAAAGGTATCCCTGCAACTTCTCGCAGCCTATATTCTTAAGAAATTCATACTGTTCTTTAGTCTCAACACCCTCTGCAAGGGTATGTATTCCAAGTTCCTTGGCCATGTTGACTATGGCTGCCAGGATGACATGGGACCTCTTGTTGTTCTCAAAGGACCTGAGGAAATTCATATCAATCTTAAGGACATCAAAGTCGTAGTTCTTAAGGTTGTTAAGGGAGCTGTAGCCTGCGCCGAAGTCATCCATCCAGACTTCATATCCCGCCTCCCTGAATCTTCGTATCTCATCTCCAAGGAAATCAGCTCCGAAGGCAATGGCGCTCTCGGTGATCTCTATGTGAAGAAGGCTCTTGGGAATATCAAATGTTTCCCGACACTTGTCCACCTCGGTCAGAATATCGCACAGCTCAAAATCAAGCTGGGAAAGGTTGACCGAGATCGGTTCAACCGAATATCCGCTGTCTATGTCATCCCGAAGATCAGAGCACACCTGATATATAATGTAGGTGTCAAGCTTGTGCACAAGATGAACACTCTCTAAAACCTCCACGAAAATAGCAGGAGAAATAAGCCCCATAACAGGGTCCTGCCATCTGGCAAGTGCCTCATAGCCGCAGACCTTGCCTGTCATGGCTCTGACTTCCTTCTGGTAATAAACCTTGAAATATCTCTTTTGGAAAGCGCTCTCAAAATTATCTATAACGTACTGACGAAGCTCATTCTTCTTGTCGAGCTCGTCATTGTAGAAATTATCATATTTATCGTAGACTCTTATAATGTCATCACAGGCAATCTTGGCTCTGTCAACGGAAACAACAGGGTCTTCCTCATTCCCCGAAGCAAGGTAAATGCCAGCCTTAATGCGCATGGGAAGCGCCTTCTCGTGTTTTACCGAAGCCTCGCGAAGTTTTGACAGTCTGTCCAGTATTTCTTTTTCCTCAAGTGATCTTCCGTAAATAATGAAGTGATCGCCCCCTGTGCGGGCCACCAGCTCATCAGGAAAGATGCTACGAATCTCAGCTGCAAGCCCCTTAAGAAACTCATTACCTCCGGCAAAGCCGTAACGCTTGTTGAAGGTCTTGAAATTCATAACATTCAGATAGATTATGACAACACCGGCCTTTTCATCCTCCTGGCCATAGCTCTGAATATGGCTCAGAATTCCGTTCAGCTTAAGGAACCCGGTGAGTTCATCAATATGTTCATGGTTCTCGATTTCAGATAACCCGGAATTTCCCACGTCATGCCCTCTTTATTCGACACTACCACGTATACATTATAACATAATTACGTACCCCAAAGTAGTGAAGTATCTATGTAAAGAATTAAGCAAAAATAAACTCCGGCGATAAGATTGTTTTACTTTTCTATGCTGA
Organism: Butyrivibrio sp.; assembly: GCA_024697425.1. Lineage (GTDB taxonomy): Bacteria > Bacillota > Clostridia > Lachnospirales > Lachnospiraceae > Butyrivibrio. Next base: position 31,372 of record JAILFT010000076.1, on the reverse strand, counting down.
TAAATAGGTGTATATTATGACTAACCCAATTAAATTGGCTAGGAGGAGATAAGTATGGAAAAATCTGTTTCACTAAAGGAAAAGAACCGGGTACGATGGCTTACCGTCACAGGACTGTTCATGGCTCTTAACATCGTCATGTCCATGTCAATATTCTCTATTCCCGTTCCCGGCGGACACCTGTATCTGTGCGATCTTATAATCTGCACAGCGTCGCTTCTTTTGGACCCCATCGCCGCATTTATAGTGGGAGGCGTTGGTTCTTTTATCGGAGATATGATCTTCTATCCCCTGCCCATGTTCGTATCACTGGTAACCCACGGACTTCAGGCTGTTGTGATATCTCTGATCGCCCATTCCGGACAAAAGGAATCAGGAAAAATACAATTTTCAAGATCACTGGTGGCAACTTTGGTAGGTGCTGTTATAATGGTAGTTGGATATACCCTGGGCAAAACATTTGTCTACAGCACATTCGAATATGCCATGATCAAGCTTCCTTTCGAGATAGCTCAGGCACTGCTGGGAGTAGTTGGATCACTGCTTCTTTGCTTTAAAGCCGGGCTTCTTGGAATCTTCAGAAAAATGGAGCTTAACTGACCGGATATATCCAAATACTTTTTACAGGTAGGGATAAATCCATGAATTTTGAAGAGATAACCGCACAGAGCAGACAAGCCGTTACCGAGATACTTAAGCAGGCCAGGCTCAAAGAGGGTTCTATATTTGTGATAGGATGTTCATCCAGTGAGATACTGGGAGACCAGATCGGCACCGCGACCAACATGGATTCTGCAAACTCGGTATACGACGGGATCATACCCGTACTCAAGGAGAATGGTATATATGCTGCAGCTCAGTGCTGTGAACACCTCAACAGAGCTCTTGTGATAGAAAGAGCTGCCATGGAGAAATACGGCTTTGAGCAGGTAAATGCGATACCTCAGCCCAACCACGCCGGTGGGGCCTTCGGAACGGTCTGCTATGAGAGATTTGAGGATCCTGTGCTGGTTGAAAATATAGGTGGCCGGGCTGATGCCGGAATCGATATCGGCGGAACCATGATAGGCATGCACATGCACGCCGTAGCGGTCCCCATCAGGATTTCACTTCGAAAGATCGGCGAGGCACCTATCATCTGCGCCCGCCACAGGCCGAAATATGTAGGCGGCCAGAGAGCCATCTACGACGAGAAGCTTATGTAAATAAATATATGTAAATGAATATCAATGAACGCACGTTGCAAAGCGCGCACATCAAAAGACGGACACCGGAAGGTGCCCGTCTTTTTTGGGATGTAGTATGAGGGAAAAAGAGTCTTGGGTGACTCGTTATCAATGATGGAACAATCTAAGTCCTGTAAATGCCATAACCATGTCGTGGCTGTTTGCAGCCTCGATAACATTGTCATCTCTTACGGATCCGCCGGGCTGAGCTACATACTTAACGCCGCTCTTATAGGCTCTCTCGATGTTATCGCCGAAGGGGAAGAAGGCATCTGAACCAAGAGCCACGTCAGTGTTCTTATCAAGCCATGCTCTCTTCTCAGCTTCTGTAAATACAGCAGGCTTCTCCTTGAAGATATTCTGCCACTTACCATCTGCAAGAACATCCATATAGTCAGCGCCGATGTAAAGGTCAATGGCGTTGTCTCTGTCGGGACGCTTGATGGTATCAAGGAAAGGAAGGTTAAGAACCTGCGGTGCCTGACGAAGGAACCAGTTATCGGCCTTGGAACCTGCAAGTCTTGTGCAGTGGATCCTGGACTGCTGTCCTGCACCGATACCGATGGCCTGTCCGCCCTTTACGTAGCATACGGAATTGGACTGAGTATACTTAAGTGTGATCAGCGCGATCTTAAGGTCGATGATTGCAGACTCGGGAAGATCCTTGTTGTCTGTAACGATATTCTTGAACATGTCGTCATTTATCTCGATGAAATTGTGTCCCTGCTCGAAAGTAACACCGAATACCTGCTTCTTCTCGATTGCCTCGGGAACATAGTCGGGATCGATCTTGATAACAGCGTAGTTGCCGCCCTTCTTGGCCTTAAGGAGTTCAAGTGCCTCGTCTGTATAGCCGGGAGCAATGATTCCGTCTGAGACTTCTCTTTTTACAAGTCTTGCTGTGTCTACATCGCACACATCGGAAAGGGAAATGAAGTCACCGAAGGATGACATTCTGTCTGCACCTCTGGCTCTTGCATAGGCATTTGCAAGGGGGCTCAACTCGCCAAGGTCCTCTACCCAATATATCTTTTTCTCGATATCGGTAAGAGGTGTGCCCACAGCAGCACCTGCAGGAGATACGTGCTTGAAGGAAGTTGCTGCGGGAAGGCCTGTAGCCTTCTTGAGCTCTGATACCAGCTGCCAGCCGTTGAAAGCATCCAGAAGGTTGATGAAGCCGGGTCTGCCGTTGAGAACCTCAATAGGCAGGTCCTGACCGTTCTCCATATATACTCTTGAGGGTTTCTGATTGGGGTTACATCCGTATTTAAGTGCTAACTCTTTCATGCCTTCTCTCCTTTAACGTTCTTGTTGATGATCCTGCTATCTACAGCGCCGGTCTCGATGTTAATGTATCTGGTGAAAAGAGATACCTTATTATCTAAATTCAGTGCTTCCCATACAGTGTTTGTGAACTTGTCGATATCACCGGAAATGTTTACCAGAGTGGGCTCTCCCTCATAGCTGGGAAGAGGATTGCCGTCTCCCATGTAGGTGTGGATGAAATATCCTTCACCAGCCTTGGGCTTGTCGTAGCTGTAGGTAAATCTCTGGCATCTTGAAGGATCGCCGTGATCACTCTTAAGGATTGAAAGTGCGAAATCATACTCCCCGTCCTTGACGTTCATGATACCTGAAATTCTGGGGGTATAGTTGGGGGCATCAGGCTCAAACTCTCTTGTTCTTAAAGCCTCTTCAAAGCTCTGCCCTGCCTGCATAAGCTCGTAAACAGTATCGGTCTGGTCACCGTTGGTAACGATGGTTGAGTTGCCGCGAACTCTTACGGGAGCATAGATGATAAGGCTGGGATCCTCCATCTTTGAAGGGTCAAATGCCTCTGTGCGGATTCCATCGTCCTCCCACACGAACACTCTGTTGCGGGAATTCTCACTTCTTCCCATGATGAAATATGCACATACCGCATACTTTCCATCCTCGGATCTTCCAATCACGATTCCTCTTCCGGGATAGCTGGTGCTTCTGATCTCTTTTGCTAAATCTACCATGTTCTCCTCCTTAATGTGTATTGTACAGTGAAGCAGACTCGAAAATGCTGCGCATTTCCTCGTTCGCGTTGCTCGTCATATAGTTACATGTATGTCTGCATGCGAGCATGCACATGCATGTAACTGCATGACTCTGCTTCACGCGAAAAAAACCGCCTGAGCATACCAATCAGCGGTTGCCCAGGCGGTCGACTATTCATTATAAATCTGTACTCCCATGTGGTTACCCACTTATCCGCCAGTTGTACAGACACATATAACATACACTTTTTTGATCAAAATTTCAATGGTAAAAAATGACGGAGTAAAATCCGCGCTAGCTAAGGCTTCCCCGGATCACATGGTACATATTGACATCAGTGATGCCTTCAGCACTGCGAAGATTGCACCCGGATCTTACCTTTACGGTAACGCTGTTGCCCTCAAGTTCTCTGATACCTTCAACTTTCTGTCGAAGGTCCTGCGTCAGAGCTTCAAGCTTTTTGCTGTCATCCATATAAGCCAGGACTGCAAATTCTCCCTCCTTGACTCTGGCAACAGCACAGTTCGCAGGCGTTCCCTCCACCAGGATTTCTCCTATTCTTCTTGAAAGCCTGTCTGCAAATTTACCGCCATAGGTACTTACAATACGATCATATTTCTCATTGCGGATTATAATCAGGCCGAAGTCTCTGTTATAATCATCGTACTGAATGGAGTAATCCACCAGCGCCCCGATGAATCCCTTTGCATTCATAAGGCCGGTAGATCTGTCTATCTTTCCAATCTCATAAAGGGCGTCCATCCTGTCTGATTCAATGTCCGCATCAATTATGTAACCCATGATGCCGACAATCTCGCCATTTTCATAAATGGGAGCCTTGTTATAAATAATGTTATGGATCACTCCGTCTATGATGCACTGAGCCGGTGCGTTTTTGATGGAACGGCCTTTTTCCAGAACTTCCATTTCATTCTCAGCATATCCCACTCCGTCTACAGCCCAGTTGGTATCATTACCGGTCTTTCCAACAATTTCGTTCACTGAAGTCAAACCAAAATACTTAAGAAAAGCGGCACTTGCTCCCAGATAACGTCTATTTGCATCCTTCCAGAAAAACATGATGGAAGAATACCCTGCAAAGTTTTCAAACAACCTGGCATGAATGCTTTCGGCGCTGATAGGACCTTCTTTCCCGGAAGAGATTTTGAGCTTTTCCGATTCGGAAATAAAGTCGCCTGCATTATCCGGTATTTCCTTCATGCAATAAAGATATTCCTTGCCGCCGGTGCCGGGAATTATCATAACGGAAATCTCTTTAAATCTGTAACTTCCGTCTTCCTGCTTAACTCTGAAAACGTTCTCAACAAATCCCTTTCCTGAAGCTTCTATCCTTTGGTTTATGGTGTCAAAGTCCATAAAATCAATATATTTGACTTTATCCTCGGGATCAATAATATCGTCCCTGAACATTCTGACCTTGATGTCCAGATCCGTCTCATAAATAGCGGTTCCCGAACCGTAGCCGAATTTTCCAAGTAAAGGAACGGCCTTGTTTTTATCCGGATTTATCTGAAGGACCACTTCATACAGGTGATTAAGCTCCTTGAGTTTGAAATCAACGCTGTTCCTCTTTGTGACATTGCTGTCCGAGGAGATATTCCAGATAGCTCCCTTTATAAGATATTTTCCGGAGTTCTCGGCAATAAGCACACCGGTGAATTTCATGATATTGCCGTTATTGGTGTAGTAGAAGGTCTCTGTGTTTTTGGTCCGCTCAATGGTATTGGCATATTCCCTGTATTTTTTCAGAAGCGGCGAATTAGTATGATAGATAAGCCGATCTGCTTCCTGGGATGACAGAGTCCTCGGGAATATCTGCTTCTTATAGGGCTCGTTCATGAACAGCGTCACAAACTCTTTTCCATCGTCCTCTAAGATCTCCAGGGGTTCATCACTGTGCCTTGCCGTAGAGCTGGCAACTTCATAGTAATGGCGCCACCCCCGCTCTTCCATGACTATCCCGTTCTCTTCCATATGCTCAAAAAACTCATCAATGGGCATGGGCTTTCCGTAATAATATCCCTGCAGCTTACCGCAGCCAATGCTCATCAGAAAATCTACCTGCTCCTGGGTCTCAACACCCTCTGCCAGAGTCATTATCCCGATGTCCTTGGCCATGTTAACGGTGGAAGTAATGATAGCCTTTGACCTTTCAGTGAAAGTTCGAAGGAATCCCATATCCAGCTTCATGGTATCAAACTGATAATCCTTCAAAAGAGTCAGGGATGAATATCCGCTTCCGAAGTCATCCATCCACACCTCGTAGCCTGCGCCTCTGAAATTCTCAATAACCTTCTCCATCAGCTCTGCATCGGATGCTATCATGCTCTCGGTGATCTCTATATGAATGCTGTCTCTTGGAATGTCGTACCGATCAACGGCATATTCCACAACCTTCAGCATATCTGTTGTTTCAAAATCAAGTCTTGAGAAATTAACTGAGACGGGAACTGTAGGAAGCCCCTCTGACATACGCTCGGAGATGTGGCGGCATACAGTATCCACAATAAAACAATCAAGCTTTTGTATCTGCCTGCTGTCCTCAAGGGCACTGATAAACTGATCGGGCGCAAGGAACCCAACCTCCGGATCGATCCATCTGGCAAGAGATTCTGCCCCGCAAAGCTGCCCGGTAAGAGTGCGGATGACAGGCTGATAGTACACCTGTATCCATCCCTTCTTAATGGCAACGTCTATATTGTCAATGACATAATTCGTCAGAGCACTGTTTTTGTTGTTACCTTCTGGTTTCATAGATTCACTCCAAAAAATGCCGACGCCTGTATTAAGTATAGCAAACTTTTGTACCAAATATGGTAAACTTAAAATGAAATTTAAGTAAACTCAAGTCGGATGGACAAAGTCGGTAACGTTACCACTTTTCTCTTTTCAAATCTGACCGGTTATGATATTGTGACATTAATTTATCTGATGAGGAGGATAATGAAATGCCTGCCTGGTTAAAGGACGCTGTTTTTTATGAAATATATCCGCAATCCTTCAAGGATACCAACGGGGACGGTATCGGTGATCTTGAGGGGATCATTGAGAAACTGAACTATGTGACGAGCCTTGGCTGCAATGCTCTGTGGATCAACCCCTGCTTTGACTCTCCCTTTAAGGATGCAGGATATGACGTTCGGGACTACAAGAAGGTAGCTCCAAGATACGGCACCAACGAGGATCTATACAGACTCTTTGACGAAGCCCACAAGAGAGGAATCCATGTACTTCTTGATCTGGTTCCCGGTCACACATCCGAGGAACACGAGTGGTTTTTGGAAAGTAAAAAAGCCGAAAGGAATCAGTATTCCGACAGATACGTCTGGACAAAGTCCGCTTTTCAGGGTATCGGCGGACGCCCTTATATCGGCGGTGAAGCTGACAGAGACGGCTGCTATATGCTCAACTTCTTCAAGTGTCAGCCTGCTCTAAACTACGGCTTCCTGAAAAGAACAGAGGACTGGCAGATGGCTCCGGACGAACCTGCATGTATCGAGACAAAAGAGGCCATGAAGGACATTATGCGCTTCTGGCTGGATAAGGGATGCGACGGATTCAGAGTAGACATGGCTGATTCCCTTGTTAAGGAAGACGATGAGAACAAGTCCGCAACCGGTGCTATCTGGAAGAACATCCGTGAAATGCTGGACAATGAATACCCTGAGGCTGCGCTTATCTCCGAGTGGAGCAACCCTGTTCTGGCCCTTAAGTACGGCTTCCACGCTGACTTCTACCTGGACCATCACGGCAACGGTTACAACACCCTCATCCGTGACAATGAAACTCCGGGTGGAGATCACAGTTTTCTTAAAAAGGATGGAAACGGTGACATCATGCGCTTTTTAAGCGACTATCTGCCCAAGTACGACAAGACAAGAAATGACGGCTATATAAGCTTCATAACCTGCAATCACGACACCCCAAGGGCAAGACGGACTCTGGGCTTCGATGAACTCAAGATTGCCTATGCAATGTTTCTTACTCTTCCCGGAGTACCTTTCATTTACTATGGCGACGAGATTGGCATGAGATATATCGAAGATATCCACACCAAGGAGGGGGGCTATGCAAGAACCGGAACCAGAACTCCCATGCAGTGGGATAACAGTGCCAACAAGGGCTTTTCCACAGCCCCCGCTGACAAGCTGTATCTTCCCGTGGATCCTGCCGATGATGCTCCTACTGTAGCAGATCAGGAAAAAGACCCTTCATCCCTTCTTAACACAGTGAAGGCCCTGACAGCTCTTCGTCGCAGTGAGCCCGGTCTCAAGGCCGATGCGGAATTTGAAGTTATCTATGCTGAAAAGGATGAATTTCCATTTGTATTTAAGAGAGGTGATCTTATTATTAGCGTTAACCCCTCTGATAAGAAAGCTTCCGCCACACTTCCCAGGAAGATGGAGAAAGCCTATGAGATCGGTAATGTACAGATAAGTGACGCCTCACTGATAATGGGACCTCAGAGCTTCTGCGTGCTTAGATGATAAAAACAGCTGCGGCTGATTTCTAAAAGATAAAAACAGGGATATTTCTTTGTAACTTCAATCAAAATGGGACGTTTCCTTCTGAATTCTGCGCTGCAGTAATCCGGAATGAAACGTCCCTTTTTATTATTTGTCTCTTTTGTTTTCTGTTTATGTGTTCTGTTTATTCTACGGTAACACTCTTTGCAAGGTTCCTGGGCTTATCAACATCAAGGCCCTTGGCAACACTGGTGTAGTATCCAAGAAGCTGAAGAGGAATGATGGCAAGGCTTCCTACGAAGTGCTCATCAACTCTGGGGATATATACGGTGAAGTCTACCTGATCCTCAACGTTGTAATTGCCGTAGGTAGTAAGCCCCATAAGGTATGCTCCGCGGCTCTTGCATTCAGCCATGTTGGAAATAGTCTTCTCATCCAGTGAAGGCTGTGTAAGAACACCGATTACCAGAGTTCCGTCCTCGATAAGAGAAATGGTTCCGTGCTTAAGTTCACCTGCAGCATAAGCCTCTGAATGGATGTAGCTGATTTCCTTCATCTTAAGGCTTCCCTCAAGACAGATAGCGTAATCTATTCCTCTTCCGATAAAGAAGATATCGTGAGCATTTGCAAATTTAGCGGAGAACCACTGGATTCTCTCCTTCTCCTCAAGGATCTTCTCAATCTTCTCAGGAATGCTCTTGATCTCCTCAATATAGTAGCCAAGCCTGGAATCATCTTCCAGAGTTCCCTTTACTTCTGCAAGCTTAAGTGTAAGAAGATATCCGCAGATAAGCTGGCAGCTGTATGCCTTTGTTGTAGCAACTGAGATCTCGGGACCTGCTGCCGTGTACATTACGTGATCTGCCTCTCTGGCGATGGAAGATCCGACCACGTTTACAATGGCAAGAGTCTTAAGTCCCTGCTCCTTGGCCATACGAAGAGCCGCAAGAGAATCTGCAGTCTCGCCTGACTGGGAGATAACTACTGTGAGAGCTTTCTTGTCCACTGCCATCTTGCGGTATCTGAACTCTGAAGCCAGCTCCACTCTTACAGGTATGCCTGTAAGGTCCTCTATAATGTACTGCATCTCTACGCCAACGTGCCATGCGGATCCGCAGGCAACTATATAGATCTGTGATATATCCTTGGCTTCCTCATTGGTAATACCGACTTCAGAAAGATCGATCTTGCCGTCTCTTACATACTTGCCAATAGTATCGGCAACAACCTTGGGCTGTTCGTGGATCTCCTTCATCATGAAGTGCTCGAAGCCGCCCTTTTCAGCTGCCTCAGCAGAGAAAGTAACTGTAGTTACTTCTTTCTCTACCTCATCACCGTCAAGGTTGAAGAATGTAACCTCACCGGCTCTGATCCTTGCCATCTCCATGTTGTCGATGTAGTAAACATCTCTTGTGTACTTGAGAATGGCGGGAACATCGGAAGCAATAAAGGATTCATCTCCTGATACACCGATGATCATAGGTGACTGCTGTCTTGCAACGTAAACCTCACCGGGATAATCCTTGAACATAACCTCAAGGGCATAAGAGCCACGAACTCTCACAAGAGTCTTGGCAATGGCATCGATGGGGCCTACCTTGTATTTCTTGTAATAATAATCGACAAGCTTGATAAGAACCTCTGTATCGGTATCAGAATAGAACTTGTAGTTGTGTCTTATAAGCTTTTCCTTGAGCTCCTGGAAGTTCTCTATGATACCGTTGTGAACTCCCACAACCTCAGACTCAACCTCACCGGAACCGGAACCTGTGCAGTTTCCGCTCACGTGGGGATGCGCATTGATAAGACTGGGTGCACCGTGGGTAGCCCATCTTGTATGACCGATACCGCAGCATCCGGGAAGAGCTGCTCCTCCGTTGGTTTTGTTGGACAGATTAACCAGCTTGCCCACAGCCTTAACCACTACGGCATCATTATCGCCGTCTCTGACTGCAAGTCCTGCTGAATCATATCCTCTGTACTCAAGTTTTGAAAGGCCGTCAAGCAGAATGGGTGCTGCCTGCTTATGACCGATATATCCTACTATTCCACACATATTTTAACTCTCCAAAAATTATTCCAAATGACCTTTTTCGCGGATTACATCAATTACCTGATCCACATATTTCTCGCAGATCTCATTGCTCTCTGCCTCTACCATGACACGGATAACAGGCTCTGTTCCCGACTCTCTTACCAGGATCCTTCCTGTATCGCCAAGAATCTTGGAAACCTCTTCCACTGCCTTCTGAACATCGGGGTCGTTCTGAGCGTCGGGTTTGCTCTTAACTCTTACGTTCTTAAGAACCTGAGGATAGAATACTACAGGTGCTGCCAGCTCACTCATGGGTTTCTCCTTGGCAAGCATAACCTCCATCATCTTAAGGCTGGTGAGGATACCGTCCCCGGTGGTGGCGTACTTGGTGAAGATGATATGTCCCGACTGCTCTCCGCCGACTCTGTGACCATAGGTTACCATATTCTCATATACGTACTTGTCACCTACCTTGGTCTTCTCATATTCAATACCAACCTTATCAAGAGCCTTGTAAAGACCAAAGTTACTCATGATGGTTGTTACAACCTTATTGTTAACAAGGGCGCCTCTCTCCTTGAGGTAGAGACCGTAGATATAAATGATGTGATCGCCGGTGATAACGTTGCCCTTCTCGTCTACGCAAAGGCATCTGTCTGCATCACCGTCAAAGGCAAAACCAACATCAAGGCCTTTCTCAACAACAAACTTCTGAAGGTGCTCGATATGGGTAGAACCGCAGTCTGTATTGATGTTCAATCCGTCGGGCTCGTTGTTAATAACATAGGTCTTGGCACCGAGGGCATCAAAGACTGCCTTGGCAATCTGCCAGGAAGCACCGTTTGCACAGTCAAGACCAACCTTCTTGTCCTTGAAGCTGTACTTGGAGTTGGAAATAAGATATCCCACATAGCGGTTTCTGCCGGCCACATAGTCAACTGTTCTTCCAATCTCAGCCTTCTCTGCTACAGGGATGTCAATCTTGCCATCGATGTAGTCCTCAACGCGAAGGATTGTCTCTTCATCCATCTTCTCACCGTTTCCGTTGAAAAGCTTGATTCCGTTGTCATAGAAAGGGTTGTGAGATGCGGAGATCATAATACCGCAGTCAAAATCATCAACTCTTGTGATATATGCAACCGAAGGAGTTGTGGTAACGTGCATGATATATGCATCCGCGCCGCTGGCCATAAGTCCGGTACAAAGCGCGTACTCGAACATATAGCTGCTCCTTCTTGTGTCTTTTCCGATTACGATCTTAGCCTTCTTGCCATGGTTAGCGCCATAGTACCAGCCAAGGTATCTTCCAATCTGTACTGCATGCTCAAAGGTCAGATTCTTGTTAGCCTCGCCTCTGAAGCCGTCTGTTCCGAAATACTTGCCCATTTATCTCTCCTCCTTGTGGATGATCTCTCCGCTGTTCTTATAGATAGAATTCTCAGGAACAACTCCTCTTACGCAGGAAGTGGGATAAACGTTGGAATTGCGTCCGATAACAGTACCGGGGTTGCATACTGAGTTGCATCCAACCTCCACGTGATCTCCAAGCATTGCTCCGAACTTCTTCATTCCTGTCTCGATGTTCTCTGTTCCGTTATGAACCACAACCAGTTTCTTGTCACTCTTTACATTGGAAGTAATGGAGCCCGCTCCCATGTGCGAGTAGTATCCCAGAATGGAATCTCCAACATAGTTGTAATGAGGAGTCTGAACATGGTCAAAAAGGATTACGTTCTTGAGCTCAACACTGTTACCAACTACACAGTCGGCACCCACAAGAGCAGTACCGCGAATGAACGCACCGTGGCGAACCTCAGTATTAGGTCCGATGATACAGGGTGCTCCAAGATAAGCGCTCTCAAAAACAGTGGCAGTCTTATGAACCCAGACATTCTCCTTAACCTCTGTATAGTCATCTCCCAGCTTGGGACCAAGTTCAAGGATAAAGTCCTTGATTCCCTTTAATGCCTCCCAGGGATAAGTGAACTGCCGCAGATAGTCTGCTGCGAGAGTGTGATCCAGGTCATAAAGATCAGCAATAGTATACATAATTAAAGTCTCTCTTTCTTCTCGATATCGAGGAAATATTTATAGGTATCTACAGTAAGCTCGCCGCAGGCAGGCTCATCGCATGCGATGATGGCGCCGTTGTGCATCTGGAGCGCACTGCAGGTCCACTTGGAACTTACGCTTCCTTCAACTGTTGCAGCAAGTGCTCTGGCCTTGTTGTGACCGTTGATAAGAATAAGTACTTCCTTGGAATCAGTAACGGTTCCTACGCCTACAGACAGTGCCTGAGCTGGAACAGCCTCAGGGTCATTGCCAAAGAATCTGGAATTAACAATCCTTGTGTCGGTAGTCAGGTCTCTCACGCCTGTACGTGAATTAAGGCTAGTGAAAGGCTCGTTGAAAGCGATATGTCCGTCAACACCGATGCCGCCCATGAACAGATCTATTCCGCCGTAGGATGCGATCTTCTTCTCATAGTCAGCGCACTCTTTAACCGGATCATCAGTCATGCCGTTTAAGATGTTGATGTTCTCGGGCTTCATATCTACCAGGTGATTAAAGAAGTTGTCATGCATGAAATACCAGTAGGACTGATCATGCTCACGAGGCAGACCCAGATACTCGTCCATATTAAATGTAACTACGTTGGCAAAAGAGATTTCTCCTGCCTTGTTCATTCTTACAAGCTCCTTGTATACGCCGATAGGGCTGGAACCTGTGGGAAGGCCAAGAACAAAAGGGCGGTCCTTCTCGGGGCCTTCATTATGAGCTGCGATACGTGACTTGATATAACCCGCTGCCCACTTGCACATCTTGTCGTAATTATCCTGAATAACAACTCTCATACTTTTCTGCTCCCCTTCTTTTATATAGGCATATTCTAAGTAATTATAAGTTTACAGTACTGTCTCTGTCAAATTACGAAATTTGACATATTGTTACGACTAATGTAAAATCTGAACGATGAAAAAATTTAAAATAAACTCAGGAAACTTAATATTACTTGCTGCTTTTGCGGCCGGTTTTTCCATCCTGGTTACTGCATCGACAGTTGCAGACAGGAATGCTGATACGGTTTCTTCAGCACCTGTGATAGTGAATACCGCTACGGAAACTGCTACTGCTTATAATACAGTAGTCGGGGAAGTTACCGTTCCAATGGCCGCATCAACAGATGTCAAGGCGAGTGTGGTTTCTCTTTCCACGGAGTCGGAAACTAAAGTGTCTCCCAAGACAGCATATTCAGTTGTGGAATATGAAGCGCCTGTGACCATGTACACCAGCGATACCGTCAATGTAAGAGCCGGTGCGGGAACTGACTACGACAAGGTAGGCAAGCTCCGTTGGGGCAATCAGCTTCAGGTAACCGGTGAGACAGACAATGGCTGGTACGAGGTTATCTACGACGGCATTACCGCTTTTATCAAAGGTGACTACATGGTGAGAGACCTTCCCGGAACTCCCTACGTCTTTGTCGGAGATTCCAGAACGGTTCAGATGCAGATGGCTGTCGGTTCTTCCGATAAGGCCTATATCGCCAAGGTTGGTGAGGGCTACAGCTGGTTCAAGAACACTGCTCTTTCTCAGATCCCTGCCTATGCAGGTAACGGAACAACCATGATCATCAACTTCGGTGTCAATGATCTTGGAAATGTAAGCAAGTACATCAGTCTCATCAACAGCAACATTGATGCATGGACAGAGGCCGGTATCACTGTTTACTATGCGGCTGTTACTCCCGTTGGAGACTGCACCACAGTATCCAATGCCCAGATAGAGAGCTTCAACTCCAGAATGCAGTCTGAGCTGGATCCCAGGATCAAATGGCTTGACGGATACTCTTATCTGACACAGACCGGATTCTCAACTGCAGATGGACTTCATTATAATAAGGATACTTACAGAAGTCTTTATTCATATTACATGTCAGTGATCGATTCAGAAATTTAAACGTTGACAACCATTTACAAGAGTGGTATGATACAATCTGTTGACTGCCCAAAAAGGCAGAACAAGCTGTTGTAGCACAGTCGGTAGTGCGTCGCATTGGTAGTGCGGAGGTCACGAGTTCGATTCTCGTCAGCAGCTTTTCCCCAAGTAGAAAAAGCCGACGTCCGGGCTGCCGGATGTGGGCTTTTTTGAATTAATGTGATATTTCTTTACGATTGTTTCTTTTATTCCCGGTTCTTTTTACATCAGTTCTTTTACCAGGAAACTATAGATATCCTGGTTGCGGTTCTGCCACCTGTCCAGCATACTCTGAGCCGTCTCCTCAGTGGGGACTGACATTGTAAGATCCATAAGTACCTGATTTCCGTCTGTGGCTATCATTCTGACTTCATAATCATTATCGGCAACCTTCCTGTAATCACCTCTGATAGAAGTTTCATTGATAAGCTTCATATTGTTGGCTTTCAGATACTCGTCGATCTGATCCCGAACAGCGGGGTTTACTCTGTTGCCAAAAAACTCCAGAGTCTTGGCCCCGTCCTCGGTAAGCTCCAGATAGGTTCTGTTGGCCATGGTCTTCTCCGTGATAAGCCCGGAGGAAGCCAGTTCACTGAACACTTCCTGGAGTGTAAGGAAATTCGTATACTCTTTTTCTAAGATAAAATCATAAATCTGTGACTTGCTAAGAGGCACCTGGCAGCGCTTCAGCATGTACAGCACTATCATTTTGTACAGGGTTAGATATGTTGAACTCAATTGTTTCTCCCATCAACTACGTGGGCCTTAACCGCTGCGCTGATAACATCGGCAACTCTGGGGTCAAAGGCCGCAGGTAAGATATTTACATCACTAAGCTCAGAGTCTGGCACAAGACCTGCAAGAGCCTCGGCTGCTGCCAGCTTCATCTCATTTGTGATCTGTCTTGCTCTTGCTTCAAGAGCTCCTCTGAATATTCCCGGAAATACCAGAACATTGTTGACCTGGTTGGGGAAATCGCTCCTTCCGGTTCCGATAACCCTTACTCCGGCTTCCCTGGCAAGATCCGGCATGATCTCAGGAACAGGATTTGCCATGGCGAACATGATTGCATCTGTGTTCATGGAGGCAGCCATCTCTTTTGTCACGATTCCGGGAGCTGAAACTCCGACGAAGATGTCGGCTCCCTTCAGGGCATCGGCAAGACTTCCTGAAAGGTTCTCAGGGTTGGTAACATCCATCATTTTCTTCTGCATCCAGTTGAGACCCTCAGTGTCCTTATTGAGGATTCCCACCTTATCACACAGGGTAACATTCTTGAATCCGTAGCTTAGAAGCAGCCTGGTAATGGCTATTCCGGCGCTTCCCGCACCGTTTACTATTACCTTGCAGTTCTCCTTGGACTTTCCTACTACCTTTAGTCCGTTGATGATACCTGCAAGTACCACGATGGCTGTACCATGCTGGTCATCGTGGAATACCGGGATATCCAGGATCTCTTTTAACCGCTCTTCTATCTCAAAGCACCTGGGAGCTGAAATATCCTCCAGGTTAATGCCGCCAAAGCCCGGTGCCAGATAGGTCACAGCCTTAATGATCTCCTCGGTGTCCTGAGTGTCAAGGCAGATGGGCACTGCGTTCACTCCTCCGAATTCCTTGAAAAGAACTGCCTTTCCTTCCATAACAGGCATGGCTGCGTATGGTCCGATGTTTCCAAGGCCCAGAACGGCGCTTCCATCGGAAACTACAGCAATTGTGTTGGATTTGAAGGTGTACTTGTAAGCAAGTTCCTTATCTTCAGCAATAAGTTTGCAGGGCTCAGCAACTCCGGGTGTGTAGGCAATTGCCAGATCTTCACGGCTCTTTACCTCGGCCTTGGATCTGATCTCCAGCTTGCCGTTCCACTCTTCGTGCATTTTAAGGGCTTTTTCAGCGTTTGTCATCTTTGGTATTCCCCTTTCGTTTTAGAAGGTCGTTCCTACTATATTATAGGCAAAAGAAATAACTTCGCTACGTTTATCTGTGTCAATATATTTAAATACGTTGTATGAGTGCTTCTTCTGTCCGCCGGTGGTCTGAAGTCCAAGGGCCAGGCCAAGGGCCGCAATCTCGTCTCCCGCATCGGTCTGCCTTGAAAGCATAAGGGCATCGATGCTGCCGTTTTTCTCCATCTTCACGTAGGCATAGGCAATTGCTGCTGCCTGAAGGGCTTCGCCGGAGGTTGATGAGTAGCCGATCTCACTTAAGATGATGGATCTTCTGTTTCCCTCTGCGGTAAGCATTGCCGGCTCATGCATATAATTCGTCAAAACCTCTATGTTGTCCATGGTAATGATAGGGGTTGAATAGGTGTGGTTCACATGCTTGGAAGCATTCCAGAAAGCGGTATTTCCGTTGGGGAAGGAATATGGATGAGCCGCCAGTCCCCAGTTTATGTCGCCGTAGTCCTTGAGGGAGGATGCAAAAATATCCAGCACATCCTTGGCGTCATAATCTCCGGTCTTCTCTGTATTATAGGTCCAACGCTGGTCAATGGGAATATAAACCTTTGCTGCCGAATTCTGAGATTTGATAGCGTTGTAGAACACCCTGAAAGCCCTGGTATAAGCGGCTGTATAGGTTCCCACATCGGTCTTGGCCATATAGTTGTATTCCTTACGGGCATTGACCTCGTTGGCAATGATCCACATGCTTACATTGCCGTGACCTGAGCCCGAATATCTGTTGGCAAGGAAACTTCCCACCGCTGCAAGAGCCTTGACGCCTGCTTCGTTGGTGGCATTGAACATATAGTAAGGCGCCGTTGAACCGCCCCTGGCATTGGGATGGGTTATCTCCGGGAAAGCACCGACGCTGGCGTCATTTAAGATGATGGCCGCCACATCGATACCCATGCCGTTAAGGCGCTTGTACAGTGTGTCGTAATTGTTGATTATACCTGCGTTGAAGTGATAGGTCACTCCGCCATAGGAATAGGCTATGCCGCCGGAAGTGGTAAGAAGGTGACTTAAAGGCATATTGTAGGTGCAGTAGTTAACTCCAAGATCAGCCAATTCTCCGATTCTCAAAGGATCGGGAAGTATTCCCTTAATGGACTTATGGCTCATACCTCCGTAGCTGTATCCCGCACAGGCTCCGGGGTTTGTGATGTACTTGGCGTGGCTTATGCTGACGAACTGATCGTTTTCTTTCACTGCCACCTGGAACTTGGAAAAGAGCCTTGAATTGGAAGCCCCTTTGTTCAGGTCAACCTTAAAAGATGTATCATCGCTCTTATAGATTTTGGCAATTGGCTCGCTTCCCTCTACAATACCGTCCTCGTAGGTGGGTTCCTCAAAAAGGTAATAGTACTTGTCATCGCTCTTGGGGATTCCCTCTGACTTTACAGAGATCTCAACCTTGCCGGAATCAACTATAAGACAATTGTCAATCGTTGCAAACTCAGCTCTGTTATCGGCTGTCATCTCCACCGTGGCCGGCCTCGCTGCCAAAGCGTTTGAAACAGTCTTGCCGCCGTCAACAATGCTGTTTATGGTATTGACGTTGATGTACTCTGAATTCTTTTCCTCTTCGGCTTCCAGAGAAGCTTCAAATATGGCTTCATCTATGTCTGCGGTCACCACTTCGTCATTGCTTCTGCCGGTGACGATCATCCAGACAATGAGGGCAACCACCAGAAGCGTTGCGCTTACAGCGGCTATGCCCGAAAGCATCACTATTCTTCTGTTCCGACGGGCTTTCTTACCCGTATGCATCTTACGATAGTTCTTTTTCATTAAATCCTCATGTATCAGGTGTTTCTAAATCTATGGATAGATCACGCGAGTGCGCGTGTTGTCAATTGTTGTGCGGTATGCTCGCAGGAGCATGCGTAAAGTCACTTATTGCATTGTATGCTCGCGGGAGCATGCGTAAAATCACTTATCATCCGCATCCTTACGGTCGCGGTTCTTAAGGCGTCTCATGTGGTCACGAATCTTGAGTTCATACCCGTTGCCGGTTGGGCTGTAGAATTCCTTGCCGTTGAGCTCATAGGGCACGTACTGCTGCTCCACGTAGTGATCCGGATAGTCGTGAGCATACTTGTATCCTATGCCGTGGCCAAGCTTGGCCGCCGACTTGTAATGAGCATCCTGAAGGTGCGACGGAATGGGAAGATTCCCGGTTTCTCTGACTGTAGACATGGCTTCATCTATAGCCAGGTAAGCCGCATTGCTCTTTGGTGCCGTTGCAATATAAGTGACCGCCTGAGCCAGCGTGATTCTGGCTTCCGGCATGCCCAGCCGCTCCACTGCCAGAGAAGCAGCCACAGCCACTTGAAGCGCCTGGGGATCTGCATTTCCAACATCCTCAGAGGCACATATCATCATTCTTCTTGCGATAAATTTGGGATCTTCTCCCGCATTGAGCATCCTTGCCAGATAGTAGACCGCAGCATCGGGATCCGAGCCCCTCATGCTCTTAATGAAAGCAGAGATGGTGTCGTAGTGGTTATCACCATCCTTGTCATAGCGGGCTACCTTCTTCTGAATGCACTCCTGCGCAACTTCCCTGGTGATATGGATAAGCCCGTCCTCGCTGCGCTGTGTGGTCATAATACCAAGCTCAATCGCATTTAGAGCATGTCTTGCATCACCGTCAGCAAGGTCAGCAAGGAACTCCTCCGCATCAGGCTCCAGCACTGCCTTATAGGCTCCCATGCCCCTCTCGGTATCGTTCACTGCCCTCTCCAAAAGCACCTTGATGTCATCTGTGCTCAAGGGCTTAAGTTCAAATATCACCGACCTTGAAATAAGAGCCCCGTTCACCTCAAAGTAAGGGTTCTCGGTGGTTGCTCCTATAAGTACCACAGTTCCGTCCTCCACAAAAGGAAGCAGATAATCCTGCTGCCCCTTGTTGAACCTGTGTATCTCATCGATAAAAAGAATCGTCTTCTTGCCATACATTCCAAGGTTATCCTTGGCCTTGGATACCACTTCCTCCATATCCTTCTTGCCTGAAGTTGTGGCATTAAGCTGCATGAACTCCGCCTTTGTGGTATTGGCGATGACCTTGGCAAGAGTGGTCTTACCGGTCCCGGGCGGGCCATACAGAATAATGGAGCTTATCTTGTCCGCGGAAATGGCACGATAAAGAAGCTTGTCCTTACCAATGATGTGCTGCTGTCCCACAACCTCATCGAGGGTCTTCGGGCGCATCCTGGCGGCAAGCGGAGATTCCTTCTCTTTATTGTTTTCACGCATATACTCGAATAAGTCCATAACACTACAAGTTTACTATTTTTAACTTGAAATTGGAAGTAAAAAAAGTCGCCCGTGAGTGCACTATTTGCAACGCGCGGGCGGGATGGTTTTCCGGGGCGGGAGGAGTAAAAGGTGAATTTAGTTTTGGGGCGGTGGCTGGGTGCGGCGAAGAAAATGTGAATTTAGATTTTGGAACGATGGCCGGGTGCGGCGAAGAAAATGTGAATTTAGATCTTGGAACGATGGCTGGGTGCAGCGTGGAGCTCAGGTGGATTGACCGTTTCCGCCACAAAAGGCTTTTCTGCCCATTTGCGGCGGTAAAATGCTCCGGAAACTTAACGTTATATCGCTAAGCAGCCCATTTGAACATGTTGTTGACGCAATCGCGTATGCGCGCAGCACCTTTCAAACGTTATTTCGTGATTTCCTCCGCCTCAACTTCCCAAAAATAAAAAATGCGGCGGACCACCCTTATCGAAATCATCGAAATCTTGTAAGCCCGCCGCAAATTGCCATGAAAAATGCAGCACTCAGGTCAATGCAAAAAGTCCACAAAGATCCGCAAGTAGCTGCAAAATCCACAAATAGCTTCAAAATCCACAAATAGTCACAAATAGCTATTCATTATAAAACATCGGACGAATAAACCTGTTTCAATCCAATGAAAGGTAGCTCATTGTGTCACAGTAATTCCAACATCATCCATCACTATAGTCACGTTGCCGTCCCTGGTCAGATATGTTTGGACGCCTCCGGCCGCAAGCATGTCCAATACCTCCTGATCCTCCGGCTCCGAGTTGCTGCTGGTAATAATGGCATAGTCCGGATTGATATAAGCAATCAGTTCTTCGGTATTTGCATCAAGCCGCCCGTGATGAGGCACTTTTAGAATAGTAGATTCCAGGCCCGCTGTTTCCAAAAGTTCATTTATTCTGGCGGCCTCAGCATCTCCTGCAAAGAGCATGGAATTCTCTCCAACATTCACCCTCACAACCAGAGAAGAATTGTTGCTCTCGCTGTCAGCATAGCTTGTCTGCTGCGGCGGATAAATAGTGTAAATCACATTGTCCGCTTCAAAAGAGAGTTCCTGCGTCACCGTGGTCTCCGAAAGTCCCGCTGATTCCAGCGCGGCAAGATACTCAGTAACATCGTCGGATTCCTTGGAGTGGTAGGTGGCATAAACCGTCCCTACTTCAAATTCACTGATGATGTGGTCCGCTCCGCCCACGTGATCCTTGTCAAAATGGGTGATTATGAGCTCATCAATTCTGCTTACTCCCTGGCTCTTCAGGAACTCCACCAGCTTGTCGGCCTTGCTTTCAAGCCCCGTGTCTATGACAACAACATGGTTTTCCGATATCAGGACAAAAGAGTCTGCTGCTCCGCCCTTAAGCGCCGTGATGGTGAGGGAAGAATCTGATCCGGTGGATTGCGCATCGATAACATCACCTGTGACTTCTGTTGCCGGCTCAGCAACTGTCTGCCTTCCGCAGCCGCCAAGTACCGGCATTATCAGTAGCATCATCACTATTATTCCTATAATAAATTGTTTACTTCTCATTTTGACATATCCTTTTTACTGCCATATAATGCATTTGGTCTTTGGGTTTCTATAGGAACAGTATATAACCTCAACCTAAAAGAAACTTTAAGAAAATATGAAAGGATTCAAAAGACATGAAAGCACTTAAGTCATTTATGATAACTCTGATAATCGTCCTGGTGATCGGATGTATTTTTATAGTAGCAAGAGGCTCAATTATGAAGTCAATTTCCAAGGATGCGGATTCCGCCACCACCGGTGAAACAGCAAAAACATCCAAAGCCAATCCTGTTACCAAGGCCATAGTCAGCAAGACTCTTGATACTTACATTGAAAATACTGACAATGAAAAAGTCAAGGAAATCGCAGAATCCATGACCGATGAAGATATGGATACAGTTACCGAGATAATCGCCAACAACGTGAATGTTGAGGACATCCCTGAGGTTCAGTCCTACATTTCAAACGGAGATACCCAGGGAATGCTGGATTACGCCAATGAAAACCTCTCTGAGGAAGAAGCTCAGCAGCTCAAAGAAATCATGTCCAAGTACGTTACACCCTGATCATACAGATAGCCCAGGCAAAGGATTTCTAATTTGCGAATAATCGCTATGCATGTATCCAATCAATTCCGCTGCATGCCATGAAGCAATAAAGCCGCCACAGACAAACTGTGACGGCTCTTTTTATAGCATCAACATTTTAAATTATCCGCTCTTTAACAGCGTCAGCTCTTTACTATATTTCTGACCCAGACTCCGCTTCTTACGAGACAGAATCCGATGATGTCCTTACCAATCTCCACAAGATTAACAATGATGAATACGTTGATGGCCGGCAGAGTTGTGAATCTGCTGAGCATATAAGCTGTAGGCACCGAGATCACCCAGGCATAGCAGCTGTCGAACAGGAAAGTGATGGCTGTTTTCCCGCCGGAACGCATGGTAAAGTACGATACGTTGGCAAAAGCATGTATAGGCATCATGCAGGCTACCACCAGAATAAACTCCGTAGCCAGCTTCTTGATATCAGGCTCGATATTGTAAATGCGGGGGATCAACGGCGCCGCAATTGCAAGCAATCCTCCCATTACAAAGGTACTGCCCACCGACAGCGCAGCCATTCTCCAGGCTGTTCTTCTGGCATTCACCAGTCTGTCCGCGCCAAGCTCCTGTCCCACAACGATTCCCGCCGAGTTACCCAGAGATAAAAAGACTTCGTTGAATATCTGTGATATGGTTCCGCTGATGTTCATGGCAGCAATAACGGCTATTCCTCGCAGTGAATATGCCTGCATCAAAGTTGCCTGTCCAAGGCTCCACAAAAACTCATTCATAAGAAGAGGCAGAGACCTTGAAAGTATGGGCCAGATAAGATTCACAGGAATCCTGAAGCCATGGTAGAGCCCCTTGAAGAACTTATACTTTGATCCACTTTTGTGGGCTCCAACAATCACTATAAGAAGCTCGGTGAATCTGGAAATGACCGTTGCTATTGCTGCTCCAAGAACCCCCATCTTCGGGAAAAAGAAAAGTCCGAAGATCAAAAGCGCGTTGAAAACGAAGTTCACCAGCATGGCCACCATACTGGCGATCATGGGCAGCGTGGTCTTGCCTGACTCTCTCATGGCACTGGCATAAACCTGTGTAATACTGAAGCCTATCAGCCCAACCAGCATGATATTGAGGTAGGACACGGCGTAACCCATTGTCGCTGCAGCATCGGCAGGTGATGTTTCTTTTGCAATATAAAGAGATATCAGGTCGGGGCCGAGGTTGAAAAGGATAAGCAATGCCGCCGTCAATATTACTACTGCGGTTATCAGCTTGAAACGGATGGAATAACGAACTCCGTCCATATCACCTTTGCCGAAAAACTGAGTACTGAAAATACCGGCTCCTGCCAGGGATCCCCAAATGCAAAGATAAAAAATGAAGAGCAGCTGGTTTACGATAGCCACAGCAGACATGGGAAGCGTTCCCACCTGTCCGACCATGACATTATCAAGCAGACCCACAATGTTGCTCAGCGTATTCTGAACAATCATGGGAACTACGACCATAGCCACTCTTCTATAGAAGGCAGTATCTCCGAAGAGACACTCCTTCAGTGTGAATTTGTATTTAATTGCTTCTTCTCTGTTTCCTGTCTCAAAAGTCGTCATTTGACAATCATAGCACAAGTCACAGCTTATATCCACTAATCAATGTTTCTTAGAAGTATAAAGAAGTGCTGCAAATACGGAAACACAAGGTACAGCACAGATTATTCCAACGCTGCCGGCAACAGCACGTATAACCTCTATTGCCACGAAATCGGTACAAAGAAGCTGTCTCCAGCCAACTCCGTAGGAGTAGATGAGAACGCACATGTTAAGAGCGCTGCCCACATAAGCAAGAACCAGAGTGTTTGCCATTGTTCCCATTGCATCCCTTCCGATGTTGAGACCTGACTTTATAAGCCCCTTTACATCTTTTCCCGGATCCGCAACATGAACTTCCTCAAGAGCAGACGCGATGGACATTGTGATATCCATTACAGCGCCCATGGCCGCGATCAGTATTCCACTGGTGAAAAGACCTCTCATCTTAATCGCAGTCGTACTCTTGAGCAGGAGAAGTGCCTCCGCCTCGTCCATCTGGAAAGTAGTTATTCCGCCGATGTTTGCAGCTATCTGTCCAAGGAGCGCAGCTATAAGCACGCCACTGATACATCCCAGAGCAGCCGCAATGGTCTTTTTACTGATGCCTCCGATAAGGTAAAAGCACACAGCACTGGTCACAAAGATGATAGCGCAGGTAAGAGGAATAGCAGGAACCCCCTTAAGTGTAAGGGGCAAAAGCAGCCAGAACATACAGATGATCGTATATAAAAGGCCTGCAAATGCCTTTACTCCCTGGAATCCTCCGATCAGAGCCAGGGCCAGGAAGAATACCAGGACCAGACCAATCATCAAAGGAATCCTGTCATAGTTGTATATGCTGCAGTTATAAGCCCTATCGCCTGTGGTATCAATTCTGACGCAGACAGTGTCGCCTTCTTTGACTATTACGTTATAAAGGGAGCTGAAATAGTTGGTAACAAAGCATACATCGCCCTTGTACCTTCCGGTGAGAATCTTCACCTTCAATTCCATGCTCCCTTTAAGGACACCCTCGGTGTCCTCATCGACAACAGAATTATCTTCTGTTATCGCGAGGACCTTGGCATTCTCAAACTCCACTCCTGTAGAGGAAGTGGTGGTATAACGGGGTCTGTCCCTGTTAACCAGGAACAGTACCCCAATCATAACCAGTAAGAAAACAAGTATTACAAGGGTGTTAATTATTATTCTTTTTTTATCAAGATTCTTATTTAACATTTCTAAATCTCAAGAACTTAAATACACCGAATCCTGCTGCAGCAAGAGCCGCAAGAATGATGATAACAACTGCTGCTACAGGGAAGCCTTTGCTCTCGGGCTTGTCAGTTGTAGGTGTCTCTGCATCAGTGATGTTAGCTTCTTCTGCAGGAGTCTCCTCAGTAGCCTCTGTTACAGCTTCCTCTGTTGAAGCCTCTGTAGCTGCCTCAACATTCTCTGCAAGAGGTGTCTCACCTTCTTCAATGGTTGTTGCTTCAGGAGTTGTTGTGGTTGTATTGCCTGTTGTTCCGGTAGTAGTGCCTGTTGTGTTACCGGTTGTTGTACCGGTTGCTGCACCAGGTGTAGTAGTTGTGGTTGTTGTTCCGGGTGTTGTTGTAGCAGGTGTTGTTGTGGTTGCTGCACCTGTTGTAGTTCCGGTTGTAGCACCAGTTGATGCGCTTGAGCCTGAACCTGTGCTTCCACTACCTGTTGAACCTGAACCGCTTCCACTGCCTGAACCACTTCCGCTGCCTGAGCCGCTTCCGCTGCCTGAACCACTTCCGCTGCCTGAACCACTTCCGCTGCCTGTTGAACCGCTTCCGCTCTCTGAGCTGCTGCCGCTGCCTGACTCACTTGATCCTGTACCAGGCTGATCTGATGATCCTGTTCCGGGCTCGTCTGATGATCCTGTGCCGGGCTCGTCTGATGATCCTGTGCCGGGCTCGTCTGATGATCCTGTTCCGGGCTCGTCTGATGATCCTGTGCCGGGCTCATCCTGTGTCTTCAGTGTGTAAGTGAATTTCTTCTTGTTGCCGTCTCTGTAACCTTCTGCTGTAGCATATGCCTCAATGGTCATATCAGCAGATACTTTGATGGCCTCAGTATACTCTTTAAACTCGCCGTCATCAACTCTGTACTTAATAACTGCTCCGTCAGTTGTGCAGGAAAGTGTTACCTCTGTATCCTTCTCAACTGTTCCAGCTTCAGGAGTTGCTGTAACCTCAGCGCACTTAGGTGTAACATCAGCGCCATTCTGCTTAACAATGATCTCGTCGCAGTTTCTTACACGGAATACAGGTACAGAAACATCACTGTCTCCTTCGGGATGCATGTAGAGAACACCGACAGCTGATGCTGTAAGTCCCTCGAGCAGTTTTCCGTCGCCATCAAACATCTCGTCTGCAAGCTCGTTCTTACCTGTCTCTCCGGAATAGATATAACCATCGATGAAGATAGCTGCCTCTTTTCCGGTCTCATCTTCGAGCCAGAACTCTGAAAGAGCTCCGTTCTCTACAGTTGCTCTTGTAACTTTACCTTCAGTCTTAAGGAGAGAACCACCGAGCTTATCGTAATCCATAGCTTCCTCGGTTGATACTTCCTTAGGTAAGTAGATCTTGTGCTCAGCATCAAGAATCTCTGATTCCATAACCTTAAGCTCAAGGTCACCCTGGTAAGATGCTACATAACCTGTGATTCTTACCTTTGTTCCGATAGCAAGTCCTGCCTCTGCATAAGGGAAGATATCAATACCTGCTGTATCATCCTGAATGTAGATTGTATCGAAGAACTTGTTGTACTCGTTGTCTGTTCCTACTGTTACATATCCTTCAACTGCGAATACATCGCCGGTGTTACCCTTACGTGCCTCAGCAATTGTAGATGTAGGAATACTAACTTTGTTCTGCTTGATAATGTTCTTTGCAATATTGAGGTTCATGTAAGGAAGAGAATCGTTGTTGTCCATCTCTGCCTTGATCTCAAAGTCTGAAACAAATACACCGCCGGCAACGAAGATGTCTCCGCCTGCCTTTGTCTCCTGGTGAACAAGGAAGTTTACATTGCCCTTGTTATCAGAAACAACACCGTTTCCGCCATCACCAATCTTATTATTGGCCTCATCCTTGCAATCCTTGGAGTATGTTGACTCAAATCCCCATACAAGCTTCTCAGCGGCCTTTACTGTATCAGTCTCGCCCTCTGTAAAGCTGATGCTGCAGCCTGAATACTGGCTGTATGTCTGTCCTTCGACTACGCCGTAAAGGTAAGGTGAATCAGCCTTATGGTTTGAAGGATACAGTCTGTATGCCTGTCCGCCATTCTTCTCATCATCAATACACTCATCGGAGTTTACTGTGATGGTTGATCCGATAGCTGAAAGGATCTTGTTCAGTTCTGTTGCAGCCATAGGATTGTTGTAATCAGCTAGTCCGCAAACAAGAACTGTTCCGCCCTGAGCTACGTAGTTCTTAACCAGCTCTATGAACTCAGGCTCAAAAGTTGACTTCTTGTATGCTCCGGTATTGGCTGCTTCTCCATCCTTGAAAGCAGGAGCAGAGATTACCATGAACTTAGCCTTATTGACCATTTCCTGAGTATAAGCAGTCTTATCGGTAACAACTGTAGCTCTGAGGCTGTTTTCAGCACAAAGCTTAATGAAGTTGCCCATATTTCCGCCGTAGTATCCGGCAACATAATCGTTGGCATGTGTACCGTCGATGATAACATCCCCAACCATATCAGGTGTGACATATTTCACTTTAAGGTTTCCTGTGTAAACCTTATATACACCATCAAGATCTCCGTAAGCTGTAACTGTATAGATTACCTGTCCGGCATCCTGGCATACATAATTGTATGTCATTTTTGCTGTGCTGTTGGACTTAACGGTAGCTACATCCTTGAGGTCATCTCCGGTAAGAGTAGCAACCTTGGTCTCTGCTCCCTCAGCATCAGTTGCCACGATATTAACCTGAGTTATCTTAAGATCCTTCTTCTCGTTATTGAAGAACTCTACGTTGATATCCAGGTTCTCGCCCTTTACAGGAAGGGTTGTTGTGGTTGTTACGCTGTTGATTCCGCAAGCCTCAACCTCGCCCACCCATACAGGAGCAGTAACAGCGATGTTTCCATCGGGCTGAACTACCTTGATGTAGTAGTAAGAATAAGCAGCAGGAATATCAAATGTAACTGCATTGTCGCCGGTTGCATCATTTGTAAGAACGCCCGCCATAGCAGCCTCAATACCACCGTTAACAATTACTGATACAGTACCGATCTGTGCATCTGTAGGATCACTGAGTTCTACCTTGATATGAACCTTATCTTCAACATCCTCTGTATCAAGGATTGATCCCATGATGTTGTTATCAAGAGTGTAGTAAATGCTAAGGTCGTTATCCTCTGTAGCATACATACGACGCTCTCTCATAGCATTGTAGATATTCTCTTCGTTGTTGGCATCTGCCAATACTACTGTTCTTGCAGTATTTGCATCTCCCCATCTACCCTTGTGGTTATCCTGGTTGTTGGCGGGAGCTACGTGCCATCCCTTATCAAGTGCTCTTGTGTAGTACTGATATGAAGGGAAGTATCCTGAAGAACCGATAGCTCCTTCACCGTTACCTACCTCGATCATATTGATAAGGCTGTCGTTTGCATCACTAAAGTATGCGAAATCCTGGAAATCACCGAAAGTTGTTCCGGGATGGTTAAACATACTGATTGAATCAGGAACTGTGTTAAGTGCCTGATAGTAATTTGTAAGAGCAGTTCCGAAAGAAGAGAAATTCTTCTGTGTTCTACTCTGGAATCCGGGAGTAGCAAAGGTGTTCATATGTCCCAGACCGTTACTCCATGTCATCTCATAACCGTAGAGACATGTGAAGTCATCTCTTGAATACTTCTCAGCAAGAGCGTGGCCCTTTGTCCACTCGTCCTCAGCTGAAGTATCAACGTTCTTGGAGATCACTGAATCTCCCTCATGATCAAGAGAGTTAGAGTGGTCTGTTACTGCAAGGAAGTCAAGGTTAGCAACTTCGTTTGCAGCATGGTTAAATGCCTCTTCACATGTTCCTGCACCGTCTGAGAAGTTGGTGTGGGAGTGAATCTGTCCAAAGTAAATGTTGTACTTATCACTTGTCTTCTTCGTGAACTTAAGTGTCTTGATCGCACTGTCAAGGCAGCCTTCCTTGGTAGCTTTAACAACGATTGTGCAAGGAAGCTCTTTTGCCTGGAAAGGAGTTGTGTACTCGATCCATGTAAGCTTTGACTCATCGATAACCGGCTCCTGTGATGAAGCCTCAGCTGCTGCATTCTCATTTGAAGCTTCTGATGAAGCCTCTGCGCTGCTGTCTGTTGTAGCTTCAGCTACAGAATTATCTGTATATGCGTACCATATCTTAGCGCCTTCAGTCTTGCAGGTAAGCTTGATGTTATCGGTTTCTCTGATTGATCCACCGTTGGGCTTAGCAGTTACGTTCTGAACCTGCTCCTGAGTGAAGTAAAGTCTTGATGTCAAGCTTCTCTTAAGGCCATCCCTTACAGCATAAGCCTGAATAAGAACAGGAAGCTTATCAAGAGCAATTTCTGCTCCGGGAGAATAGTCTGTAAATTCAGCACCATCAATTGAGTACATGATGGTTGCTCCCTCTGTTGTGCTGGAAAGTGTAACCTTGGTTCCAAGTGCAACCTCTCCTGCTGCAGGAGTTGACTTAACATATCCGCATACGTCTGATGAAACGATAGGTGCGGCTACTGCCTTTACACAGTCAATACGAACCTTACCGCCGGTCTGGATCTCTTTGCCTTCACCTGCGGCTGTATTTCCAGGTACAAGTCTGATAATAAGCTCATCTGCACCGTTTGCACCGGAAGGAATAGCAAACTCGAATGACACATACTGTGAAGAAGCGTTTCCTTTTTTATCAACATATACACCGATACCTGCATTAGCGATACCGTCTGTGACATCACCCTTCTTTTCAACAGCATATTGTTCCTGTTTAGGTGTTCCGTCGTCGTTCTTAGTTGTCTTATAAGCTGTATAGGAGCAGTCGTAAGTACCTGTTGTAAAGTTGGCAAATGTTTCTCCGCCATCAACAGAATACATAAGCTGGAAAGTTCCCGGTGCTGTTCCGGTAGCTCTCAGTCTGAAGGAAAGCTTACCGTTTCCATAACCTGAATAAGGGAACTTGAGCTGCATGTAATCGTCAGTTCCGGTTCCAAGACCGCCACCGATCATGTAGAAGTTCTCAGATCCTGTAGCGCCTTTGGTTACATCGTACATGGTTGCAGGCTTGCCGCTTACAACAGCTCTGTACTCAGCGTCGGTATCAAGCATATCGTTGGCTGAAACAAGGTCACCATAGATGACATCTGTTACGCCTGCGTCTCTGTAGTTGGCATTTCCGCCCCACTGAGCAACTGCCATCTCTACGCCGTCTTCAACTGTCGCAGGCATCTGCGCATTGAAGAATCTGATGTTATAAATATCAGTATTCTGAAGTGAATAGGTTGTAAAGTTTCCGTTATAGCACTCAAGGTACTGATCGGGATTAGCGCCGTGCTTAGCAACCTTGTTGAGCACGTGGAATCCAACATCCTGTCTCTCAAGTTTCCAAAGAGTTGCATCTGACTGTGCATCAGCGAATGAAAGGTTTCCGCCGGTCTCGCCTGTCATGAGGAACTTACCTGTTAACTCATTCTTAAAGGTAACGTATCCCTCGCCATCAACTGTAACTCTAAGGTAAGCTGCGCCATCGGGAACTGTAAGAACGCCGTCCTCACCAAGTGTGGCATCAACACCCTTAAGTCTTGATCCATCAGCTGTAGCACTGAGAACCTTATTGCTGTTGAACATTACAACAAGGTCGCCTGTCTTTAAGTCTCTGTTCTCGCCGGTAGCTGCGGGATCAACAGGCTCTTTTTCCTCAGCAGCATAGAATCTTGCGCGGTAGATATCTCCACCCTTGCCAAGTGTATATGCTGTGAAGCTTCCGTTGTAGTACTCAATGTAAAGAGGATTTGCATTGTTGTTCTTGTCTGTAATAGCGGCAGAATTATTCTTCACATAGAATCCGCCGTCTGTCTGGCTCTCAAGAGTCCACTTGCAATCATCTGCAAGCTCATCTGTTTCCTTCGCTGTAAACTCAAGGCTTCCCTTGGTACCTGAAACCTTGGCAGTAAGGTACTTATCAACACCGTCAGCATTAGTGTACTTAAGTGCTGTGTAATCGTCAGTCTTCTCTACTGTAAGAACAAGTGCACCTTCTCCTGCAAGTGTTCCGTCTTCAGCAACCTCTGTGACAGCACCTGAAAGTGATGATGTAAGAGCCATGCCTTCGATAACCATAATGACCTTATCGCCATCTTCAAAAGCAGTCTTCTCATTTGTGATAGTGGGCTCAACAACCTCAACTACATCAGGAACTGTGTAGAAGTTGAATGTGTAGTTGGTTTTTGCTGTAGTTCCTTCAGTATAGTCATATACAGTAAAGCCGTTAAAGTACTCAAACCACTGCGCAACAGCTGAATCACCGCTGCCTTTTACAGACTTGGTATTCTTGAGCTGGAATGCACCGTTGTCTGCGCTAACGATGTTCCATACTGAGCAATCATCTGCAGTATCAACGAGCTTTACTTTTCGACCTGTAGCTTCTGCTGAAAGATACTTGGTCTTCTCACCAACTTTAACAGAAATGGTGTACTCGCCCTCTGTCTCTGTTGTGTTAAGTGTTAACTGAGCTATTGCATCAACAAGCTTACCATTGATTCTGTTGTTCTTCTCAACATAGAGATGCTCATCCTTTACAGCACCTGCTACACCGGCAAGCTTTCCGCTTGAAAGTGAAGAAGTCATGATCACATTGTCACTACCATAAGTAATAACAAATGATGTTCCGTCTGTAAGCTTAGAAAGGTCAGTAACCTTCTCACCCATTGTAAGATCAGGACCTGCAGGCTCCTGTGCAGCAGCCTTGGCATTGAAGAATCTGATTGTATATGCCTTGCCGCCGTTCTTTAATGAGTATGTTGTAAATCCGCTGTAGTACTCAATGTACTGAGCTGTTTTGCTCTGGTATAAAGCAGCCTTATTCTTTACATAGAAACCTGTAGTCTGCTCTTCAAGGCTCCAACGACCAAGATCCGCAAGTTCCTCTGCAAATGTAAGTTCACTTCCTTCTGCACCAGAGGTGAGGTACTTGCCTGTTTCAGCATCCTTGAATGCATACTCACCTGTAGTCTCATCGCATTCAACAGTAAGAACTACAGCGCCTTCAGGAATTGTAAGATTTCCATCAGTATCAATTGTTCCGCTTACACCGCTCAGCTTCTTTCCTGATGCTGTTGTTGTAAGCACCTGGCCATCACAATACATAACAACTGTATCGCCGGCCTTAAGAGCCTTATTCTCGTTTGTCTCGGCGGGAGTCTCAGGCTCCACAACCTCTTTTACTTCAGGCTCTGCATAGAACTTAAATGTATAAATCTTCTCATCAGTCTCGCCCTTATTAAAGCTGTATGCTGAGAAGTTATTTCCACTCTTATAGTATTCGATCCACTGCTCATAAGTTGTGGATACACCATCTTTGGTCTTTGTAAATGAAGCCTTTGTATTTCCAATAAGGAATGTTCCATCCTCATTGTTCACGATCTTCCATACGGAATACTCACCGGCTTCATCTTCAAGAGTAAGTGAGTTACCTGTTGCACCGGTTGTAAGGTACTTGGTTGCACCATCAACCTCAGCTGT
>JAILFT010000135.1 GCA_024697425.1 Butyrivibrio sp. | reverse complement strand
GATGCCATGACCAGTGCCCGCTACTACCGCGGTCCCCTGTGCCCGTTTATTGCCATATCAATGTTTGAGGAAGAAGGCTTCCAGAAGTATGATCCCGAGATGATCATGGCCTTCCTCAACAACATAGTAAATACCTATCTGCTAAACACCGTAAGACTGAATACCGGCGAGATCGGCGAGATCATATTCATAAACAGCTCACACTTATCACGCCCCACTATAAAGGTCGATAACGACTACATCGACCTTAGCAAGTGCCCCGGAGTTTACATCCAGGAAATCATCTGAAAAATTCATACAAGCGATAAAAAAGCCATGACAGGTTTCCATGTCATGGCTTTGATTTATGCATTCTTAAGTTTAAACTTCTGTACATCTCTCTCGTCATCGACCTTCTCGATGCAGGCTCCAAGTTCACGAAGCTTCACATCAAAGTCCTCATAACCTCTCTCGATGTACTTGATATCCTCAACTGTTGAGAATCCCTCAGCTGTAAGAGCTGCAATAACCAGTGCTGCTCCTGCTCTTAAATCCGGAGCGGAAACCGTGGCGCCGGTGTACTTGTCAACACCTTCGATGATTGCGGTGCTGCCTTCTACCTTGATGCTGGCCCCCATTCTGGTAAGCTCATCAACGTACTTGAATCTGTTCTCGAAAATACTCTCGGTCACGATACTGATCCCGCTGGCAAGTCCCAGAGCTGTAGTGATCTGAGGCTGCATGTCTGTGGGATAACCCGGGTAAGGAAGAGTCTTAACATGAGTATTCTGAAGTCTCTTGGTGGCTACCACCCTTACCTCGTCATCAGACTCATGGATCTGGCATCCCATCTCCACAAGCTTGGCGCTGATGGACTCAAGGTGCTTGGGGATCACATTCTTGATGGTGACATCACCCTTTGTAGCTGCAGCTGCCATCATGAATGTACCGGCCTCAATCTGATCCGGAATAATGGTATATTCCGTGCCATGAAGATGCTCAACGCCGCGGATACGGATTACATCAGTACCTGCGCCCTTTACATTGGCACCCATACTGTTCAGGAAGTTGGCTATATCTACTACATGAGGCTCCTTGGCCGCATTCTCGATTATGGTCTTACCCTCTGCCATAGCTGCTGCCATCATGATATTGATGGTGGCACCAACGCTTACAACATCAAGGTAAATGTGGGCTCCCACCAGCTTGTCCGCATTGGCAAAGATGATACCATGCTCAATGTTGACATTGGCACCAAGAGCGGTAAATCCCTTGATATGCTGGTCGATGGGGCGAAGGCCGATCTCACATCCTCCCGGAAGAACAACACCGGCACTTCTGTGCTTGCCAAGAGTTGCTCCCAGAAGATAATAAGAAGCTCTTATCTTTTTAATAAATTCATTTTCAAATGTAAAATTGCGGATCTGAGAAGCATTTATCCTTACCGAATGTCTGCTGACTCTCTCTACAAAAGCTCCATTGCTGGCAATAGCCTGAAGCATTGCATTGGTGTCGGAGGCATCCGGCATGTTATCTATAAATACAGTCTCATCTGACATGGTGGCTGCAGCAAGAATAGCCAGCGCAGCGTTCTTGGCACCGCCTATCTCAACCTCGCCCACCAGAGGTGTTCCGCCTTTTATAACGTATTTTTCCATATATTTTTCCCTTTGAACAAATATAAGTTATACCACATTAACCTCTATTTGTAAAACCGCCCGTTAATTCAGGTAGTTTAGCGGGTTCACCTGACTTCCGCCCACAAGGATTTCAAAATGCAGGTGCGGTCCGGTGGATACACCGGTATTTCCGGAAAGAGCAATCCTCTGTCCCTGGGATACCGACTGCCCTACGGAAACCAGAACCTTGGAAAGGTGTCCGTAACGGGTCTCCTTGCCATCCGGATGACGGATATATACGCAGTAACCGTATCCGCTTCCCCATCCGGCTCTTGTAACCGTTCCTGAAGAAGATGCCACAACCGAAGTTCCAACCGGTGTAGCCCAGTCAACACCCTTATGATAGGTGCTGGCGCCTTTCTTTGGCGCAGTTCTTCTTCCGAAGCCGGAACTGAGTCTTCCTCCCGAAATAGGTTTGATATATGTAGGAGGCACAATGGTACCCCTCTCTACGATCTTGGGAACTGCCTTATAAGTTATCTCTTCCTTCTCAATTTCTCTGGATGCTTCGCTGTTATCAAGATAAGTAACCAGAGCCACTACTTTTCTGTGGCCTGCGGAAGGTTCCTGAAGGACCTTGGTCTGGGTGGTGTACCAGGAGTCATTGTCCACGTACTGTACCTCAGCCTCATAATCCTCCTCATAATACTGCTCTATAACGTACTTAACAGAAAGCTCGGGTTCAGGAACCGTTACAATCAGGTTATCCTGAACTCTGATGGTAGTTCTCTCGCTCTCCAGGTTCTCATTCATTGCCACAAGGTCGTCCACAGTAAGGCCAAACTTAAGGGCTATGGATCCAAGAGTATCTCCCGACTGTACCTCGTAGATCTGATTGGTCTCCTTGTCCTTGGTTACGTCATCAATGGCAGTATTGATATCCGTAAGCTCACTGTCAGGCAGATAACTCTCTACAATCTCCACCTTGTCGGCAAAATCCATGCTCATAAGGCCCAGCTTGTAGTCGGAGAAATCCTTATCATAAGCAAGAGGCTTGGCTTCATCGGCCCAATTGGTAAGATCCTGCTGGAATCCTGCTATAGGGAGGCTTACCGCAGCCTTCTCCTCTTCCTTCTTGACCTCTTCTCTGCTGAGGACCTGAGGGGTCAGAACATTAACCTCTCTGTCAGTATCAAGCACAAGCTTGGCATCGTACAGATTGGATGAATCAAAATTAGAGATGGCAGTATTCAAAAGAGCCATCACCTCATTGAGGTTTGCAAGATTAACCGAGTACTCGTTTATCTTAATGGAGTAAGCCCTGTTAAGGGTGCTTCTCTCGTTGTCCCTTAAAATGCCAGTCATATTACGGGCAACACTTCCCACAGAATTAACTTCTCCGAAGAGTACGTTGCTGCCCTCAATATTAAGATCAGCTCTGGCCAGAACAAGCTCATCATTGTCTCCTGCAATAGCTCGCCTTGCAGCTCTGTAAGCCTGATATGCCTCATCTTTGGTGGCTGTGATACCAACCACTTTGTCATTCAGTTTTACTGTAAAAATGTTGTCTCCGCCTTTTTCAAACTTTACAAAGCTTGGCATCAGCAGTATCCATAGAACAATTACCACCAGTGCAGAGTGAAGAAACCATATTTTTATCTTGTTTCGAAATACCGTATTACCAAAACCCATTTAAATAACACCTAAAAACCCAAGAATATTAAACACCAGATCAGAGAGCGCCACAAGCAGCGTAATAACAACAAGAGGAGTAACCGCCTTGTTTTTGCTCTCTACTGCATACTGCAGTGTCTCGATCCTGCTGTCAAGTTCCTTGAAGCTCTCTGTATTTTTTTCCTGGCTCTTTTCCACAATAGCCTGGACATTTCTGTATACCTGAACTCCCACATCATGGATCTTCGCTTCACTGTCGTCCATGCGGCTGTTAAGGGAATCTCGTGTCTGTTCAATGATCGCCCTGTGCTCTTTTTCACTTTCCTTGAGGCTCTCGAGCTGTGTTCTGAACTGCTCAGCCTCCTGACGGAGCCTCTCGGTCTCTGCGGCTTCTGCCTGCTGATTGGCCCTTATAATATCAGAAGCACTTACCTTCTCGGCAAGCTTGTCCATAAAACCGTCCATTACTTTTCCTCCCAGCATATCCTTTTCTCCTTACATTCACATACACTATAGCTTAGCATCTGTTATGCAAAATAGACAAGTTTTTGTTGCTTTATTAGACTTTATTGGTTATTTTTACTATTTGTTCACCGCACGTTCATAATTTGTTCATAATTGTCTTGTATATTTTTATCATAGCCGTAAGGAACGCGGCAGCTAATAACGAAAGATAGATTTTTTCATAATAGGCCGGGCGCAGAAATGTGTTCGGCCACTCCTCATTAATGGACCTTTAAGGGTCCTTTTATTTTTCCGTAGATACGGAGATGATCTCCTCGTTAAGAGACAGCATTCTGGCATCAAGGTTTGCTACCATCACCGCACATTCATGGAGCTCGGAATTGATATGAGCAGGAGCCTTACCCTCGAATTTGTACTGGATCTTGTGCTCTAAGGATGCCCAGAAATCCATGGCTACAGTCCTGATCTGGATCTCCACCTTTACATTGACGATCCTGTCAGACAGATACACAGGGAGTGATACTATCATGTGATAGCTCCTGTAGCCGCTCGGCTTGGGATTCATGATATAATCCTTGACCGTAAGGACTCTTATGTCCTCCTGATTGCTGATCATCTCGGCAATCCTGTAAATATCCGATGTAAAGGAACAGATTATCCTTATGCCGGCAATATCGTTGACATATCTTACCATGTTCTCAATGGTAGACTCGTAGCCGTTTCTCTTAAGTTTCTTGACGATGCTCTCAGGCACCTTAACCCTTGCCTTTACATGCTCGATAGGGTTGTAGCGGTGCACCTCCTGAAACTCCTCGTTAAGTATCTCTATTTTGGTCTGTATCTGTTTCAGGGCAGCATTATAAAGGAGGTTGACTTCCTCCCAGCTGTTCATATCGTCAGAGATCTTTATATCATTTCCTGAAAGATCTAACTCCATCAGAGATTCCTCCAGTATTCCTTATTCATGGAGCAGGCCCTTGCAAGTCCCTTAGGAAGCAGTCTGTAGTTCTTGCCAAGCTTGTAGCCTGCGAATCTGAAACCGCACATGATCAGATATCCCGGCACCAGATAAGCCTTACCTATATGCCTGAAATGGGATATGGTCTGTGCCACCATCTTTTTTCCCTCGGTCTCGGATTTAACGGAACCGAATATTTCCGGATGATCTGCCTGTGAAACACCGATATCGAAGTTCCTGTGGAACTGCTGCATAAAGCTGTAATTGTGGGAGTGAATCACCCCTGCCTCTGCAACATAACAGATAGCATATCCCTTCTGACAGGCATTGCCGGCATATACCATATCCTCGTTGAAAAGAGTCTTTCTGGTAAAACCGCCAAGCTTATCAAAAACATCTCTCCTGTACATTGCACATACATTGGAACAGAAATAGGTCTTGATACCAAGCCTGTCCACATCCTTCTGAGTCTTCTTCATGGACTCGGTGGGATAGTTGAACTTCCTTGAATATCTCTCCGCAAGATTGCAGTCAGTCTTTGGGTACTGCCTTGCATAAGCTGCGGCGACATCCTCGGTAAGAGCTTTGGCAAGGCTTGAAATAAGCACCTTGTCCCTGGGAAATGCATCCTGAGTCATCATAAGGAAAAAATCCGCATTCGAAAGAGCAACACCCATATTTCTGGTATTGCCGTGATCAAACTCAGCCTTTGTGACATGCTGCACTATTATGTTGTCATATCGCTCCTGAGGATCCTCACCATACTTCTCAAGCAGGGCATCCCAGTACTCTTTTTCGGTATTCATGATGATGATCTTCGAAGGAGTAACAGACTGCTTCTCAAGATCATCAATCAGTCTCAGCAATGAATTATCCGGTCTATAGGTGGGAATTATCACATCTACTGTGTACATAGAAACCACCTTCCTAAAAATATGGGCCGGGCTCTTTTATGAACCCAGCCCTCTTATATTATACATTATCAGTTGAGGTATTTGCTAACATCAGCAGCAATCTTTTCACTGTATTTCTGAACGTCGGAAGAAACCTCATATTCAGAGTCGTCAAAGAGGAATTCGTGAAGCCACTTAACGTTGCTCTGAAGATCAACGGGAAGTACACAGCTTCCTGCCTTACCCATGGTACCGGTGCTTCTCATGGTCTCATAAGGGAATCCACTGTTGTCAACCACGTTGTACTTGGCCACATTCTTAAGAAGGTCAAGGATATCGGCAAGGTCAAGTGATGTGTATGTCTCACCGAATGCCTTGTTTGCAACATCCTCGAGCTGTGAGTAGCTCATGCCCTTTGCCTTATCAAGACAAGCCATAAGCACTGTTCTCTGTCTCTCTGCACGTCTGAAGTCATCGCCTGCTGTGTATCTGATACGGCAGTAAGCGGTTGCCTGAAGTCCGTTCAGTGTCTGAAGTCCTGCGCTGGTAACGGGAGTGTAGTTAAGCTTGAGCTCTGTAGCCATGGTTGACTGATAGTTGTTGAGGTGAGAGATCTCTGCCTCTGTAACATCAATAGGCACTCCGCCGAGAGCATCAACCACGTCGGTAAGTCCTCTGAAACCGATGGTGATAAAGTCCTTTACGTCCATATCAAGGTTCATGTTGAGCATTGAGATCGCCTGCTCGGGGCCACCCTCTGCATACGCTGCATTACACTTGGTATAGGTATCGTTACTAAGATTTAAATATGTATCACGATAAACGGAGCAGAGCTTAACATCGCCTGTCTCATTGTTGATGGAAGCAATGATGATAGAGTCGGATCTTGTATTCTTGGTAAGTTCTCCGTCTCTTGCATCAACACCAAACAGAGCAATATTGGTGTATCCCACCATCTGCTGGTTCTGAGCAACCGTCTCGCTGATAGACTGTGAAATAACTTCCTCATTCATGTTGACCTTGCCAACCTTGGTAACATCAACCTTGAAGAAAAGTGTATAGGCTACAAAAACAAGAACACAGGCAACAAGCACTTCCACAAGAAGAAGAATGATAGCCTTTGTATTGTTTTTCTTTTTCTTGGAGCCGCCTCTTGAACCGCCGCTTCTTGAGCCTCCACCGTTTCTGGAGCCGCCGCCGTTTCTGGAACCGCTGCCTCCTCTGGAAGCGCTGCTTCTTGAAGATGTATTTCTTGAAGAACCGCTCCTTGATGATCCCGAGCTGTTTCTGGAGGAAGATTTTCTTACCTCTCTCTCATCGTAATCATCATATTCATCATACCTGTCATCACGTCTGCGGGCAGGCCTGTTGTCTCCTCTGTCATAGTACTCGTCCTCGTAGTACTCGTCATCTCTGTTTGACATAACAAATCTCCTTGTTCCAACAAAAATTTTCCCCTATAAGGCCAAAATAACACCAATATATTTTGCCACAAATATGGTAATTATACAAGCATTTCTGCCAGAACCCTGAGTTCATCACGCCTGTCGTTTAAAAGAAGCAGCTTGTTATATTCATAATATGCCTCATTCCCGGTCTCCCTCACAAACTTAAGACTGTGATAGGCTCCCGAGAGCTCGGTGATGAAAATTACCATCTCCTGACTTCCTGTCAGTGACTCCTTATTGCCAAAGGTCTCCTCAAGGAAATTAAAGCTGTTGGTAAGATGCCTGCCGGTGCTTTTTATGCTTTCCTGCCTTGCACTCTCCCTTGTCCTGAACCATTCCTTTGCTTCTTCCAGCGAACCCGACTCCTTAGCGCATTGGAAAAGAGCCGATGCAGCAAGCCTCATAGTCCTCTCCTGCTCACGGTCAAGGAGCCCTGACTCTGACTTTTCCGAAAGTTCCTTCTCTAGCTCTTTTCCCCGGGAAAGGATAAGCTCTGCGGCAGATCCGCTGCCATCTTCCGGAAGAGCCTTTATTATATCGAAAAGAGTTTTCTGAACTGCCTGATCCCTTGCATAATCCCTGAACTCGTCCATGAGCTTATCGGTGAGGAGGCTGATGATGCTGAGCTTCTCATCAAAGCTTCCCTTTCTGATACTCTCCTTGTCCTCGGGGAACCGTCCCTCTAGGATATCGGGGATCTTGTAGAGCTCATTGTATCTGTGGTACAGCTCGTAATATGTCGCAAAGTCTCTGGCGACTTCCTTGTCCTGAAGATACTGAACAGTAAGGTCATAGTCCACAGGAAGTCCCTTCTTTTCGTGAACCTTTATAACTCTGGAAAGGTCCTCCCAGCCTCTTGCGGTGACAAAGGTCCTGCCCTCAACCTCCGTCTTTATGCTGTAGAAGTTCTCCTTTTTGATCTCAAGGTAGGCCATTATGGAGCCGTGGACTGCAGCCTTGTAAGCATAGTCCTTCCAGGCATCAAAGTCCTCTTCGATATTAATCTGCCTTACTCTGTCCAGGGTAACAATGTCAAAGTCCCTGACAGACTTGTTGTACTGAGGCGGATTTCCGGCAGTGACAATGATAAAGCCCTCGGGGATCTTGTGGCTTCCAAAGGTCTTGTACTGCAGGAACTGTAGCATGGTGGGAGCCAGGGTCTCGGACACGCAGTTGATCTCATCCAGGAAAAGAATTCCCTCATGAATGCCGGACTTTTCTATCTTCTCGTACACTGCTCCGATTATCTCGCTCATGGTGTACTCGGTTACAGAGTAGGTCTTGCCGCCATAGCTCTTTTCCGAGATCATGGGAAGGCCAATGGCGCTCTGCCTGGTGTGGTGGGTTATGGTGTAGGATACAAGGTTTATGCCAAGTTCATGGGCGACCTGCTCCATGATGGCTGTCTTGCCTATTCCGGGAGGGCCCATTAGAAGGATTGGGCGCTGCCTCTCCACCGGTATCTCATACTGTCCGGCCTCATCCTTCTCAAGGTAGGCCACCACTGCATTTTTTACCTGCTCCTTAGCTTCGTTTATGTTCATCTATATATCCTCTCAAATGTATAGTTTAAGCGCCCAGTCAGGCACCTTCTCATCATCGTAGTCCTCATCCTTCGGAAAAACAAAGGCCGTATCATAGGGCGTTGGCTGCATGGGGTACTCCCCGTAGCCGTCGGTGAAATAGATCAGCCCCTTAAGGTTATC
Source organism: Butyrivibrio sp. (assembly GCA_024697425.1). Classification (GTDB taxonomy): domain Bacteria; phylum Bacillota; class Clostridia; order Lachnospirales; family Lachnospiraceae; genus Butyrivibrio. Next base: position 12,202 of record JAILFT010000135.1, on the reverse strand, counting down.
GAATTCACCCTTTTGAAGAAGCTCTTCAACGTAGGTGAACACGGGTCTGAAGTCTGTGCCGTAGCCGCCTTCCACCGTGACACCCTCCGAGTATTTCTTCATGTCCTCCGGCGAGCTTATCACCTCGTCCCTCTGGACCTGATCGTCGCATTCTATCACATGGATCCTTATCCGCTGAAAAAAGCTGTCTCTGTCAAGCAGGATAGCTGCTGTCTCGTTCAGGAACCTTTGAACCAGCTCGTCCTTGCAGGAAGCCGAGGTGTCTATGGCGATCACCAGATCCCGGATCTTCCTGACTTCCCGGAATTCATTTTCCTCGATAAGCGGCATGTTGCCGTAGTGATCAAGTCCAAAGGCGTACATTCCGTAGTCAAAGGTATCAAGGTCTATGCCGCCCTCCTCCCGAAGAATTGCAAATCTTGCAAGGAACTCTCTGTAGTCCGTTCTCCTGGTATTCTCAAACTTAAGGACCCAGGACAGCTTTCCAATCCTGTCGGAGGCTTTTTTGCCAATGGTCTCTATCTCAGTCTGAAGCCGCTTTGCCTCCCGGTCCCAGTCCTTTTCCTTGCTCTCGATCAGAGTCAGAACCTTCGGAGGCTTCTGCTTCCTTTCTGGCTCATCTTCATCGTTGTCATCATCAAGGCGCAGCCAGAAACTGTGGTCATCAAGGAAAAACTCCCTCTCAAGCTTCTCGTATTCGTATTCATCCGGAAGATGCTCAGGCTCTGAGAAGTACCGGTATAGCCTTTCTACCGTGAGAACCTTCAGCTCTTTTTCCAGAGTATCATACCACCTGTCGCGGTAGTCGGAGCTGACCCTGTAAATGCAGCGGTAATCCATTCCGTCCAGGATAGACTCCACCACGATGTCGGCGCACAGATCAAAGAGTCGGTTGTCCTCGTAGCGCTTGGAGGTGTACATGTGCCTGAAGATGCAGTGAAGGATCATGTGAAGATAGGTCCTGTTAAGCTTCCCAGGCTCCTCAAGAAAAAGTCGCAGCACATAGGAGGGATTGAAGCGTATGTTCACCGCATCGGTGCCCACAGTGGTAGTGGACAGGTCCATCTCATAGGAGAGAGAAGAAAGGGCTGCCCCCATAAATCTCATATCTATATAAAGCTCGGTTCTTGAAGCATCAAGGACTCTCAGCCCTGCTGCCTCAAGCTCCTGCCTCTTTGTGTTCCTGTTGTCTTTGTCCAAATCCGTTCTCCTTTGAGTCACCGGAAAAGTCGCACTTTGGCTCACAGCTTAAACATTCCCTCTTCGGCGGAAGGCCTTCCCGCAGCCATAAGTACCGCACTCATCTGAGTAAATCCTTTTTGCGCCGAGAGCTTTATCGCCATGTCCACTGCCTCTGAAGGCAATAGTCCCTCAGCGGGGCCGTTACTTCCATAGGTCAAAAGAGCTTTCACTATGCCCTGATTCTCCGGCTCATTTGGAGATTCCTCCACCAGACGTTTCAGAATACTCTCTGCGTTTGCTCTTACATATTCTTCGTAGGCTTTCCTGAAATCCTCCGCAAGTTCCACCGGATACAGGAGCCTGTCTATGGCTATATTCTCCGAGATCTCACCCCCGTCGATCACAGCTTTTTCAAAGAGCCTGTCGTACTGACGGTAATCGATGGATCTTCTGTCCACACACTCCCTGTAAAACATCCCGGAGCCCGCGATGGAGAACTGAATTGTCCTTGCCATGGTATTCTCGTTAAAATCATAGACATACTCAGGAAAAGTAAGCACCGTTTTTGCAGGATGTCCTGCATTATCTTCGGAATCCTCCTGCAGATTCAGAACAAATCTTAAAGTTCTGTCGTTGTCCGCAAGGAAATTTCTGACCACCTCATACCAGCCCCGTATCACAGTGATTTCCACCTCTTTGAGGCTGTCGCACTGCCTGCAGACACCGTCGTAATAATCGTCGATGCTGTCGAAAAGAGATATCTTCTTAAGTTTCCTGCAATTGTGAAAGGCAAAGCCGTAGAGGGTCTTTATGCTCCCCGGTAAAGTTACGGTCAGAAGATCCTGTCTTCCCGAAAAAGCGTGATTTCCGATAGCCTCTACGGGTAAGCCGTCAATTTCCGCAGGCACAACAAGGTCCGACGTTCCCTCGTCGAACCCTGTTATCATCACATATTTATGTCTATCTTTTTTGTGTTCTTCTATGCTGAATAAAAAGGGCATACTTAATTACCTGAAATCACATTTACCAGCTTGCCGATAGGATTGTAATGTACCTTCATCGCTCCCACGGGGCAGAACTCCTGGCAGCAGAAGCACTTGATGCACTTGCTCCTGTCAATCTGAGGGATCTGTCCGCTTTTGCCGGTCTTATTGGCAGCCGAAACCATGGTTATTGCCTTGGCGGGGCAGGTCTCAAAGCACTTTTTGCAGCCGATGCATTCGGAAGGTTTTACCAGAGGCTTTGTATTGAAAGCCACCTTAACTCCAAGAGCCTTTATCTTATTGAGAATACCGTCTCCTTCAAAGGTAATGCTCTGATGAATTGTGGCACGCTTAAAGTCCGGTATTTTCGCATCCGAAAGAGTAAGGTTTCCAAGAATCTCCACCTCCGAGACGTTCTCCGGTCCCAGCCCCCTTTCTTTTGCCACCAGAAGGGTCTGCACATCGCTTATGCCCATTCCGATAAGGCCTGCGCATACCATATCAAGGGCGTAGGGCCTTTTGGAGGCGAGAATGCAGCCGATATGTCTTTTCTCTCCTGCAGTGGGACCGTTTCCCTCCATGCCGTCAATGGCATCAACCACGTAGAGTACAGGCTTAAAAAACTCATTGAGATCAACCATCACGTTGGCAAAGGCCTTCTCCTCAGGGAATCTCATGTGGTACTCGGGCTTAGTGGTTCCGGGAATGGTTCCGAACATGTTCTTGACCGCGCAGCTCATGCCCATCATGGCGTGAGTCTTGAGCTTTGAAAAATTGATGATCACATCCGCGTCATCAAGCCAGCCTGTGTAATTGAAGGACTTAAGGGACACTGCCTCAGGGAACTCGCCGCTCTTTACGGAATAGTTCTGGTTGAGACTTACCCCTTCCCTTACAAGGTCATTGAGGCCGCAGGCTCTGTAGACATTACCAACAAAAACCGGAGTAAAGAGGCCTCCGGGGCTGTCTCCCAAAATGACCTGCGCTCCCCTGTCCGTCAAAAGCTCGCAGAGCCGCTTAAGAAGTGCGGGATGAGTTGTGGCTGCCTTCTCGGGATCCATGGCGGACACCAGGTTCACCTTGATGGCAACCTTCATTCCGGGCTTTACAAAAGAAAGTCCGTCACATAAAGAAAGGCTCTCATCAAGAGCCTTTCTGATATCGTCTTCTTTATAGGTATCGCATTTGACCAGTGCTACCGGTTCAAAACCTGACATACAAGAACTCCTTAGGATTGATTCTGTTTTTCAACAATCTTCTCTCCGCAGTATATCTCACGGAGCTTGGGTTTGTCTATCTTTCCGGTGGCATTTCTTATTACATTTGCAAATATGATCTTTCTGGGTCTCTTATATCTGGGAAGATCAACGCAGAAGCGCTCTACTTCTTCCTCGGTGAGGATCATACCCTCTTTTACCTGAATGATGGCAGCTGCAATCTCGCCAAGACGTGTGTCCTGAAGGCCGATAACCGCTGCATCGTGGATCTTGTCGTTCTTCATAAGGAAGCTTTCGATCTGAACAGGATACAGGTTCTCACCGCCGGAGATGATAACGTCCTTCTTACGGTCAACCAGGAAGATGAAGCCGTCTTCGTCCTGACGGGCCATATCTCCTGTAAAGAGCCAGCCGTCCTTCAGAATCTCTGCTGTAGCTTCGGGGTTCTTGTAATACTCCACCATAACTCCGGGGCCCTTTACGCAAAGCTCTCCGATCTCTCCCTGTTTAACCAGGTTGCCCTCTTCATCGACAATCTTGGTCTTCCAGCCGTAGCCGGGAACGCCGATGGCGCCAACCTTGTGGACATTCTCCATGCCAAGGTGAACGCAGCCGGGGCCTGTGGACTCTGAAAGTCCGTAGTTGGTGTCATACTTGTGGTTCGGGAAATACTGAAGCCAGTGGCGAACCAGTGACGGCGGAATGGGCTGGGCACCGATATGCATCAGTCTCCACTGTTTGAGGTGATAATCCTCAAGACGGAGCTTGCCCGAATCCAGGGCTGCGAGAATATCCTGAGCCCACGGAACCAGAAGCCATACGATGGAGCACTCCTCCTCGGAAACGGCTCTGAAAATAGCCTCAGGAGAATTGCCCTTAAGGAGCACTGCTCTAGAGCCTGTGTAAAGTGATCCGAACCAGTGCATCTTGGCGCCGGTGTGATAAAGAGGCGGGATGCACAGGAAATTATCTTCGTGAGTGGTCTCGTGATGTATCGCCTCCATCTTGGCAGACTGCATCAGAGCTGTATGAATGTGAAGGATAGCCTTGGGGAAGCCTGTGGTTCCCGATGAGAAATAGATGGCGGCGTCATCCTTGTCCTCGATAAGCACTCTGGGTGCAACGGATGAGCTGTTTGAAACCTGCTTGTAATAGTCCTCGGAATATGAAGGGCACTGGTCTCCCACATAGAAAAGAAGCATCTCCTTCTTGATCTTCTCTGCTATATCTTCGATACGTCCGATAAACTCAGGTCCGTAGAAAAGAACGTCCGAGTCGGAAGCCTTCAGACAGTAATCAATCTCTTCCGAAGTAAAACGGAAATTGAGAGGCACCGCTACAGCACCGGCCTTGAGAACACCGAAGTATATCGGCAGCCACTCCAGGCAGTTCATCAGAAGGATTGCGCATTTCTGCCCCTTCTTGATACCTCTTTCCATAAGCATATTTGCTACTCGGTTGGCCTTCTCATCGAAAACCGACCAGGTGATCTGTCTTCTGTAATAGGAAGTTGAGGTGGGCTGGATCAGTTCGTATTCCTTCCAGGTAACCCTCTGCTCTTCCCTGATCTCAGGGTTGATCTCCACCAGCGCAACTTCTTCCCCATAGAGTTTGCTGTTTCTCTCCAATAAATCTGTAATTGGCATTGTAACCTTCTCCCTTCGCTTCCTGGCCGGTTTTCACAGGCCTTTCGCTAACGCGCTTTAAAGCACTAAAGTAAAGTATACATTCTTTTGTAAAAAAGGTCAAATCGATGTATAATAAATTGCATTATACAAAATCTAATTTTATGCAGGAGGTTTTTATATGGAACGAGTTGAGAAGTTCTTAAAGGAAGCAAACACATATTATCTCGCAACTGTTGAGGGAGATCAGCCAAGAGTCCGCCCCTTCGGCACCATCCACAATTTTGAAGGCAAACTCTACATTCAGACAGGGAAGGTAAAAGACGTATCAAAGCAGCTCCACGCAAATCCAAAGGCAGAGATCTGTGCCTTCCATAACGGTGAGTGGCTTAGAATTGCCTGCACCCTGGTGGAAGACGATCGTATCGAAGCCCGTCAGTCATTGCTTGATGCATATCCTTCACTTCAGGGAATGTACAAGGCTGATGACGGAAATACAGAGGTGTTCTATATAAAGGATGCAACTGCAACCTTCAGTTCATTCACAAAAGGACCCGAGGTAGTCAGATTCTGATTTTTCTTTTTAATGCACCCCGTACCGGGGTGCATAATTGTTGTATAATAAACATAGAATTAAAATTTCTGTTGATGATCTAGCGGCTGGAGGACTCAAATGGCAGGAATACTTATTGTGGATGATTCGACTGTTAACCGGAATCTACTTAAAAATATGCTTGAAATAGAAGGCTATGAAGTTGTCGGTGAAGCAGAAAACGGTAAAGAGGGTTATGACAGATATCTGGAGCTTAAGCCTGCGATAACCGTTTTGGACATTTCCATGCCTCAGCTTAACGGAATAGATTTACTTAAGCTCATCAAAAATTGTGACCCTCAGGCAAAGGTTGTGATGCTCTCCGCAAATTCCGAAAGTGAGAAAGCAGAAGAAGCAGCTCAGCACGGAGCCGATGAATATGTTTCAAAGCCATACACCAAATCAGCTATACTTGAAGCAATAAAAAGATGCGAAGGAAGTGCCCATTCGTAAAGAACAGGCACTTTTTATAATTGACTTATCTCTCGGGTAATCTTGCAGAGGGCGCTGATATCTTTTGATTCCCAGTTCATTGCTATCCTTTCACCCACAATTTCCAGGTCTGACGATATGGCCTTCAGAAGGAGGATCATTACCTGATTCGTTCCGTATCGCGTTATTACATCGCTCTGTCTTAGCGACATTTGAACAACTTCTATGAAAGCTTCTGTTGCTTCTTCCTGATCAACATCCTTTTTTATCGGGATAACCGAATAGAGTATTACATGAATCGTATTATGATAGTTCCCTATAACCCTCGACAAAAAATGATATATTTTTTTGAAATCTGACATAGGAAGGTTAAAAGCACCTTTTCCGGGTGATCTTTCCGCCATAAGTGCCATCGCATGCTTAAGTGCAGTTGCTTCATTTTCCTCTGTCCCGGATGTTTCTTTTTTCTCCCGATATACTTTGTAGCCATGTTTCCCATTTTGTTTAACGGAATATAATGCTTTATCGGCCTTTTTATACAGGCTGAAAAAGTCTGCTCCTTCATCGGGGGCAAAAACACATCCAATTGAAGCTCCAAGCGGAATAGTCATGCTTTGTCCCATCAGCTCTTTTGCGGAAAAGACTATCTGTTCATTTATATAAGCAGCCTTATCGGCTATAACATCCTCATCAAGTATCGATTTACAGAAAACCACGAATTCATCACCGCCTATTCTGCCCGCAATATCTGTTGATCTGATGGATGAACGGATTATCTCGGCAAATCGGATAAGAACTTTATCTCCCATAGCATGGCCATATATATCGTTGACAGGCTTAAAACTGTCAAGATCGATCATCATCAAAGCACCGGGGGTTGTCCTTGCAAGAAGATCTATCTCTTCCTGGGATGATGCCTTATTGAGAAGCCCGGTCATGGGATCGGTGGTGGCAGCCTTCTGAAGTCCCTGTATCTTCTCAACGTTTTGAAGGATATTGGATACGCGCCTGAGCAGAACATCGGCTCTGAAGGGCTTTCTGATAAAGTCCAGAGCTCCGATGGCAAAACCTTTACTTTCAGCCTCATCGTCTTTGTCTACTGTCATGAACATAAACGGGATCTGTTTTCCATATGTCTCCTGAAGTTTTTTATGAAGTTCAAATCCATCAATCTTTGGCATTCGAAGATCGGAAAGTACCAAATCCGGCCTTTCCGTTTTATATATCTCGATCGCATCCTTTCCATTCGTTGCACAAACAGTTTCATATTCACTCGACAGAATATGCTGTGTCATGCGAAGAGATATCTTTTCATCGTCGACTATGAGAATTTTGTGTTTTGCCATAAACAGCCTCAACCTCCCATATGAAAATTCTATCAGAACAAAATTAAAATTATCTGTAAAAAGTATGTAATTTAACTAAAATAACGCATTTTATCCTCCGAATTGTGTATAATTATCTTGATTTGTCAAATATAAAAAATCATTTTATTGAGGGCAAAGAATATGAATATTGAAAAATTAAGGGAATTAGGCGCAAACACTGATGAAGGTTTGGAAAGATGTATGGGCATGGAGGACTTTTATCTGGAAATGATAGAACTCGGGCTTAAAGACGAGCGTTTTGAAGCCTTGGGAAAATCCTTAGAAGAGGGAGATCTTGATGGCGCGTTCGAACATGCACATGCAATAAAGGGCGTTGCAGGGAATCTTGCTCTTACCCCTCTATATGAGACAGTGAGCGAAATAACAGAAAACCTAAGAACAAAAGTACAGATGGATTATAAAATACCTTATAAAAAACTGCTTGAACAAAGAGAATCTTTTTTGCAATAAATCTTTTACGCTACCGGTAAGGAGATAAACAATGAATGGTGATATTCCAAAAAATGATCAGACATTAGAGCGATATCTCTCACCTATACATGTTTGGGCATTGTCATTTGGCTGTGCAGTGGGCTGGGGAGCCTTCGTCATGCCGGGAACCACCTTTTTGCCCATTGCCGGTCCTTTGGGAACAATGATCGGGTTATTGGCCGGCGCCCTTATCATGTTTATAATCGGCATCAACTATCACTACCTCATAAACCGGTATCCGGATGCCGGCGGAACTTTAACCTATACTATAAAGACCTTTGGATATGATCATGGTTTTATAAGTGCATGGTACCTGATCCTTGTTTATATGGAGATAATCTGGGCAAACGCCTCAGCTTTGGGGCTTATAAGCAAATATCTGCTGGGGAATGCTTTTAGATTCGGGTTTCATTACCAGATCCTCGGCTATGATGTTGACTTTAGCGAAATAGTTCTTTCAATTGCAGCTGTTCTGGTGGCCTACGGCATATGCAGTAAGGGAAAAAGATTCACTGTAAATCTTCAGGTTGTTTTGTGTATAGCACTGATCCTGGGCGTGGTGATCTGTACCGTAACCGTATTTAAGTTTGGCGGAGGCCGGGAAATCATTACAAAACCTTATTTTGCCCCCACGGATGATCCACCCATAAAACAAATAATAGGCATAGTCATGCTTTCTCCATGGGCTTATGTGGGCTTTGAATCAATTTCAAATTCCGGGGCCGGATTCAATTTTTCTCCGAAAAAAAGCTTGCCTATTATGAGTGTGGCCTTATTGTCATCTGTATTTTCATATTCTGCTCTTGCCCTGATCGCATCCTCCGGTATACACAGCAATTATTCAGGATGGGTCGACTATATAGCCGATCTGCCAAATATCAAAGGTATTCTTGGCCTTCCAACGTTCCATGTTGCCCATGATGCCATGGGTGATGCCGGCATTATAATTTTGGGGATCGCTGCTTTTGCAGGGGTTATGACCGGACTCATCGGAAACCTTATTGCTGCCAGCAGGCTTATATATATAATGGGCCAAGACGGAATAATGCCATCCTGGTTTAGTCGTTTGAATGACAAGCACATACCGCAAAATGCACTTATGGCCCTCACCGGAATATCCGTGCTTATTCCTTTCCTTGGAAGAACCGCCATCGGCTGGATCGTGGATGTTACCACATTTGGTGCCATAATAGCATATGCCTATACTTCAGCCGCAGCTACTACCGAAGCCAAATTTGAAAACAACGTAAAGATAATATTTACCGGCATATTGGGCTTCATTATCTCAGTCATATTCTTTTTGTATTTTATGCTGTTTTCTGCCGGTGCAATGTCTACAAAAAGCTATCTGCTCCTGGTAATATGGAGCATTATCGGTTTTTTGTACTATAGATTTGTATTTGAATATGATAACCAAAAAAGATTCGGGCACTCTCCGATCGTCTGGATCACGTTTATGGGCATGATCTTTTTCATGCTTCTTATATGGGTTAAGAATGCGACCAATGATATCACAAGGGCTGTAGTAAACGGCATCCAGAATCATTACCAGAGTCAGGATGTGGAAATGAGCCCCGACGCCATTGACAGAGCCAGTAGCTATGTAAGCGATATGATGTCCAAAGCTGATCAGGCTATTACAAGAAATATCATGGTTCAAATGGCTCTGATCTTAGTCTCTCTGCTCATAATGGTGAAATTGTACAGCATTATGTACAAACGGGAAAAACAAGCGCAGAAAGAGACTATAAAAGCTCATGAAAGAAGCAAAGCCAAAACTGTATTTCTTTCAAATATGTCCCATGACATAAGAACCCCCATGAATGCGATCATCGGATACATAAATCTTGCTAAGGAAGACAATGTTTCCCATGAAGAATTAAAAGATTATCTCGGCAAAATAGAGTCTTCAAGCCATCATCTGCTTGCACTTATCAATGATGTACTGGAAATGAGCAGAATTGAGAGCGGTAAGATCGAATTGGAAAAGACACCTCTGAATCTAAAGACATTTTTTGATGAGATAAGCGATCTTTTTGCCACTCAGATGTCCGAAAAGGGGATCCGTTACTCGATGGATACCACACAGATCAAAAACGAATACGTTTACTGCGACAAAAACAGGTTGAACAGAATGCTCCTGAATTTACTGAGCAATGCATATAAGTTCACTCCGGCAAACGGTGAAGTATCTGTAAAGGTGATACAAACAGCGTCCCCCGATCCGGAAAGCGCCTCTTATGAGATCAGGGTTAAGGACAGTGGCATCGGAATGTCAGATGAGTTTGCCCAAAGAGTATTTGAGGCTTTTGAAAGAGAGAAGGATTCCACTGTTGATTCGATCCAGGGTACAGGCCTTGGAATGAGCATAGTAAAGGGTATTGTCGATCTTATGGGCGGCACTATAACGGTCAATACCAAGAAGGGCTCAGGAACAGAATTTGTAATAAATCTGTCATTACTGACCCAGACGGAAGAAGATATTAAGAAAAATTACGAAGATAAAAAGCAAAAAGCTCATGCTAAAGTGGATTTTACCGGCAAAAGAGTTCTTCTTGTGGACGATATACAGGTCAACAGAATGATTTCTGCCAAGCTTCTGGAAAATAACGGTTTTGCCGTGGAAACAGCAGAAAACGGGCAGGAAGCAGTTGATAAGGTAAACGATGCTCCGGCAGGTTACTATGATGTTATCCTCATGGATGTTCAGATGCCGGTAATGGACGGTTATGAAGCAAGCACAGCCATTTTAAAACTGAAGGATAAGGAAAAAGCTTCCGTGCCGATCATCGCAATGACAGCCAATGCCTTTTCCGAGGATAAAAAAAGAGCTCTGGACGTCGGAATGAAAGGACATATAGCAAAACCAATAGATATAAAAAATCTGCTGGATACGCTATCAGATATTTTATCCTAAGACAATTTATTCAAAAGGATTAAATTCGAATAAACATTTCAGAAAATCCATTAGTTATTGAAATAATTACTCTATAATAGTTGTGTAGCTATAAATAGTTGTTATCAAGAGACGAATGATTAGGAGGCACAAAATGAGTATCAAGAATTTGGTTAATTTAGATGATAACAAGTTGCTTGAGATGAATGTAGGTAAGAAATTTGCGCATACTTTCACATGAATTTACATATATCTTGTTTTATCTCTTTGCCTGCTTATCATCTCAATTGCGGTCGGTATATCGGGATATCATAAACTTTATAACAACTATTACAATCAAAATACTTATCAGGGGCTTCTTCGTATCCACAACCAGAATCTTGGGAAATCCGCGTGGTGGGCCCTTGCAACTCAAGTTACTGAAACAAGGCAGGAGCAGATTGTAGAGTTTCATGAAACAATGCTCAACAATATGAAAGAGGATCTTACTAATCTGAGAGCCTATCGTGGAGAGACAGAGCTTGTTAAATCCCTCGACGCCAATATAAAAAATATAGAAGCAACAACAAATAAACTTGCTTCCATGTACGCACAGGCTGAGGAACCGGAAGATGGCAGTCTTAGTAATGGTGATGAGATTTAAGCAGTTATGAGAGATGAACTGCGGCCTGAAGTCATGCTGACAGTAGATAATACAAGACTATTGTAAATGACATTTCAAATTCCCTTAATGAAATTTCCGAAGGCGATTTTAGTGTAGGTACGATCACACCGAATCTGTATCATGGTAATTTCATCCCAGACCAAGCTCCTTGCCCTCAATGCTTCCATAGAAGCTGCCAGAGCCGGTGATACAGGTAAGGGCTTTGCAGTTGTTGCTCAGGAAATAGGCCAACTTGCCCAACAGTCAAATGATGCTGTACAGCGCACTCACGCACTTGTCAGCTCTGCCCTTGCAGAAATTGACAGTGGTAATGAGATTGTTGCAGAAACCCAGATCACTTTGCATGAAATTGGTGATTCCGTAAACGAGCTGGCTGAAATGATGAGATCCTCAGGAGACATGGCTCAGCATCAGGCAAGCAACATGAGAGAAATCAATCAGGGTATCGAGCAGATCTCTGAGGTAATCCAGACCAATTCCGCAACAGCTCAGGAATCCAGTGCTGTTTCCAGCGAGCTTTCGGATCAGTCCAATCAGCTGCATAACCTTATGTCACAGTTTCAGGTTAAGCTGACATAAAACCGCTCAGATGTGCATATTCATAAAAAGAGGGAGCGTCCTGCTCCCTCTTTTCACGTCTCAAACGTCAGCTCCATCAATGTGGTACAATGAAAGCATATACTGATGATTGGGGGACATATCATGAATGAATTCAAAAAGCCACAGAACATCATCTATCTTACCGTGATCGG
>JAILFT010000051.1 GCA_024697425.1 Butyrivibrio sp. | reverse complement strand
TTCCTGATGATGCCAGTCAAGGGTGATGGCGGAATCCAGCCAGTATTTTATCCTGGCTCTTCCGTTATGTACCCTTATCGCATCAGCCAAAAGTTCTTTTCCCTTAAGACTGATACCTACATTGGCAACAGCCTCTTTGGCCCCCTCAACCTGAATTTCAATATCGATCATCCGCTCATCAAGATCCGGAGTAATTCTTGCTGATCTGATATAAACTTCAGGGACTTCCTCATACCAGACGCTCTGCCAGATTCCCACCGTCCTGGTATAGAATATTCCGCTGGATTTTCTCTCCCAGAACTGCTTTCCTCTTGTCATCTCGAAGTCAAAAGAGTCATCAAAGGCCCTTACGGTTATCTCATGCTCTTCGCTTCCGGAAACAGCGTCCGTAACATCAATCTCAATGGGAGTATTGCCTCCCTCATGATGACAAACTAGACCGCCGTCAATCCAGATATCACTTGTGTGATCAATGGCTCCGAAGTGCAGAATGAATCTGCCATTTTCGATGTTTCTTTTAAAGTTTACCTTTTTTCTGTACCACACGATGTCGTGAAAATCCTGATCGTTTATTCCCGACAGTTCGCACAGATAGGTAAAAGGCACGATTATCTTCCTGTCAAAATTGTTCCCGGTACTCGTGTACCATTTTTGGGAAAGTCCGATGTTGTCATCATCATAGGCAAAATCCCACTCTCCGTTAAGGCAGGTGAAATTCTCCCTCACAAAATCAGGCCTGGGATATTCCTCCCTCGGTAATTTAGTCATAGTCTTTTTTCCTCTTTAAGATTATATTCATCCTTTAACTGCGGATTGCAGCTGCATTCCCTTAATGAAGTATTTCTGCGCAAACAAAAACAGCACGAATGTAGGAATTACAGAAACGATACCACCTGCCATTGCATGGGAGGGATATACGTCATAGGTTCCCTTGAGTATCTGCATACCGGGAGTGATGGTCATCTTATCCACGTTGCTGATAACAAGGGTTGGCCACAGGAAATCATTCCAGGAGCCGGTAAATGCAAACATGCCCACAACCGTAAGAACCGGCGCGCAAAGCGGCAGCATTATCTTGTAATAGATCTGAAACCAGCTGGCTCCGTCTATTCTGGCTGCTTCATCAAGCTCCTTGGGGATTCCCAGCATAAACTGCCTTATAAGAAAAATGTTGAAGGCTCCGCTGGCCCCGGGAAGGATCAATGCCCACTTTGTATTTATCATGTTAAATGCCGCGCATATCTTATATAGCGGTATAAGATTTATGACCGACGGAAACACCATGGTAGCCATAAGAATGCCAAACAGTACATTTCTTCCTTTAAATTTCAGTCTTGCATAGGCAAAGGCCGATGTTGAAGAAATAAGAAGCACGAGGGCTGTTGATGCCGTTGAAGTGATCAGTGAGTTTACAAACCACTTCATGATAGGCGTACTGTCGCTCCTTGTGGAAAAGAGATCCGTATAGCTCTCCGTGGTGAAATTCTGCGGGAAGAATGAGTATCCCGACATCTTAATTTCTTTTTCAGATTTAAGCGACGTCATAAGGGATTGCGAAAGAGGTGCAATCCATATGATGGCGAATACCAGGCAGAATACAAATGCCAGTGTCTTTCCTAATCCAATCTTTCTTTTCATACACGTTACTCCTCATCCCCTACAAACTTGTATTGCAAAAGAGCTATCAATATCATTACAGCTCCAAGCATGAGCGCCATGGCTGAAGCAAGACCCGAAATTGACTTTCCTCCAAAAGATGGGAAGGCCAGGTCTCTGATGACCATAAGAAGTACATTTGTAGAGTTATTGGGCCCGCCGTTTGTAAGCATAAGCGGCTGTCCGTAGATATTGAACTGCGCTACTGTTGTCAGAACCACTGTATAAGCAAGCTGATTTCTGATGGAGGGAAGTGTTATGGCAAAGAACTTTTTAACAGGGCCCGCTCCGTCAACATCTGCAGCTTCCAGCACGTCCTTTGATACCCCGTTAAGGGCGGCCAGGTATATTACCATATTGGTTCCGATGGTCCACCAGATTGTAACCAGTACTATCGCTATCCATGCATAAGGCTGGATTCCAAGCCAGTTTACTTTTGTGTGAAAAAAGTTATTGATAAGTCCCAGATTCTTATTGAACATGTAATACCAGATCAGTATTACCGTTGAAATTGACAGAACCGTCGGCATATAGAACAGAGACTGGAAAAAATTATGTGCAAAGGGCTTCTGATTGATGGCAAGAGCCATAAGAAGCGGAAGCACTATTCCGATGGGCACAGATATCAGAACAAATATGATGGTATTGGTAAAACCTGTTCTGAAGAACCTGTAATAGGTGGATTCTGAATTAAACAGAATCTCTTTAAAATTATCCAGTCCCACAAACTGAGGAAGCTGCGGACTGAAAATATCCCATCTTGTAAAGGCAGCATAAATACCCATAACAGCCGGAGCCACAAAAAATATCGCAAACAATATAAGCTGCGGTGCAATGAACATATATGGAGTTAAATCTATTTTCTTTTTGGCTGTATTATTCATCCAAAACTCCTCCAAGTAACCCCCGGGAAGAACTTATTTTTCTCCCCGGGGGATCACTTTAATCTAAGGATTTATTTATTACTGATTTTTGATATTATCGCTGATCTGCTGGTTGTATGTTGAAAGGGCCTCGTCAACATCCATCTTGCCGAATACAACTTCACCAACGAAGGAATCAAGAGCACCTACCATATATCCGTAGTACTTGTAATCGGAAATAAATGTAAGTGAAGGATCATCCAGGAAGAATGCCTGAGGCATTGTCTTGAACTCAGGATTCTCTGTGATGGCTACAACTGCAGGGCACTGACCTACCTGAGCCCATGGAAGTGAATTATCCTGGAAGAAAGCAAGGAAGTCCATGATAGCTGCGCCTTTTTCGGGAGTCTGCTCCTTCTTGGGCATTACAAACTGATGCGAAGAGGCCCAGGAAATAGGCTTTGAAGCATCATAAGTAATTGCATAGGTTGCGCCGTAGTTGATATCCATTGAATTGAGGGTTCCGATCATCCAGGTTCCTTCAGGAAGGAAAACAAGCTGTCCCTGTCCAAAGAGGTTTGTGGGATCATCGCCATCCTGTGTGCACCAGCCGTTGTCTACAGCTGCCTTCCAGTCTGTGAGAACCTTCTTAGCTTTATCATTGTTAAGTGAAGGCTCTGTTCCATCCTCTGATGCCTTACCGCCAAGCTGTGCGTACCACTCCTGGAATTCGTTTCTGCCCCAGGTATATGCATAGGAATAAACTCCATCAGCTGCTGCAGCAGGTGCAAACTGCGCTATCTCATCAAAGGTGATAACGTTGTCATCAAGAGCACCGGGATAATATTTATCAACAAGATCCTTATTGTAATATGTAAGATATCCGTGAACATCAAGAGGTATTGCATATCTGCTTCCATCAATCTCGCCGGGATTCCAGGCAGCTGCATTGTACTTGTCTGCAGTTATCTTGCCGTTGGCAGCTATATATTCATCCATAGGAAGATAGATGCCATTCTCTTTATTGAGCTGAAGTCTGTCTACGTGGTTGATGGCAAGATCGGGAACATCGGTTCCTGCCTGAACAGCGAGGGGAAGATTCTGATAAAGGTCTTCCTGAGCCATCATTCTGTGAACAACAGTGTATTCGGGATTTGTTGCATTGTAAGCGTCAACGATTTCCTGCATTGCTTCTCCGTCTCCGCCTGTAAATACTGACCAGAACTCAATTGTCTTGTCCCCGCTTGCAGATGAGCTCTGTGTCTGAGTTGTTTCGGCCTGTGCTGTGTTATCACCGGTTGCTTCGGCAGGCTGTGATGCGCTGCCGCCGTTTGATCCGCAGGCTGTCATGGACAACACAAAAGTAGATGCCAACAATACGCTTAAAAGTTTCTTCATTTTCATAGCGTCCTCCTTAATTGTTTGTTGCATTATTCATGTAACATATTCTTTCCTTGTTTGCCGTGAAGAGTTTTAATTACATCATTTATGTAACTGTAACCTCCTTATGTTGTACATTTTATCTATAGAAATCATACATGTCAACGGGTTTATGGGCATTTTTACGTTTTGCACAAGTTATTTATTACATAAAATATGTTAGTTTAACTTACATCATTTATGTAATAATGTAATAATTGTAATAAAAAAAGCGCTGCAATGGGATTTGCAACGCTTTATAAAAATCATGGATTTATATGCCGTGAGTTATCAATAATGAAGGGTCATTTCTATGTTTTGGTCAAAATCACCAAACCTGTTACCAAAGAGATTTATTCCCCCAACATATTCTGAGGATTCCTTTACGCCTATCTTGAAACTGATATATTCATTTTCGTCTATCTTAAGGCTCTTTAGATTTTCATTTGAAGTACGCTTATTGTCCACATAGCAGCCTTCGCTGTCGATAAGGACCGAGTAGAGCTTACCGTATTGAGTGAGAATATCCGGCCACCACTCGGGATTCTGCTTTCCTCTTCTTCCGCCGTAATCTCCTTCGCTCCTGAATCCACCTATCTCTACGCCGTTGATCCAGACAGTTATATCAGAGGGCCAGTCGTTATCATATCCCGGCGCTTCCGAGCATGCTTCAAAAGTAAATTCCACCGCGCTGATATTTCCATGCTCATCAACATGTCTTTTGGGGAACCTGTATTCAAGATACCCCTTATAAAACCAAAGTATCTGCGCAGAAGTCCTATCCGGGAGGAAAAATGCATCCTTATCATCGTCGGGAGATATGGAATTTCTCTCAGAGGCAATACCGCAGGGAGCCTCTATGCTGCAATCCCAGTAATTGCCGATAGGCATCGACATCTTTACCGTTCTTATCGATGATGCATCATCATCCGAGGACTTGATATCAATATGAACCGACTTAACCCTGATACCGCTGACCTTCTGAGAGCCCCTTATACCTGGAAGCGGTTCTGAAGTAACAAGTCCGGCCTCCTCAAGTACCTTTATCTGAAGCGCCGCAGTGGACACAGGGATCTCAAGTGCTTCTGCAATGCTGCTGATATTAAGTGCCTGATTGTCCAAAAGCCTTAATATCTCAACCCTTACTTTTGAAGACAGAGCCTTTGAAATACTGGTTACTTTATCAATATTGCTCAGGTTCAGTGTGACTTCTTTTTTCATAGATATCTCCC
>JAILFT010000029.1 GCA_024697425.1 Butyrivibrio sp. | reverse complement strand
GCTTCCTTAAGGAGCTTAACGATCTCTCCTTCGGTCTCAAGGGCAAGAGCCTTGGCAGTGATCTCATCAGCCTCAGCTTTACTCCACTTGGATATGATGCACCTTGCGGTGAGCACCAGCACGGGATTTACGCTGAATTCGGTAAGCCCGAAAGATATAAGAAGCGGTATCATCAGTGGATCAGCAGCGGCTTCTCCACACATTCCAACAGGAATACCTGCGTTTCTTCCGCACTCGATGATGTGCCTGATTGAACGAAGCACTGAGGGCTGGAAAGTGGAATAGAGATAAGCTACGTCCGCGTTTCCTCTGTCTACACTCATGGTGTACTGTGTAAGGTCGTTGGTTCCGATGGAGAAGAAGTCTGCCTCTTTGGCCAGCAGATCGGCGATAAGAGAAGCAGAAGGTGTCTCTATCATGCAGCCTACTTCAATATCCTTGTCGTAGGCGATGCCGTTAGCATCGAAGTCCTTCTTGATCTCAGCCACCATCTCTTTAACCGCACGGATCTCTTCTACGCAGGTAACAAGAGGAACCATGATCTTAACTTTGCCGAAGGCGCTGGCCCTTACAATGGCCCTAAGCTGTATCATGTAGCTGTCTCTGTTACCGAGACAGTATCTTACGGCTCTGTAGCCAAGGAAAGGATTCTCCTCCTTCTTGATATTGAGGTAAGGGATATCCTTGTCTCCGCCGACATCAAGGGTTCTGATGATCACGGGTTTGCCGCCAAGGGTCTGGGCAGCTTCCTTGTAGGCATTAAACTGCTCATCTTCAGTGGGCATCTTGGTATTGTCCATGAACAGGAACTCTGAACGGAAAAGACCTACACCCTCACCGTCACATTCCACAGCCTTTTTGGCATCCTTGGGGGTACCAATGTTGCAGAAAAGCTCAAGCTTGATTCCATCTGAGGTAGCAGTCTCTTTTCCCAAAAATCCCTTGAGTTCGGCTTGTTTCTTGATATATTCCTCGCGTCTTATGATGTACTGGGAAAGGATATCTCCCTCGGGATTGATGTACACATTTCCTTCTGTGCCGTCAACAATGGCGGTGTCCTTGTCCTTAACGAGAGTAGTGATGTCGGGAACGGAGAGTACGGCAGGGATTTCAAGAGCTCTTGCCAGAATGGCAGAGTGGGAAGTCTTACCGCCGACCTCTGTTATGATACCCACTACGTTCTCCTTGACTATCTGTGAAGTCATGGAAGGAGTGAGATCTCTTGCCACAAGGACAGTTCCGGGAGCGACTTTGCTGATATCGATGTCCTGGATCCCAAGAAGGATCTTGAGAAGGCTTACTTTGATATCACTGATATCGGAGGCTCTCTGACGCATCAGGTCATCATCCATCTTGGAAAACATTCCGATGAACATGTCACAGACAGCTTCTACAGCGGATTCTGCGCACTGTCCCGCAGCAATCATCTTGCTCATCTCACCTGACATGGTGGGATCTGACATCATTACAAGGTGTCCCTCAAGGATTTCAGCCTCCTTGGGGCCGATGCGCTTTCTGATATCCTCAGCCATTTCCGATGTTTCTTTTTTGAACTGTTCCAAGGCGCTGTCAAAACGGGCCTTTTCACTTTCTGTATCTTCTACTTTGACAGCATCGTATTTGAGCTCATGCTCAGTGATAACGCAGATGCTGCCGATTCCGATTCCGCGGGATGCGGCAATTCCTTCGTACATGTGTAATCCTCCCAGATTCATTATGAAGTTCTGCTCTCGGGCAGAGCCCTCGCCGGAACGACCATGCCAAGTCCGCTTGTCAAGAGGAAGTTCCGCTCTCGGGCCCAGCCCTCGCCGGAACGACCATGCTCACTAAACTCGACAAGACCTCGTTAAGTGATCATGGTCAATCCCCGAGTCCACTCTCAATAAGCTCGATAGCTTTCTTAAGGGCATCAGCTTCATCAGCACCATCGCACTGAACTTCAATCTCTGCGCCGCACTTGATGCATGCGCTCATGAGCATCATAACGCTCTTTGCATCGTAGGTGTTGCCGTTGAAGACAATCTTAACATCTGATGCGAAGGGGGTCATAGCCTGGCTGAATACGCTGGCGGGACGCATGTGCATTCCCTGTTCGTTAGTCACTGTGATTTTCTGAGATACCATAATTTTGTTTCCTTTCTGTAAATGTGGACATAATGTTATATGGGGAAATATCTGCGACGTTTCCCAGGCCGGATTTTCGCTGCGAAGCAGTGAAAATCCGTGCCATCTTACACAGGAATAATAATGAAAATATTTTTATTCCTGAGCATCTTTCTTGAGAATGCCAAGCAGTCCGCATCCTACAACGGAGCCGATAAGAAGAGCTACAAGATACATAGCTACGTTTCCTACTACAGGGAATACGAAGATTCCGCCGTGAGGAGCCATAAGAGTGCACTTGAAGGCCATTGAAAGAGCTCCGGCAACTCCTGAACCCACAAGGAGTGAAGGAATTACGTGAAGAGGATCTGCTGCGGCATAGGGGATTGCACCCTCTGTGATGAAGGACAGACCCATGATGAAGTTAACAGGGCCGGACTTTCTCTCAGCTGCAGTGAATTTCTTTTTGAAGAAGATGGTTGCAAGAGCGATGGCGATGGGAGGAACCATTCCGCCTACCATGATGGCTGCCATGATCATGTAACCTGTCTCATTCTGGTTTGCAAGGCTTGCAAGACCGAAGGCGTAAGCTGCCTTGTTAAGAGGGCCACCCATATCGGTTGCCATCATTGCACCAAGGAGTGCGCCAAGGGCGATAATAGATCCGCTGGACATTCCTGTGAGAACGCCTGAGATCCATGCATTAAGTGCACCAACAACAGGGTTGATGAGGCACATTACAAGGCCGATCAGAAGTGTTCCGATGAGAGGGTAGATGAGTACGGGCTTGATTCCTTCAAGGGCGGGAGGAAGAACCTCACATACCTTACGAAGACCAAGTACGATGTAACCACCTACGAAACCTGCAACAAGAGCTCCAAGGAATGCGGAAGGAACATCTCCGCCGGGAGAAACAAATGTTGCACCTGTTGAAGCAAGGTAACCACCTACGAAACCTACTGCAAGACCGGGACGGTCAGCAATACTCTGGGCGATGAAACCTGCCAGGATCGGAAGCATGAAGCCGAATGCGGCGCCGCCGATTGACTTAAACCATGCAGCAACGGGGGTGTTTGAACCGAAGTTGCTGGGATCGATTGAGTAATCATCTAAAAGGAATGCTATTGCTATAAGTATACCACCACCGATAACGAAAGGCAGCATATGTGATACGCCGTTCATAAGGTGTTTGTAAGCTTTTCTTCCTGCGCTCTCCTTGGAGGAGTCATCTGTCTTTGCAACAGCACCGGTGTGATGATAAACGTTAGCCTCTCCGGAAAGTGCCTTGTTAATAAGGCCCTCGGGAGCGTGGATAGCTTCCTTTGTGGAAGTGATGATGACCTTCTTGCCATCAAATCTTCCCATTTCAATATTCTTGTCGCAGGCTACGATAACGGCATCCGCTGCGGCAATCTCTGCAGAAGTAAGAACGTCCTTGGCTCCGCCTGAACCGTCCTTCTCAACCTTGATCTCATAGCCCAGCTCTTTTGCCTTGAGTTCAAGAGCCTCAGCTGCCATGAAGGTGTGAGCGATGCCGGTAGGGCAGGCTGTAACACCAACAAGCTTTTTAACGGTTGCCGGTGCGGGAGCAGGAGCAACAGAAGCAGCAGCTGCGGCTTTCTTGGCAGCTTCTTCCTTGTCCTTCTCAGCTTCCTTCTCATCGATGATACCAAGGAACTCATCAGGAGTCTTTGCATCAACCAGCTTCTTGGCGAAGTTCTGGTCCATGAGAAGTGTCATAAGTTTTGAGAGCACCTCAAGATGTGTGTCGGCTGCAGTATCAGGTGCAGCGATCATGAAAAAGAGGTTGCTGGGATTGCCATCAAGAGACTTGTAGTCGATACCTGACGGAATAGTCATGGCTGTAACGCCTGCCTTAGCGACTGCCGCTGACTTGCCATGAGGAACGGCGATACCCATTCCGATGGCTGTAGAACCTTTTGCTTCTCTTGCAAGGATTGCTTTCTTGAATTCCCCTGCGTCAGAAAGATTGCCAACCTTAGAGTGAAGCTCGATGAGCTTATCGATGGCTGCCTCCTGGTCGGCTGCGCTCACGCCAAGAGCGATACCTTCTTTCTTCAATAAATCTGTGATTTTCATAGACCCTCCTTTTGGCTTTTTGCCGTTTCTGTATCCTCTTTATAAAATCCCCTCTTTAAAGATTTTGATAAAGCTGTGTGATTGCTTCTCCGGTAGCTAAGTCATCTGAAAATGCGGTTGCACTTCCTGCAGCGGTTCCCATCTTGAGAGCTTCCTCATAACTTCCAGTCTTGAGATATCCGGCTATAAAACCTGCCACCATTGAATCGCCTGCACCGACTGAGTTTCTTACCTTGCCCTTGGGAACGCCGATCCTGAACTTCTCACCGGTCTCGGCTATGAGCATTGCACCGTCTCCCGCCATGGAGATAAGTACGTTTCTTGCGCCCATTTCCTGGAGCTTCTTGGCATGAATCTCTAATTCCTCGTCGGTTTTAAGTACTGTGTCAAACATCTCACCAAGTTCGTGATTGTTTGGCTTTATTAAGAATGGATGGTATTTCAGGACGTTCTTTAAAAGGTCCTTAGTCGCATCCACAACGACATCAATCTTTTTGTCTGCCACAAGGGCGATTATCCTCTCGTAAACATCGCTGGGAAGAGAATTTGGAATACTTCCTGCAAGAATAAGGATGTCACCGTCCTTAAGGTCCTTGATCCTGCTAAAGAGCTTCTCCTGAGCATCCTCGGGGATCTTGGGACCCTGGGCGTTGATCTCTGTCTCGGCCTGTCCCTTGATCTTGACGTTTATTCTTGACATTCCTTCCGGAAGCTCGATAAAGTCAGCAAGGATTCCCTTTGAATTTACGCTCTCAACAATTGCCTTTCCCGTAAAGCCTGCGGTGAAACCAAGGGCTGTATTCTCAATCCCCAGGTTTTTGAGGATGGTGGAAACGTTGATTCCCTTTCCTCCAAAGTAACATTCTTCCGAGTCAGAGCGATTGGTCATGCCCGGAAGCAACTCGGAACTCATTCTGACAACATAGTCGATGGCAGGATTAAAAGTAACCGTATAGATCATGTTTGCCTCCCTTTTTTTATGAAACTACTTTTATGATTGTCTTGCTGCTGTAATTCTTGTTCACTTCCTTATCGGTAATGATGCAGCATGATGATATCTCTGCAAAGGTCACTGAGCTTATCTGCCCGAACTTGCTGTGATCCGCAAGTATGTAGGAGATATAGGAGTGGCCTACAGCTTCTCTTTTTACTCTTGCCTCATCCACGTCCGGGGTGGTGAAACCGGCGTCCACGGAGATTCCGTTGGTTCCCATAAAGGCCTTGGTGAAGTGATATCTTCTTATGCCTTCAACACAATCGGGACCGATGATGGCTTCTGTGGTGGGTTTGCATTTGCCGCCTATGATCATGGTGTCGAGACCCTTCTCCAAAAGCTTTTTGGCATGTACGATGCCGTTGGTGATGTATTTGGCGCGGGTATTCTCTATATATTTGATCATCTCAAGAGTGGTGGTTCCGGAGTCGATGTAGACAAAATCATCATCATTGATAAGAGAAGCGGCGTATTTGCTGATCTTATCTTTCTCCTCAACGTTGAGCGAGGCCTTGGCGATAACTGAAGGTTCTTTGGTGTTGACATCCAAAGATGAAATGGAAGTTGCACCTCCGAAGACCTTCAGGATCCTGCGCTCATCGTGAAGCACCGAGAGATCTCTTCTTACAGTAGCGGCAGAAGCGTCAAACTCCTTCATAAGGTCAGCTACTGTGACGGCATTCTTTTCATTTATATAGGCGACCATAAGGTCGCGCCTTTCCTGAGTGAGCATTTTACATACCTCCTCATATTCTGATTCCATGGTAGCACCACAAAAAATCTAAATCAATCAAAATAAATCACAAATAATCATCGTATATTTTATTAAATAATCACAAAGTGAATATAAACGATCATAAAATATAATCTTAAAAAACAATAAAGTTTTGCAAAATGCACTTAAATACACTAAAATAGTAGTATGAGTTGCATTATGCCTATGGAGGTGACTGACTTTGGAAGAGATTATTCTGTCTAATGAGCAAGTTGATATTCTTGGCGAAATAGCAAATATTAGTATGGGTAATTCCGCGACAACCCTTAGTATGATGGTCAATAAGAAGGTGGACATCACTACTCCTAATGTCAAGATCATAAAGAGAAGTGAAGCCCTTGATGATTATGAGAAGACCTGTATCTTCGTACAGATCCATTATGTGAAGGGACTTGAAGGCAATAATGTTCTGGTTCTCAAGGAGCATGACGTGAAGGTTATGACCGATCTTATGATGGGCGGAGACGGAACCAATACGGCAGGAGATATCACGGAACTTCACCTTTCCGCAGCTTCGGAGGCCATGAATCAGATGATGGGAACCAGTGCAACTTCACTGTCATCAATGCTTGGCGTAGCTACAGATATCAGTACACCGATAGTCAACCAGATAGATGTTGAGAGCATCAAGGTATTTGAGAAGATGTTTGATACTACCTATGACAGGTTTGTGAAGATTGCCTTCAGGATGACCATAGGAGATCTTATCGACTCAGTTATGGTACAGCTCTATCCCGTTCAGTTTGCGCTGGATATGTGCGATAAATTTATGAGTAAAGGAAAGTAACTATAAACCAATGAACAAAGCAGAAACACTAGAGATCAAGAAACAGTTTACACAGGAAAGATGCACCATCGACCACATTTGCGGATGCTATGTGGATCACGAGAAAAATAAAAAGCTCACCTTCAGGAAGGCGTTTCATTCCCTTCCTGATGAGGAGACTTACAGATACCTGGATATATTTCAGCACACTCTTACCGGAACCTTTGGTAAGAATCTGATCAGTCTTGAGTTCCCTTTGGATCAGGAACAGCCGGGAGGTACTCAAGATTTTCTTTTGACTTTAAGGAACTCCAAGCTTGAGGATGACGAACTGGTGGATGAGTGCTATGACAAGATCATCGCCAACTATGTGAACGGAGAGAATTACTTCATCATCCTTGTGCATGCAGTATATGATATCCCGGGCATTACAGGGGATGGCATCATGATGGAGGATGCTTCGGAGAACATATACGATTATATGCTCTGCAGCATCTGCCCCGTTAAGAGAACCAAGGCGGGACTTGGTTACAACGAACAGACCAATGAGATTGAAGAGAGGTTCAGGGACTGGGCCGTTGAAGCTCCGGTTAAGGGATTTCTTTTCCCGGCATTTATAGACAGAAACACAGACATCCACAATATGCTCTATTACACCAAGAAGCCCGAAGACCTTCAGCCTGAGTTTGTTGAGGCCATGTTCGGAGGAATGGCTCCCATTTCGGCTCCCGAGCAGAAGGATATTTTTGATGCTGTGGTTCAGAATACCATCGGTGAAGAGGCTGACTACGACATCATGAAGAACATTCATGACAATCTCAATGAGATGATCGAGGACCATGTGGATGATCCCGAGCCTCTGGAGCTTTCCAGAAAGGATGTCAAACAGCTTCTTTCTGACAGCGGTGTTCCGGAAGACAGACTCAACTATTTTGAAGAGAACTACACAAAGTGTGCGGGAGAGGGCGATCATCCCCTTCTTGCCAGCAATATTGCCAATACCAAGAAATTTGATATTGAGACCCCCGATGTTGTCATTAAGGTTAAACCTGACAGAACAGATCTTGTGGAATCCAGGATTGTAGACGGAAGACAATGTCTGGTGATCGCTGTTGACGATCATATAGAGGTCAACGGCATCAATGTCAGGACATTCATGAACAAGTGATATGCTGAAAACACTTAAGGACTATCTGAAACAAAACAATAAAGAGCTTGATGAGATCAAGCTCTATTACAAAAAGTGTGCAGTGGAGATAGACAGAAGTAATCTGTACATGCTCAGAAGATCATGTATGTATACTTCTATCGTCTTTGTCTGTATGCTTTTTTTTGCCGTCACCCGTATCCCGGGATTTAATGTGACATTGGGACACATACTGATGGCTGTTATGCTGATCGCATATTTCTTTATCAATGCTCTTATCTGGAAGCGAGGCTCAATATCTACGGTGCAAACGGCAACGGTATGCCTGTTCTTTTATTTCCTGGTGGGAATGAGCTTTATTCTTATAGAGATGCTTTCAAATATTACCAATCACACCAGATGGCTTCCGCTGCTTTTGGTGATCTTCCCCGTGCTTTTCATAGACAGACTATATAAGTATGTGATAGAGGAAGTTTTCCTGATCGCTGTATATTCAGTCATATCGTGGTTCTATAAGGACCCGATAATGTTTTCCAGAGATTTTTATACTGTGATGGCAGCGTTTATATTGTCGCAGCTGGTTGGAAGAATCATCCTCGGGGTAAGGAGCAAACAGGGACTTGCCATGGTAGAACTAAGGCGCTACAGCTCAGTGGATAAGCTCACTCATGTTTACAACAAGGGTGCGCTTCTTGAAGAGATGGACAATTATCTGGAAGAGAACAGAGAAAACAATCCCTGTGCCATGTGTATAATAGACGTTGACAGCTTTAAACAGGTCAATGACAGCCTTGGACACAACGGAGGAGACCTGCTCCTTGAACATATAGGCAAACTCCTTCTGGAAAACTTCAGACCGACGGATATTATCGGAAGATTCGGCGGTGATGAATTTATTGTGTTTATGCCGGGAATGAAAGACTCACAGCTGGTGGAACTAAGGTGCAGATCTGTCCAGATGATGCTCACGGATTTTTATATAGGCAACAGCGAGCCTTTTTCACTGAGTATAGGTGTTATTATAGATGAGGGCGATCACAGCAGAGAAGAACTGTTCAGAATGGCTGATGACGCACTTTACAAATCCAAGATGGCCGGCAAGAACCGTTGCACTTCCTGGGTTGTTTATAATAATATTGAGGATGATCTTCCCATGATGGTAGTAGCATCATCTCTTAAAGAGGATGAGCGCGACTTTATATCAAAGGAAGAAAAGGACAGATTCCACGTCTTTTACGGCGGTAGTGATGATGAAGTGATAAGCTGCATAAGCCAGTATGAGGGAAGCGTAAGACTGATCGTCGTGGAGATGCGGGATGATGCTGACGTCGGGATATTTGTTCTTAAGTATGTCAAGGAGAGGGAGCGTTTCAATCATATCCCCGTCCTTGCCGTGTGCTGCGGTGACGAGAGCAGGAAGCTGGCTGTTAAAATGGGCGCAGACAGAGTAATGAACGCCGAAGATTCATTGGATCTTCTGAAAAACAACATTGGTGAACTTGGAGGAATATAATGCTAAAGACACTTTTATCACAGGTTAAGGAATTCAAGCTTCCTTCGATACTTACTCCGATTTGCATGATCGGTGAGGTTATCTGTGAGATGACTATACCTATACTTATGGCCAGGATCGTTGACCGTGGAATCTACGGCGGAGATATGGCTTTCATTTTTGAGATTGGCGGAATGATGATCGTCATTGCCATTCTTGGCCTTCTGGCCGGTCTTGGAGGAGCGTACTTCGGTGCAAAAGCTTCTGCCGGATTTGCCAGAAACCTAAGAAAGGCCATGTTTGATAACATTCAGACCTTCTCTTTTTCAAATATTGACAAATTCTCTACGTCCGGACTGGTCACAAGACTTACCACCGATGTATCCAACGTTCAGAATGCCTATATGGTCATACTGAGAATGGCCATGAGAGCACCTTCATCCATGATCGTAGCTATGATCATGTCCTTTATCATAAGTCCCAAGCTGGCCAGCATATATCTTATTGCTGTAGCGTTTCTGGCCCTCATAACCGTTCTTTTGATGGGCAAAGTTACGGGATACTTCAAGGAAGTTTTCGAGAAGTACGACGAACTCAATGAGAGCGTTCAGGAGAATGTATCTGCCATAAGAGTAGTAAAGGCCTATGTTCGTGAGGACTATGAGAATAACAAGTTTAAAAAGGCTGCTCTTAACATCTACAACATGTTTGTGAAAGCAGAGATGAACGTGGTCTTTGTGAGCCCCATCATGACCGGTACGGTATATACCTGTATCCTTCTTATCAGCTGGTTTGGCGCACACCTCATCGTGGGCGGTGAGCTTACTACCGGTAATCTGATGAGTCTTTTGACCTATTGTATGAACATACTTATGAGCCTTATGATGCTGGCAATGCTCTTCGTAATGATAACCATGGCTCAGGCCAGCGGCAGGAGAATCGCTGAGGTTATCGATGAGAAGGCGGATCTTGTGGATCCAGATGATCCCATCATGGAAGTGCCGGACGGAAGCATCGTTTTTGATCATGTAAACTTCTCCTACAACAGGGAGTCGGATGAGCCTGTGCTTAAGGACATCTGTCTTGATATTAAGTCCGGCGAGACCATAGGAATCATCGGCGGAACCGGTTCGGCAAAATCGTCGCTGGTTAATCTTATAAGCAGACTTTACGATGTGAGTGCAGGTACCGTCAAAGTCGGCGGGATCGACGTTCGGAATTACAGCATGGAAGTGCTTAGAGACCAGGTTTCGGTGGTTCTGCAAAAGAATGTGCTTTTCTCCGGAACCATTCTGGATAACCTTCGGTGGGGCGATGAAAATGCCACCGAGGAGGATTGCAAAAGAGTCTGCAGGATGGCCTGCGCAGATGAGTTCATAGAGAAGATGCCCGATGGCTATAACACTGTGATTGAGCAGGGAGGAACCAATGTATCCGGCGGCCAGAGGCAGAGACTTTGTATTGCAAGGGCGCTTCTAAAAAAGCCCAGAATACTGATACTTGATGATTCCACCAGTGCTGTTGATACAGCTACGGATGCTAAGATAAGAAAGGCTTTTGCTGAGGAAATCCCGGGGACCACCAAGCTCATCATAGCTCAGAGGATCAGTTCGGTTCAGAACTGCGACAGGATCATTGTTATGGATGACGGTCAGGTCAACGGCTTCGGAAGCCATGAGGAGCTTTTGAAGAGCAACAGTATTTACAGAGAAGTTTACGAGTCCCAGACCGGTGCTTCAGGTGATGCGGACTTTGACGCTCCGGCGTAAGAAAAGGAGATAAAAATGGCAGACAACAGACAAATGCAGGGCGGGCCCAGAGGCGGCGCCAGACGAGGGATGCCAAGACCAAAGATAGAGAACCCCATGGGGCTTTTTAAGCGCATAATGGGGTATGTATTTAAGTTTTATCCGCTGCACATGATAACTGTAGCGATATGTATAGTTGTTACAGTACTTTCCAGCGTGCAGGGAACTCTTTTCACCAGGACCCTTATCGATTCCTACATTCAGCCGATGCTTGACAGCGGAAGCACAGATTACGGGCCTTTGCTGAGGGCAATGGGAAGAGTTGCTCTGTTCTATGCTCTTGGCGTGGTTTCTGCGTTTGTGCAGCAAAGGACCATGGTTTTCATCAATCAGGGAACCTTAAGGCGGCTTAGAGAAGAGCTATTTACCCATATGGAGAGCCTTCCCATCAAATATTTCGACACTCATGCTCACGGCGATATCATGTCGATCTACACCAACGACATTGATACTCTTCGTCAGATGATAAGCCAGAGTATTCCTCAGCTTTTAAACAGTGCCATCACCATAGTTTCCGTTTTGGCATCCATGATTGCTCTCAGCCTTCCCCTTACGGGGGTTACGCTTTTCATGGTAGCGGTGATGCTGTTCTGTTCAGCCAAGGCTACAGCCTCTTCAGGAAAAAACTTTGTGGCTCAGCAGAAGAACCTTGGTGCCATCAACGGTTTCATTGAGGAGATGATGACCGGACAGAAAGTGGTAAAGGTATTCAACCATGAAGATGAGAATATTGCCAGATTTGATGAGCTTAACGAGGAACTGTTCCAGAGTGCCTTTAAGGCAAACGCATACTCCGGAGCACTTGGCCCCATCAATGCACAGCTTGGTAATACCAGCTATGTTATCTGCGCCATCATAGGCGGAGCAATGGCTCTTTCAGGCAATGCCATGATAGCCATTACCGTAGGCGCCCTTGCAAGTTTCCTTACCTTCAACAGAAGTTTTTCCATGCCCATCAATCAGGTCAGCATGCAGTTTAACTCCATCATCATGGCCCTGGCAGGAGCGGAGCGTATTTTCAAGCTTCTTGATGAGCAGCCTGAGACCGATGAGGGATATGTAATGCTGGTGAACAGCGAAAAGAAGAACGGCGAGATTGTCGAGGCGGACCATCACACGGGACACTGGGCCTGGAAGCATTATCACAAGGCTACTGATACCACCACCTACCAGCCCATGGAGGGCGATGTTACCTTTAACGGCGTAGACTTTGGATATACCGATGACAAGATGGTTCTTCACGATATTGTGCTTCACGCTAAGCCCGGTCAGAAGATTGCCTTTGTAGGCTCCACCGGTGCCGGAAAGACCACCATCACAAACCTTATCAACCGGTTCTACGATATCCAGGACGGTAAGATCAGGTATGACAATATCAATATCAACAAAATCAAGAAGGCGGACCTTAGGCGTTCTCTTGGAATTGTTCTTCAGGATACACATCTTTTCACCGGAACGGTTATGGAGAATATCCGCTACGGTAAGCTTGATGCCACGGATGAAGAGGTAAAGGCAGCAGCAAAGCTTGCCAATGCCCACAGCTTTATCAAGAGGCTTCCGGAAGGCTACAATACCATGCTGACAGGAGACGGCTCCAACTTATCCCAGGGCCAGAGACAGCTCCTTGCCATTGCAAGGGCAGCTATTGCGGATCCTCCAGTACTCATCCTGGATGAGGCTACATCCTCTATCGATACCAGAACCGAGAAGATAGTTCAGGACGGTATGGACAGGCTCATGAAGGGCAGGACTACCTTTGTTATTGCCCACAGGCTTTCAACGGTAAGAAACAGTGATTGTATCATCGTTCTTGAGCAGGGACGCATTATCGAGCAGGGAACCCACGAGGAACTCATTGCGAAGAAGCAGAAGTACTACCAGCTCTACACCGGCATGAAATCCGAAACCGCATGAGGTTACAAAAATGGCACAGTCTCATTTGACGGATTATGTTCGCTGGAGAGGGGATTTGAACTTCAGTGAACGGGAATTCAAAATTGAAGATAATCTGGTTCTGTCGGAGCTGGTGTATGTGGATTATAAGCCGGTTCTTTCCGATGGGCAGAGTATGCCATTAAGAGAGGCCATTACACGTCTTGATGAAGTAAATAAACTGAAGAACACCCGGGCCGGATCCGGCAGAGAGGATGAAGAATTTGCCAGGGCCTGTGCGGAATCCGGGAGATTCGGAGATGTGATCCTTAAGGATTTCAAGGATATCTATGATAGCCAGGACAGGCAGTTTGCGGCTGTTACATATATTCTTGACGATGGGACTACGGTGATAGCATTCAGAGGGACGGACTCCACCATCATAGGATGGAAGGAGGACTTCATGATCAGCTACACCAGAGTGCCTTCTCAGGATCTTGCCTATGAATACGCCAAAAAGCATGTTAAGGAAGCGGAAGGAAAGGTATTTATCTGCGGCCATTCAAAGGGTGCTCACCTGGCACTTTACAGTGCGGCTCATCTGGATAATGAGGAAAAAGATAAACTGGTAAGAGTCTACGTCAACGACGGACCGGGCTTTTGCGATGAGGTGTTGGATAAATCATATATCTACAGCATACTGAGCCGCATTACCAAGATCACACCGGAGTACTCCATAATAGGAAGGATATTCGAGCCGCCTGCAGGAGAGAGCATAATCGTGCGCAGTTCCTCGAAGGCTCTTTTGCAGCATAATATGCAGAGCTGGCTTATTGGACCCTCAGGGCCTGTTACATGCTCGGATCATGCACCGGAGAGCCATCTTATTACGGATCTTATAGACAGATTTGTGGAAGGGATGGACCTTCCTGCCAGGGAGAATTTCATAGACAGCCTGTTTAATTCCATGTCTGAGACCGGAGCTGAGACCATCAGGGAATTTGCGGCCCAGGGACCTTCTGTGTTTGAAAACCTGCTTATGAACATGGCGGGGAACGATGCTCTGGATATTAAGAACAAGGCCAGGAAGATCAAGAAAGAAGATGACGACAACAGAAGGATATTCGTACGTCTGTGGGGGCTTATCAACAGAAAACAGATAATCAGGATAGCACTGTCACTTCTTCTTTGTGCGCTGTGCTTTGCTTTCCCGGATTTTGCCATGGAATCGGTGGTATTTTCGCTGCTTCTTTTTATCTGCATATATGAAGTGGTGCTTACGATAAAGTACCTTAGAAACTCGGGGTGGAATTTTAAGAAGGAAAGACCCAGGGTTATCATGTGTATTGTGCTGTGGGTTCTTTCATCGGCTGTTGTGGTGAAGGACGGAGCTCTTTTCATAGTATCCAGTATGCTTCTGGGAGTGGCGTTCCTTACGCTGGCATACCAGAATCTTATCAACTTCAGAATCTACAATAGCAAGATCTTCGAGCGATTCAGATATTCCTTTGAGGGTATTGTGACTCTGATCCTCGGAGCCTATATCCTTATCACACCTGATATCGAGAACAGCTGGTATATGCTCTCCTGCGGATATCTGCTGCTTATAGATGCAATTTTTGAAACCCTGAAGATGCTAAGAGACAGGAGAAAAAAGAAGTGATGATTCCTGACATCCGGCTGACAAACTGAAAGCTATGGCAGAAAGTCATCAGGGTTGATTTTTAGCAAAAAGAATATATAATAAGATTGCAAACAATTTAATGATGCAAAAGAAAATAGATGGAGATTTCTCCATAAGAAGAGGATGATCAAAATGGCAAATTTTATTGATCTTGTTAAGACAAGAAGAAGCGTAAGAAGCTTTGACGGCAAGGGTGTTGATCCCAAGGTGCTTGAGGAGCTTAAGGCATTTGCGGAGGATATCACAAACCCCTACGGAATCAAGGTTAGATTCATTTTTCTTGATGCTAAGGAAAACGATCTTTCAAGCCCTGTACTTACAGGTGAGAAGTGCTATGTGAGCGCTGTTGTGGCAAAGGGTGAGCATATGGAAGAAGCCTACGGCTACAGCTTCCAGAAGCTTCTTATGAAAGCCCATGAGCTTGGGCTTGGAACTGTGTGGATCGGCGGAACAATGCCAAGGGAGAAGTTTGAGAAGGCTTCATGCCTTCAGGAGGGTGAGGTTATGCCCTGTGTAAGCCCTCTTGGAATCACAGCCAAGATGTCCATCAAAGAGAACCTGATGAGAAAGGGCGTTAAGGCTGACTGGAGAATGAAGTTTGAAGAGCTTTTCTGCATCGGCAATTTCGGGAAGCCCCTGGATGAGAGATATGCCAAGGAGAACGGACTGTTTGACGACCTTGAGGCTGTCAGATTTGCTCCTTCCGCTGTAAACAAACAGCCCTGGAGAATCGTTATCGATGAGCACAGCGCTATGTTTTTTGAGAAGCATGACAAGGGCTATATCACACCCGACTACGATCTTCAGAAGATAGATATGGGAATCGCTATGTACAACTTTGAGACACAGATGCTCTCTGAGGGTAAGAAGCCAGAGCTTATACTGGATGCTCCCGATATCACCGTCCCCGATGGAATGGATTATGTAGCTACCTATACGTTCTGATATGGAAGCAGACACAAGCTGCTAAAGCTCAACATTTATACGGACTGCACAATAAAAAAGGCTGCTGCACCGGGAAGGTGCAGCAGCCTTTGACATTTCTGCGATATAGAGCCGATCAGCCGATAGCTTTTTTAACCGCCTCAAGAACACGGTCAGCCTGAAAGGGCTTAACGATAAAGTCTTTGGCTCCGGCCTGAATAGATTCAATAACCATTGCCTGCTGACCCATAGCAGAACACATGATGCAAACCGCATTAGGATCTGCAGCCTTGATTCCCTTCAAGGCTCCGATACCATCAAGCTCGGGCATTGTGATATCCAGAGTTACAAGGTCGGGTTTCAACTCATTATACTTCTCGATTGCGACTTTTCCGTTCTCTGCTTCGCCGGCAATCTCATATCCGTTCTTGGAAAGGATATCCTTGAGCATCATGCGCATGAAAGCGGCGTCATCTGTAATGAGTATTCTTTTTCCCATATTGAACCTCCAATAAGTATTTTTAGTTGCCTGTAAAAATAAAGCAAATTCTCTCGTGGTTTTTTATTTGGTACATAATCTATTGTACCACCTAAATACTGTTTGTGCGCGTTAAATCGTTATGCAAATAATTAAAATTTGATAAAGTCCCTCGAAAATTGTTTTAAATTCGTGATAATTACGGAATGACCGGAAGATTAGTGTCGTAGCCGAAATTGCTGTGGGTCACTATCTGCCATTGGATGATTCCGTTGTTATTGTCCGAATTGAATATGCTGTTTGAACTATTTGACATAATCGCAATATCAAGAGATTGATTATCGGTTAATGGTATACTTTCTTTCATTATACCATCCTCGGCATTATTGTCATAGCCCGAATTTACCGCTGCAACAAATGCGTTTCCCTTATGACAGGCCTCGTAATAGCTCTTTTGCCGCTCCTGAAGATTACTGCTTAAGTTGTAATCCGCTTTGGAGTTGACCATTGCCAGTGCGGCGAAGGAAACTATGGCCAGAACCGTGAATATCAGAAGGATTGAGGCGCTGCCTACATGAGCACCCTGGGATTTATGACTGTTCATATCACTGTCCCTCCTTTCCAAGATAAGCATCAACACTTGTCAGGAGAATCACATCTTTGCCGTCGTCGGGGATAACAGATACTATATCGGCAGACCCTGCGGTTTTCATTACAGCTATTTTTCCAACGGCTGCTTTTCCTGTTATCTCTACGCCATATGTATTAACGTCACTGTAAACTTCTGCCGCATCTTCCCTGGTGATCTTAAGTATGGCTTCATAAGCCGCTCCTGAAAGCTGCTCAGACATAAGATCCCAATTATCGTCAAAGAAGAGAATGAGGGTACCTTCTTCTTCGGATTCGGAGGCAATATAAGCCTCGGGGAAAAGCTCTGCTATTTTTTGAAGATCGCCCTGTTCGCCGGTGAAGGCTTCCGCAAGATTCTGGGTCCAGATGGTGGCATTATTAATAGACTCCGTACTCTCCGCCATTGTGTGGGCAGCTGCAAAAAGCCTTACGCACACTGCTGCGGAAAGGGAGAAAAACATGATCGCCACTATGAGCTCCATTAAAAAGAGGCTTAATTTGGAATTACTGCGTTCGTTCATCGTCAGCCGCCTTTTGCGCTCCTCTTGGTTATGTACAAATGATCCGTGGTTCCGTCCAAAAGGGTAATGTTAACGCTAAGTATATGGTCCGTAACTTCTTCGATATCAAAGGAGAGGATGTTCATGATCTTCTGACCTGACTGGGGATAAAAGACCTCCAGATCATCCCGGGCAAACAGTTCCCTCAGAGTCCCCTCATATTCGTAGATGTAGGTGTCGTAAAGCTGGCCGTTTATCTCTTCCTGAAGAACCAGGGCATTGTGGTCAAAGATATCACGGGCATAGACTCCGCCATCAGCATCTGCCTGCCTTACCTTTTCGGTGACATAGGCGGTGGCTATCCTTCGGTCGTTGTTGCTCTCCATGGCCGATACGTTTTTCTTGTACACATCTGCGCCGATGGCAATGACGGAGAGAGCGGACAATACAAACAGAAGTGCCAGGCAGATAACGAATACCGCATCTATTATATGTTTGTTCTGGGTACGGGTATTCATGGGTTACCTCCTGAGAACGGTGTAATCGGGGTAAAGGTTTGCTGCAATGGGCTGATAGTCCACAAAGAAAGTATCCTTGTCGTAAATCAGTCCGTAGTGTTCCTCCATGTATTCCAGGGTGGGAGGGTACTGTCCCTCGATGGCATAGCACTGGACAATATCTCTGGCAATGGCGCTCTCCAATGATTCCTGCTGCTTCTCGATCTGTCCCCGTCCAAGCCTGTCAACGGCCACGATGAAGATGATTGCAATGCCCAGGAAAATGGCGATGGATATTAACTTGTAGACCCTGACAGGAATGGAAAAAGTCCTGTGGTTGTCAAATCTGTTGCTCATATATAAACCTCATCAGCCGATGGTTGTCATGATTCCCATAAGCGGAAGAATTACAGACAGAAGGATCATTCCCACTATAAGTGAGAGTATGATAACAAGGGTGGGCTCCAGAACCGAGATCAGAGAGTAGATCCTGCGCTCGGTGTCTTTTTCAATCCTCTCGGAAACCTGCTTCATAGCCTTGTCCATGGATCCGGACTTGAATCCCACATCCACCATCTGTGAATAGAAGGAGGAAAAGAGCTCTGACTTTCCCAGAGCTTCCGGGAAACTGTCTCCGTCAAGAAGCATGTTTCTGCAGCTTTCAATCTTGTCTTTCATCTCACCTGTTGTAGCAAGGTTTTTTACCAGGGAGAGTCCCTCGAAGGTATCCATACCGCTGGAAAGAGTCAGTACCATACCGCTGGCAAAACGCTCCGTCTCCAGCTCCTGCATGAGCTTTTTAGTGGCGGGGAACTTGTGCATCAAAAGTTTGAACCTGGCTTTTCCGCTGTCGGTTGCGCTGAAGTAGAAGAAGCATGCTGCAAATATCACCAGTATCACGATCAGCACGATGGAGTAGCGGTTAAGGGCATTTCCCATATTCAGCAGGGACTGGGCGAAGCCGCTCATGCTGGTCCCAAGCTGGGAAAAGACCTGCTGGAAGATGGGAAGTACTTTGGTAATGAGCACCAGAACCACAACCAGCATCATCAGCACCATGATAAGAGGATAGCTTACGGCGCTCTTGATATTGGACTCGATGTTTTCCTCGCGGTCATAGTAGTCCGCCAGGGATTCCATAACGGTGTCCATGTTTCCCGATTCCTCACCGATGGTGACCATGTGGATCACGTAATCGGGGAAGGCTTCGGTCATGCTCAGGGCAGTATGGAATTTTTCACCGCTGTGCAGCACCTGGCTTAAGGACTGCAAAAGCTTTTTTCCCTTGGGGTCTTTGGTGTCCTCTTCAAGGATGTCCACGCCGCTGCCGGGATCGATGCCTGCTTTAAGAAGAAGTGCCATCTGGCGGCAGAAACTGGAAATCTCGTAGCTGGTTAATTTGGATGTTTTTGCTATATTGCCCATGATCCCTCCGTTTGCTGTATCAGTAAATGTATTTAACAGAGTAGTTTGAACCGTCTCCGATGAAATCCTTAAGTGATTTATCTTCAGTGTTTGAAGCGAAAGTGGGGTCCATAAGTGACCACTCTTTTCCGTCAAATTCGATCATTCCGTTAACCCAGCCTATGTCCTCGATATAGGTGGAGAGCCATGCGTGATAGGCAGTTCCGGCGTATCCGATCTCCATTCTGGTAGGGATGCGCTGGCTTCTTAGCATGGTCACCATAAGAGCCGAGTAGTCCAGACAGATTCCGGTCCTGGTGGAAAGGACCTCGTCAACGTCGGGAAGGTATCCGCTCTGTACGGTCTCGGCCTCCTCGTGGTCGTAGGAGATGTTTTTTATCATAAAGTTATATACCGCTGAAACAACCTCAAGATCGTTGTTGCAGCTGTAGGCCAGTTCTTCGCCTTTTTTCACCGCCTGGCTTGAACTTGAGAAGGTCACATACTGGTTGGGATAAAGGAAAGGCGAAAATTCATTGGTGATGTCAACGTCAAGAAGCTGGGAGAAGGCCTGTGAATACTGGGTACCTTCGATATTCTCAAAGACGTTTATAATGTATTCTCCATTGCCCGACTGGAGAGGAAATACCTCGTCCGTGGGAGTTTCAACTTTAAGATTGTAGGTGTAGGTGATGGAATTGGGACCGGTGATCTGCAGCTTTACCTTGGGGCAGGAACCGGTGTAACGGATGACGATATAGCCCTCTGAAATATTGGAGGCATCCAGATGAGCATATTCATTTTCATAGACGGTCTCGCCGCTGGCCTCGGGGACAAGGCATACGGGAACATTGTCGCGGCTGCCCTTTACCTTTGGAGCATCATCCTCTTCCTCCTCCTGCTGCGCAGCTGCGGGAGATGATTTGACGGAAGAAGTGCTTGCCGAGGGCGAACTTTCGCCGCAGGCAACAAGAGCTGTCAGCAGAGTGCCGGCAACTGCGATGGTTGCAAGAGAATATGCAGTTTTAAGAATGATACTGATATTTTTTCTGGCCATAGATCAAACAAGAATCTGAGGACTTTCTCTGAGCCTGCGGTATCCCGAAGAGATAAGATCCGAAATCTTTTCCTTGCGCTCATCACAGTTAAGGACGCGGGCATAGGCAACCTCGAGAGGGGAACCTACATTCATTTCGTTGTAACCATGTATTCTCTTGGTGAGGTCTAAAAGGAACATATCGGCAGCAGTGCTGTCGCAGTTTTCGATAAGAACGATAAATTCGTTTCCACCGTTTCTTCCGGCGTAGCCGTACTCGGCGCTGACATCCTCAAGAATGGTGCAGAATTCGGATATGAGCCAGTTGCCGTTGTCATGGCCGTTCTCGTTGTTGATGGAGGAGAGATTTGCAATCTGCATCAGGAAAAAGCCCGCTTTTTCAAGCCTTTCCGGAGCGGAGAAGCTGTCAATGAGAAGATCGCAGCTGTATCTGTTTGGCAGCCCCGTGAGCTTGTCGATAAAGGCCAGCTTGTTGAGGCGCCTTCCTATGGAAGCGGTCCTTCTTAAAATATAGAAGTCCAGGATAATGCTTATCACAAAGAGCACAAGGCACGCGGCCACGACCACAAAGAATGCAGGGGTGTCGGCCTGACTGAATTCCTTGTATTTGGCCTTGTCCTTGTGGAAGAGCACTGCAAGGATCACTGTAAAGATCACCAGCAGCACCAGAGAAATTATCTTGTAGACATAGATGGTATTATAAACGCTTGCTCGCTTGCTTTTGTCGTAAAACTCGGGTTTCATAAAGCGCCTCCGCTGAAGGTCATCCGAAAAAGATATAATCGGATTTATGAAACTATTTTACTATATTTTAGTGAACTGATAAAGATAATTTAAGTTACAGGTTGTGAGGAGTGGGCTTTCTGTCTTTAAAGGTAAAGTACTCGGTAAATCCCGCATCAAGAGCCATCTGCCTTGTTCTTTCAAAGCCACAGGCCACCTGATCCGCAAAGTGAGCATCTGATCCGAAGGTGATGATCCTGCCGCCAAGTTCGTAAAATCTTTTCAGAACGTAGGGATGCGGATTGGGATTTCCATCGGGATTTGTAAAAAGAACCTTCGAATTGACATCAAGTCCTTTGCCGTCCTTAATCAGTTTCAAAAGGATAGCATCTATGATGTCGGCGAAATTCTCAGGTCTGTAGGAAGCACCCTTGTCCGGAGCATATCTTGTGATGTAGTCCAGGTGCCCGAGAACATCAAAGTCAGTAAACTGCGTTATATTCTCAAGAGTACTCTCAAAGCATCTTCTGTACATATCATCGATGCTGCGGCCTTCCCATACGCTTTCATAGTAGAAGTCCTCCCGGTCCAGAAGATGGATGGATCCGATGACGAAATCAAAGTCGTACTTTGACATGTATTCCTGGTTTTTGGCCACTGTACCATCAAGCTGCAGACCAAGCTCTACGCCGAAGCCGATGTCTATTTTCCCTGAGAATTTCTCTTTCATGGAAAGGACTTCTTCACGGTAGGGCTCTGTGTTCAAGGTAAAAAGATCCTTCGGATTCCCGGGAAGCTCCGGATAGTCAAGGTCCTGATGTTCCGTGAAGCATATCTGTGTAAAGCCTTTTTCGATGGCTCTTTGTACCATGGATTCCATGGGAGCCTCGCTGTCGCCTGAGTGGTGGCTGTGCATGTGAAAATCCGCAAGTATGGGCATTTGTCGCCTCCTGTATTTTCATTGATTTGATTTTGTACAATGATATAATATAACGGCAACGCGGATTTTGAAAAGATAAAAAGGATGCACCGCGCATCGGGAGGAATATATATGTCAGACCCATTACGGGCCATCAGGAACGGGGAAGAGCTGTCCTTACGGCAGCAGATCATACTTATTGCACGGCTTAGTTTTCCGGCAATTCTTGCGCAGATCTCATCGGTAATAATGCAGTACATAGATGCTTCAATGGTAGGAAGGCTGGGGCCCGATGCATCGGCGTCCATCGGCCTTGTTTCCAGTACCACCTGGCTGGTGAACGGAGTTGTGACTGCAGCGGGAATGGGCTTTTCAGTGCGGGTAGCCCACAAGATAGGAGCAAAGGACGATGCCGGAGCAAGGAACATCGTAAGGTGGGGCACGCTCTGCGCGCTTATTTTCAGCATTCTGCTGACGGCTCTGACTGCGGCTTACAGTATTTATCTGCCTTCAGTCATGGGCGGAGCGCCGGAGATCAGAAAGGATGCAACGGCTTACTTCCTTATATATGCACTTACAATACCGGTTCAGCAGCTTCTTCTGGTGTCCCAGGGAATGATCCAGTCCAGCGGAAATATCAGGCTGCCCAGCATTTTGAACGTGGCAATGTGTGCTCTGGATGTGGTCTTCAA
>JAILFT010000028.1 GCA_024697425.1 Butyrivibrio sp. | reverse complement strand
TCAAAGCAGGCTCCATAGATGATTATAGGCTTTGTGATATTTGCAATAAGGCCGGATACTATAGTTCCGATATAAACTCCTGTGAGCCCCAATGGTGTCTGTACCAGAGTTATGGACAGAACAAGATTAACTGCCCCCTGGATAAGTGCAAGGTACTTATCCTGCTCGAAAACCCCTGCTGCCGTCTTGAAGTTACTAAGAACAATCCTGTCGCCCTTGAAGTAATAGTCTATCAGGATACAGTAAACCGCTGCCGGTGCCAGAACCCAGTTATCTCCCAGCCATATACGGATAAGCGGAGTCAAAAGAACCATGAAGCCCACGCAGGAGAATCCGTAAACCCAGGATGCAAAGAACCTGTAGACTTTGAACATGGAGAACTGTTTCTGTCTGGATTCCGTAGCTATAAGATTTCCAAAGCTTGAAATAACCGAATTAAAGATAATATTGACAAAGTTCGATACTGTGCCAATCACCAGATTGTAGTTATCGACAAAACCCGCAACACCAACTTCGATAAGGGAAGAGATGATAAGTGCATCAGTCTGAAGCCTTGCCACATCCCCCACCTTATGGAACACAAGGGCCTTGGTCTTCTTCCAGACGGTATCGCTCTCCTCTTTTGTCAAAGGCTCTATATCTTTCTCCTTAAGATACGGATAGAGCTTGTCCAGATATTTTGACACAACGATCTTCTGGATCAGCTGAACAGCAGCATCTGTAAGAAGGAACAGCAGGAAATTGCCCGTGGTCAGTATCACAATGATCTGGAAAAATACTGTTATAACCTTGGTAATGGTGATGATATTGGTCTGGATATAGTTTTTTTGTTCAGCATTTACAAGGGAATACTTGTAAGCCACAAAATAGCTGGTCACTGTATTGAACAGGAAAATGAAGTAATAGATGGTAATGTCCCTGACAGTACTGTTTCCCGGATTCTTTACCAGGTATTTAAGAAACGGAGTCAGCGCCAGACCGATAACAGCCACTACCATAGCAATGAAGTGATAGGCCTTCCTGTACATCTGCATGTAGGACTTTATCTTCCGGGTCTCCCCTTTTGCAACCGGAGCATAGAGGCTGAAATTGAGAGCCGTTCCGATTCCAAGCTCTGCCATGTTCAGGATTGAAAGGACGTTGGTATAGGTCGAGTTGATACCAAGAAGCTGCTCATTTAACCGCATGATAAAAACAGTTCGCAACACAAACGACATGATCGCGGTTGCCACCTGTCCAACATAGCCAAATGCAATATTTCTTGTTGCGGATTTAACTCTGCCCATTTATATCAGATGATGCTTCCTTTCTCGTCCATCAGTATCCAGTCTCCCCAGTAATCATGCATGATCTCAGGGCTTACCGGCTGATTGTTTCTCATCTTGTAGGTCCTTATCACCTTTCTGTCGGGGCGGCGGTTAAGCCTTGCTCCCCAGAAACTAAAGGTGGAATTGGCACAGATATTGCCCCGGCAGTGGCTCATGAGCATAAGGTCCTGAACGCTGTTTCTGCCGGTGTTCCAGTCCACAATGGTGTAGCGGGATTCATCGGAATATTTCTCCCTCGCATACTCATGATCGCTGGTAAAAATGTAGAAGTGAGTATCCGGGTCTTTTACCAGGAAATAATTCATGGCATTCTCGTAATACTCCTCCGTAGCAATGTTGCCAAGGATAGCGAAATTCGGCGGATCCAGATAGTCGCCGCGCCTTATGTGAACGCTGACACTGGACTCACCGTCCATCCTTTCCGCCAGAGTTCTATTTCTTGTTTCCAGCATCTCGTCGGAATGCTCCGGAAATACGAACTTCTGTGCAAGCTCCGGCAGCACATCGCTGTAGTACTTCTGGCATGCAAAGTAGCCCATTATATATTTGTCATCCAGGGAAAAAAGCTCCGGATGATACATTTCCTTCTCTGTAAAAACCTTGGGATTACTGTTGTCCCTTAGGCCAAGCTTTTCGGCGATCTTGCCTGTAAGCTTCTGAAGACCGCTTCTTTTAAGGAAATAGTCCCTCTCCTCGTCAGTGCATACCTCATAATCAAGGCCCTTGAAGATGGAGAGTTCGAACTCCCTCGGTGCCAACATGTTCTTCTGGATCTTCGGGTCAAACCAGGACAGATCAAGCTTCACGTCCTTCCCCATTTTCCTCAGTTTGTAATAAACCGCGTACTGCTGCATTTGGTTTCCCAGGCCGCCTGCAATCTGAACTATTAACATTTCTTACTTCCCCCAATTTATAGCTTTAATGAACGGTCATTTATTCTTTGACCGGATCCATTCATAACTCCGAACCAGCGCAAAGGGATCCTCAATCTCCTGCACCGGAATAACATAGTTCTCATAGCTTCCGAAAAGATCTGTGGCAATCCCCCTGCTCTTTACGGAATACCCCATTACCAGAGTGGGCACACCGCTGCTGTAGGCCGCAATAGTACTGTGAGTCCTCGCTCCCACAAAAAAGCTGCAGGCAGCTATGTAGCCCTTAAGAACCTCGGCAGGAGCATCCTCAACCAGAAATACTCTTCCGCTGTCCTTAAAATCATCGTAGAGTTTTTTCAGTGCGCTTCTGTCGTCACTGCTGCTCCAGACAACATGCGGTATCAGTGCTACATTCTGGTCAGTCTTCTCCAGGATAAATTTCACAAAATTTTGGTAATTCTCTCTAACAATCCCCTTTTTGGATTCCCTCTCCTGTACCATGGGACTTAAGTTGATTCCTATGGTATTTCCCCTCTTGAACCATTCCGGAAGATCAATCTCTGCACGATTGAGTTCAAAAGCAGGATCCTGTCTTAAAGTAAGCTTATCAGAAGATATCCCCGCGTTTAAAAGAGCATTATAGGTTATGGACTCCCTGGCGTAGATGTGGTCATATGCTATCAGGTCTCCCAGAAGGTCAGGATCTCTCATGGAATCCGGCTCTATGGAGCATCCCCAAAGCACGGTCTCAAAGCCCCTCTTCCTGAATACTCTGTGAGCCAGGATAAGGTCCGGGATCATCTCAGGATAGCAGTAGTTGTCGCCGCCTATGGATACTGCAA
Source organism: Butyrivibrio sp. (assembly GCA_024697425.1). Taxonomy (GTDB): domain Bacteria; phylum Bacillota; class Clostridia; order Lachnospirales; family Lachnospiraceae; genus Butyrivibrio. The sequence goes on along the minus strand of JAILFT010000028.1, from coordinate 527 downwards.
GAGGCTTAAGGCCTCCGGAAACTGCCCCGTATGAGTGAAGGCTCTTTTCCCTGCACTTCTCCTCATAAACCTTCATCACTTCTCTGAAGCGATATCGAAGGAAGGATTCCCTGTCCCTTGTGATAAGGCGCCAGCCGTAGTAAAACACATGGGCGATGAAATCCCTGTCTATGTGATTCTCCTCCACAAGAGTACAAAGCCCCTGCTTTTCCAGGTCGCCGAGGATGTACTTTCTGTCTTCATCGACGCTGTTGGTGGCAACAATGACGGGAAGCGATGTGTCTGCGCCCTGCTCTTTCCGTATGCGCTCTATGAGCCGCAGGGTGCTGTCCACGATAGCTTCACAGCCGTGGTTTCCCGAGCCTGCGTGCATATACAGGATTATTGGTCTGTTAAGATCAAGTGCCATATCACTTACCCCTCTTGTGACGATGATAGCTGTTTATGTAAAGCTCAGGGCTGATCTTGAAGAGGATCACCTTAAGCTTATAGCCAAAAGAAAGCCCGGCAAAGGCCCCATGAGTCTT
>JAILFT010000223.1 GCA_024697425.1 Butyrivibrio sp. | reverse complement strand
TTATTCAATAGGAAATTCCTTCGGATTTCCTATTGAATAAAAAGCGCTCCGCTAAGGATGCGACTGGTGCGCAGATGAATTTTGCAAGCTAAAGCTTGCGCGCACCAGCGCGCAAAGAGTCGCGAGCGACTCTTTGTTCTTGCATAGGACCGGCAGGCGATCAGCCTGCTCGATTGGATGGTTTGGACGTGAAATTATAGGGGAGATAATTATGGCAGCCTTTGACAGAGTATGTTCGGGAATACCGCAAATGGATCAGGTTTTTGACAACATCCGCCTCGGGGACAATGTTGTATGGAGAGTGGATGATCTGGAGCAGTTCAAACTTTTTGTGAAGCCCTATGTTAAGCAGGCAATAGCAGACGAAAGAAATCTCATATATATCAGATTTGCTACACACGAACCGCTTCTTGAAGAACAGGAAGGCCTTAAGATAGTTAACGTGGAATTGAACCACAGATTTGAAAATTTTACAGTGGAAATTCATGAGATCATCAGAAGGGAGGGGAAAGATGCTTTCTATGTATTCGACTGCCTCTCTGAGCTTCAGACTGCCTGGGCTACAGACCTTATGATGGGTAATTTCTTCAGGGTGACCTGTCCGTACCTGTTTATATTGGATACAGTAGCTTTTTTCCCGCTTATCAGAGGTAAGCATTCCTTTCAGGCCATAGCCAAGATAAGAGATACAACTCAGCTGTTTCTGGATGTTTATTCCGATGACAGGCACGTATATGTAAGGCCAGATAAGGTATGGAACAGATATTCCGAGACCATGTTCCTTCCGCAGCTTTACAATCCTGAAACCGGCGATTTCAAACCCATTCTCGACGGGGTTATGGCCAGCCATTTTTATCAGGTGCTGGGCAAAAGCGGCGTTTCCTCCGATAGCGAGAACATGGACAGCTGGGACAGGTTCTTTAACCTTACCCGGATGATGAGACAGGCGGGAGTTGATGTCAGCGCCAATTGCAGCACTATGTGCAATATTATGATGACCCGTGATGAGAAGATGCGGCAGATGGTAAAAGAGCTGTTTAAGCCGGAGGATTATTTTGCCGTAAAAGACAGAATGATAGGAACCGGAATGATAGGCGGAAAGGCCTGCGGCATGCTTCTTGCCAGAAAGATCATTGAACAAAGACGTCCCGATATATATGAATATCTTGAGCCTCATGATTCTTTTTACATAGGCTCCGATGTTTTCTATACCTATATTGTGGATAACAATTTCTGGGATTTCAGGATCAGGCAGCGCACTAAGGAGGAATTTTTCTCGGTGGCAGATCAGTTCGCGGAGCATCTTATGCAGGGGAGGTTTTCAAGAGCCATGGAAGAACAGCTGGTAAAGCTGTTGGAGTACTACGGCCAGGATCCTATTATCGTAAGATCCAGTTCAATCCTTGAGGATGGTTTTGGAAATGCCTTTGCGGGAAAATATGAGTCTGTTTTCTGCTCTAATTCGGGAGAGATGAAGCAGAGAGTTGAAGAACTAGAGAATGCGATCCGTAAAGTTTATGCCAGTACCATGAGTAAATCTGCGTTGGATTACCGCTCAAGACGTGGCCTTCAGGACAGAGATGAACAGATGGCCCTTCTTGTACAGAGAGTCTCCGGATCATATTACGGTGAGTTCTATATGCCCTGTGCTGCAGGGGTCGGATATTCCTTCAGCCCATATAAGTTCATGGAATCTATTGATCAGTCAGCGGGTATGCTACGGCTGGTAATGGGGCTTGGAACCTCGGCTGTGGACAGGACCGAAGGATCCTATCCAAGATTGGTAAGCCTTGATAAACCCACAGTCACCACTGCCAGAAATTCCATTGAGAGGCATCAGTATTCCCAGAGGAAGCTTGAACTTATGAACCGCTCTACAAGGCAGCTTGAAAGAGTATCCCTGGAAGATGTAGAGAAAGAAATGCCCTTCTACCTGAAGCGTCTTCTGTTGGAGCATGACACAGATACAGAGAGGATGTTCAGGGACAGAGGAGAGGACAGGAATATTGAATTTATCTCATGCCTTGGGATAGTGAGAAAAAATGAACTCATGAGTCAGATGAGGGATATCATGGGGGCAATACAGGAAGAGTACAGACATCCTGTTGATATAGAGTTCACCATCAATTTTGATGAGACGGGAGATTATGTGATCAATATCCTTCAGTGCAGGCCTCTTCAAATATATCAGGACAATGAGGAAGTCAGCATTCCGGATGATATTGAGCATGATGAGATCATTTTCGAGTGCAGGGGCTCTGCAATGGGATTATCGAGAGCCATAAAGCTGGATATCGTTGTATATGTCGATCCGGTGAAATACTATAGCATGCCCTATCAGGGCAAGAATAAAGTGGCGGCTGCCATCGGCAGGATCAATTGGCAGATGCGGGGTAAAGGCAGACATATGCTGCTTATGGTGCCCGGCAGGATAGGAACCTCTTCTCCGGAACTTGGTGTTCCAACGACATTTTCGGATATAAGCGAGTTTGACGTTGTCTGTGAGGTGGCGGATTCAAAGGTGGGGTATAACCCGGAACTCTCCTACGGCAGCCATTTCTTCCAGGACCTGGTGGAATCCGGGATTCTTTACAATGCAATCTTCGAGAACGAAAAGACGCTTCGGTATGATATTGGTATTCTCAGCTCTTTTGACAATATGCTTGAAGATCCGGATGTCAAGGACATAGTGGGCTTGTATGATGTATCAACCGACAACATATATATCTACCATGACATGAATGAGGGCTTTACATTGTGCGCCAGGATCTAAATTGTAATTCTGACGTAATGGTCTATAATGATAGATACTATGAAAAAAACGGCACTCGGTAAAAGAAAAAAAGTAATTACAGGGCTTCTGACATTCCTTATGGCCTTTGGGCTTATGGGATGTCAGGGCCCTTCTTCGCGTATATATACCTCAACATTGTTTGCCATGGACACTGTCATGGAGCTGGAAATAGCAGGCTCCTCCGATTATACTCTTCAGGCGGAGCAGATGATACGTGACCTGGAAAAAGAGCTGTCGGTTACCGAGGAAGACAGTGAGATAGCTGTGCTTAATAAAAACGGGACGGCGGCAGTCTCCGGTCAGGTGGCTGAGATAATTGAAGGTGCTTTGAATGTTTGTGACAGGACAGAGGGAGCTCTTGATATATCGATTTATCCGGTGCTGCGCGCATGGGGATTTACCACGGGGCAGTACAGAGTTCCTTCGGAGGAGGAGATTGAAAAACTCCTTGCAAATGTGGATTACAAAAAGGTTGTTGTGGAGCAGAAGGGAGACGGCGAAGGGGACGCTGAAGAGTATGCCGGAGGAGATGCTGAAAAAGATGCCGCAGTGGACGGCGGAGCAAAAGTCACTATCCCGGCTGGCTTCATGATTGACCTTGGGAGCGTAGCCAAGGGCTATACCGGAACCTGTGTGGCTGATGAGCTTAAGGAGCTTGGAGTTAAACATGCACTTCTTAATCTTGGAGGAAATGTTCAGTGCATAGGTAAAAAGCCTAACGGCGATAAATGGAAGGTTGCTGTAAAGAGCCCCTTTGAAGACAGTAAGACCGGGATGCTGGGAGTTGTTGAGGCGGATGATGTGGCTATCATAACCTCAGGAGGATATGAGAGATACTTTGAGGAGAACGGAGAGAAGTACTGGCACATTCTGGATCCAAAGACCGGAAAGCCAGCAAGGAGCGGTCTGGCATCGGTTACTGTAGTCGGAAAGGATGGCCTTGTTTGTGACGGAATGTCCACAGCTCTTTTTGTAAAGGGATTGGATGATGCTATCGAAGTATGGAGAGCTTCCGATGATTTTGAAGCGGTGTTTGTTACGGAGGATAGAAAGGTCTACGTGACCGAGGGGCTTTCGGTGGACTTCAGTCTTACCGGGGAGTACGCAGATTTGCAACTTACGGTTGTGGAAAGATAAAATTACGATGAGCCATCGGGAGGCTTTGCTTTGTCTCACTTTAGTGAGCATGGGTGAACCTTCCCGGTGGCTTTTTTGTCTGGCTAAATAAAAATATAAATACATTTTAGGTTTGTTTTAGGTTGATGTTCCATAATGGCATCAGAAAGTGAGGGACACAACCATGATTAAAAAGAATCTTATAAAAAAATCCGCAGCGATAATGATAGCTGCATTGCTGCTTACAGGATGCTCCGCAAGTGAGTTTTCCGATACAGTTCAAGGGCTGGTGAGCGCCGGGACAGAACAGGCAGGCGAAGATGCTGTTGAACAGTCGGGCGAGGAGGCTAAGGCTGATGGAGGCTCCGATAACGGACAGTCGCAGGAGAGCGTTTCAAACGAAAGCGAGAAGAATCTATCAGCTTCTTCAGCTACAGGCTCCTCTTCAACGTTGATTGATACCACGGATCTTTTCAGTGACAGGGATCTTGAGCAGGAAGCAGATCTTACGGATGCTACTAACTTTACCCTTACAAGCGGCGAGGACATCAGCATTACAGCTGAGGGAGTATATGTCATAAGCGGTACAGCAACAGGCAGCTCCATCATCGTTGAGGCAGCAGATACCGATAAAGTCCAGATCGTTCTGGACGGAGTATCAATTACAAATGAGGATTCACCTGCTATCTATGTTAAGAGCGCAGACAAGGTCTTTGTCACAACCACAGACAGCGAGAATACTCTTAAGGTGACAGGAACCTTTACTGCTGACGGAGAAGTAAACACCGATGCGGTAATCTATTCCAAAGAGGACCTGGTGCTGAACGGTGTCGGAACACTTAATATCACTTCTTATGACAACGGTATTTCCTGTAAGGATGACCTGAAAGTTACAGGCGGAACCTACAATATTACTTCAGAAGCAGATGCCATCGAGGCCAACGACTCTGTAAGGATCAGTGACGGAACCTTCAGCATTGATACCGCAAAGGATGCCATTCATGCGGAGAATGAAGAGGACAATACTCTTGGATATATCTACATCTCAGGCGGAACCTTCAATATTGATTCAGACAGCGATGGAATCCAGGCAACAACAGTCCTCATGATTGACGGTGGAACCTTTGACATCAAAGCAGGGGAAGGCCTTGAGGCAACCTACGTACAGATCAATGACGGAACCTTCAATATCGAAGCTTCTGATGACGGCATCAATGCGACCCAGAAGAGCACAGCCTATGACGTAGTGATCGAGATCAACAGCGGCAACATAACTGTCAATATGGGATCCGGTGACACGGATGCTCTTGATGCCAACGGATATATCTATATCAATGGCGGAACTGTGGACATCACCGCGCAGTTTGCATTCGACTTTGACAAGGGAGCAGAACTCAACGGCGGAACAGTGACTGTTAACGGCGAAGAAGTAACCGAGATATCCAACTCCATGATGATGGGTGGTGGCGGATTTGGCGGTGGCCGCGGCGGCATGAATGGCCAGGCTCCTGACGGCAGCCAGATGCCTGAAGGTGGACAGATGCCTCAGGGCGGCTTCGGCGGTCATGGCGGAAGGGGCGGAAACGGCGGATTTAATGGCCAGGCTCCCGGCAGCCAGACGACAGAGGATGGCCAGACTTCCGGCAGCCAAACCCCTTAAAAATAATACAAACATACCGATTAACTACGGTTTGGTATTATAAAAATAATACCAAGGAGCTTGATATAGTGTCCTTGGTATTATTTTTGGTAGAAAATACGGTAAAAATACCTCAAAAAGTAATACCAAATGCGCTTATAGGGACCCGTGTTATTATTCTTGAGAAATTCCCCAAAAAGATATATGATTGTGTACAAGTTGTTTTATGGCGAGGGGTTATATGTGAATATCCCCAAACGAGAAAAACGCAGAAAGAGAAACAACACATAATAAGAAAGTTGGGGATAGTAATTTGGAACGCAAGAAGATACTGGAAAATAAATGGTTTTTGTACCTGACGGAGTTCTTCGCAGGTATGTCTGTAATGGCGGTAGAGCTGGGAGCCAGCAGGCTCCTGGCACCGTATTTCA
>JAILFT010000211.1 GCA_024697425.1 Butyrivibrio sp. | reverse complement strand
TAATTATGATCCTTACTGATTGCGTAAGGCAACGCAGAAGGAGGGATTTGAACCCTCGCGCCGCTATTAACGACCTGCACCCTTTCCAGGGGTGTCTCTTCAACCACTTGAGTACTTCTGCAAAATAGTTGACTAATAATTAGTATGTTATTAACAACAGCGTGTTCATAATTAAGCGGAGCGAAAGGGATTCGAACCCTTGTGGCGTTGCCGCCAAACGGTTTTCAAGACCGCCTCGTTATGACCGCTTCGATATCGCTCCGAGTCATCTGAAACTGTATCTCAGATCATATATCGCTCTGCCGAAGTGCTTGCCGCATCTCGCGCAGCGCAAAATCTATACTATCAAAGTGGGGGCTAAGTGTCAAGCATGTTTTTCAACTTTTTTTGTAAATTTTTATTGCGTGACCAAATCTTTGTAAATCCGTACTAATGACACCACTGATTTTTCTATTGAAAACTGCTCCAGTACTCGCTTTCTGGCATTTGTAGCAAGTTCTTTTCCAAATGCCTTATCTTCCACCGCTTTTTTGATAGCTTTCCTAAGTTCATTTGCATTCTTAGGTTCCACCAGGTATCCTTCCTTGCCATCGCTTATGATTTCAGGTATTCCGCCTACTTTAGTCGATACAACGACGCATCCGTGAAGCATTGCCTCAAGTATTGACACAGGCAGTCCCTCATAATAGGAAGGCAGCACATAGACGCCGCATTCCTGAAGATACCTGTCCTTCTCTTTCCCGGAGATCCAGCCCAGATACTCCGTAAAAGGACATTCCTCTATTATTCTTTTGTAGCGTTCATCTTCATAAATGCCGCCCAAATACAGTTTGATCCGGGGATTAGTATCATGAAGTTCAGACACTGCCTTGATCAGCTCGTCAATTCCCTTATCGGTGCATATTCTGCCAAGGAACAGGAGCTTATTAAGATCCTTCTTTTCAAAGGTCACATCAATATTATCGGCTTCATATCCGGCAGTCTTAACACCGTTTGGAAAAACAATTATCTTCTCCGCCTTAGTCAGATTCCCAAAATATTCCTTCCAGGAAGATGTCAGAACCAGCATAACATCAGCCATATCCAGGATCTCCCGAAAATAGCTTCGTCTTTTGCTGCTTATCTGATTCTCGTAATAGTTCTTGAAATCGCCACCATGCTGGTGCAGTACCACCTTCTTGCCGTGCCTTTTGGCACATCTTATGAAATAGGACTTCCTCATGAAGCTGCGATCCGAAGCGGCATTTACGTGTACCACATCAAAAGAAGATACCAAAGATGCAAATTCAAGATAAGCTCCGATGGCAACAAACAGCTTTTTAACCTTGCTGCCTTCCCTCATTGTCCCAATATACTTAAGGTCGACCTCGTTTCCGAGGCCGGCCTCATAATAGCTGTTTACCATTGCCGAAATTCCGCCGTGTACGGACCTGTCCGGTCCTACCATCAGCACTTTTATCTTATCTCCCATGGGAAAAGAGCTGTCTCCTTAATTATCTCTTTCTTCTGTCCAGAATAGCCTGTGCCACCGCAATGTCTTCCGGTGTGGTTATCTTGATGTTATCGTAGGAGCCCTCCACCAGCTTTACCCTGGTATCGGTATAGTATTCAACAACCATGGCATCATCGGTAATGTTGATGCCTTTGGCCATAAGGTCTCCCTCTTCTCTGTCCAGTCGCTTATAAAGGTCAAGGATCATGCCATAGGAAAAGACCTGTGGAGTCTGGACCACCCAAACCTTGTCCCTGTCAGGTGTATTATCTGCAAATCCCTTATCGTCTGCGATCTTGACAGTATCCTTGGCGGGCATTCCGACAACACAGGCTTTATGCGTCTTCACCGCATCAAGAGCCCTCATGATGATATCCCTGTCGATGAAAGGTCTCGCACCATCATGGATAAAGGCATAGTCACAATCTGCGGCTGCTGCCATAAGTCCCAGGCGCACACTGTGATATCTGGCCATGCCGCCCTCAACAACAGCTGTGACCTTATCAAAACCGTACTTCTCCACGATCTCTTTTTTTACAAAATCCACGTCGCCCCTTGATACCACCACAACAATATCGTCCACGATGCTCTCTTCAAAGGCCTTTATTGAGTAGTAAATGAGCGGCTTCCCGCCCAGATCCAGGTACTGCTTCTTAATATCGGATTTCATCCTGCTGCCGCTTCCCGCAGCCAGCACAACTGCTACTGTCTTCATACACGCCTCCTGAAATTTATGAATTCCTTCCGTGGTATCTTCGTTCTCTGTCCCCCAGAGGAAGGTTTGGAACCGCATTCATATCAAGGCCGAAACGCACGCCCTTCATATATTCATAGTAGGCCGCAGCGCCGATCATTGCAGCATTGTCTGTGCAAAGAACCGGTGAAGGCCTGTAGTATTTGATATTATTAGCCGCACACTCTTTTTCCATGAGTGCACGAAGTCCTGAATTGGAGGCAACACCTCCGGCAATTGCCAGCTTGTCATAGCCAAATTCCCTGCAGGCTTTGATGGCATGTCCCACCAGCACTTCGGTGACAGCCTTCTGGAAGGAAGCTGCTACATCAGCCTGATCAAGCTCCTGTCCCTGCATTCTGGCCTGATTGATGAGATTCAGGACCGCAGACTTAAGTCCTGAAAAAGAGAAATCATACTCAGCCCCGGGTATCCTGGCCTGGGGGAAGGTAAATGCATCGGGATTGCCGTTTTTGGCGGCGGCATCCATCTTGGGACCGCCGGGATAGCCAAGGCCTATTGCCCTTGCCACCTTGTCGAAGGCCTCTCCTGCCGCATCATCTCTGGTCTGGCCGATGATCTCGTACTCACCGTAGTCCTTCACCACCACAAGATGAGAGTGTCCTCCGGATACCACAAGGCATACGAAAGGCGGCTCAAGGTCCTTGTTCTCGATGAAATTGGCGCTGATATGGCCCTCAATGTGATGAACGCCTATAAGTGGCTTATTCTTGGCAAAAGAGATAGCTTTAGCCTCCGAAACGCCCACTAAAAGCGCACCAACAAGACCGGGGCCATAGGTAACAGCCACGGCATCAATATCATCAAGGGTAACCTTTGCTTCATCAAGAGCTGCCCTGATACAGCCATTCATTTTTTCCACATGTTTTCTGGAGGCAATCTCCGGAACAACTCCTCCATATATGGTATGGAGCGCTATCTGGGATGAAATGATGTTGGAGAGAACTTCGCGGCCGTTTCTGACAACTGCTGCCGCTGTCTCATCGCAGGAGCTTTCTATGGCAAGGATAGTAACATCATCCTTACCTGCGCTCTCACGGTTTACATCCTCTGTGCCTTCCTTGATGGACATGAAGATCACGCCATCTTCTTCTACATTCTTATCAATCTGCATATCGTAAATCCTTATCTGCCAAACTCTATAAGAGCCTCTGCCTCTTTTTCCCTGTTATGACTGTTCTCGGCAAGGAAATCAATGTCCGACTTTGCAGTCAGCTGAAACATCTCTTCCTCCTCTGAAACGTCACCCGGATGGAACAAAAGCTCCATATTCTCTATGCCCTTTTCCTTCGCAATCTCCTCGGCGAAAGGCAGGCACTCTTTAACGTTATTGTAGAACATGTGCCCGGAGAGCATGATACCCATGAAAAGACTCTTCTCAAGCTTCAGGTTCTCCAGTGCCCTCTCGTGCTTTTTGATGTTTCTTTTGACCAGAGCATTGAGAACAAGGCTCTTCACGACATTTATAGGTTTAATATCCCTGATAAACTCAAAGGATTTCCGGTATATGGAAAGTTCCTCTCTTGGAAACCTGATGTAGGAAACAGGAATATCAAGGAGCCTTATCTCAGCCATCAGAGCATCAAAGACAATGGGGAGCATGTGATAGTGCACGTGTCCGTCAATCCTGAAGATGCCGTCATTCATGTAGGGTGCGCAGGCCGTAAGCTGCGCTCTGATCTCCCTGCGTATCTGTCTGGAATAGGCAACTCTTACAACGGGAATGTAACTTATCAGAAGAAGCTTAACAAAGCCAATGTTAAAGTTTCCGTCCTTATCAATGAGTTTCCCGGCTTTCTTGCCTGTAAGTGGCTTTCCTGCCACAAAATTAAGGTGCACGGCAACTGCCAGGTCTTTTTTGATACCGGAGATGGCATCCATACATTCCTTAAGATATGGGCTGTTTGGCATGATGCTGATGCCGTTCAGCGCTCCGTTATAATAACAGTCTATAATATGACGGCTCTGGACCGGTAAAAGTCCGTAGTCGTCTGCGTGAAATTCTATCAATTCTTATTCCTCAGCTTTCAGGGTCCATCCCAGAATTTTCCAGTTACCGGTAGCCACGTCCCGGCGCATTATAAATTCATAGTAGTTGGCACTGGTGCCATTGGAACCGTGCCTTAAGGAGAACAGGCACTCAACGGTGCACATCATTCTTCCGTCAACATTTATCTCTTCAGGTTCTCTGGCCTGAGTCATCACATAGTTCGAAATTGAATAATCCTCGGCTTTTCTGCCTGTAACCTCAGACTTTATGCTTGAGGCAAAGTTCAGATTGTTGGTAAGAAGCTCGTCATCCATGATCCCCATCAGGATATCGATCATCTTGTTTTCCTGCTCATCGGAGTAATCTTCCTTGTAAAGGATCTGCATTGTGCGGGCATAGAGCTCAACTACCTTTCTTGCACTGGCAGGATAATCCTTCTCAAGATTAGTTGTGGTGATCTCGTCCACCACGGTAAGATTATAGGTTTCCTCCGTAGGAGTCTTGTGGTTTCTGGTAAACAAAAGGTACAGCCCCAATACAATAATGGCGCCAAGCACCACCAGAATAATTGATTTGATTATTGCCGAACCGGTACTGCCTTTTTCCATATCCCCTCTTTCCGCGCAGCTTGGCGCTTACTTCTCATCGGTAAATTTAAGCTCCACATTTCGGCCATCCTTGGCCGCTATGGTGTTTGCAAATATCTTTTTGGTCTCAGGAAGGAACTCCACAGGGTTCACCAGTGACGGGCTGTAATGGGTAAGCCACATCTCTTTTACCCCGGCGTCCCTTGCCATCCTTGCGGCCTCGTAGAAGGTCATATGCTTGTTCTCTCTGGCCTTGGCGATCTTGTCCTCCTCGCCGTACATACCCTCGCAGATAAAAAGATCCGAGTCCTTGGCGTTTCTGACTATGCTGTCGGTAGGCCTTGAATCTGTGACGTAGGTAAGCTTAATGCCCTTGCGCTCCTCTCCCAGCACCATGTCCGGTGTAAGGGTCCTTCCGTTTTCATCAACGACGGTTTCGCCCCTTTGGAGGATTCCCCAGTAATTTCTATCAATGCCTGCAGCCGTTGCCGCTTCCACATTGAATTTGCCCTGGCGCCTTAATGACATGGTGTATCCGTAGCAGGTCACATTGTGATTGACCCTGAAGGCTGTGATTGTAAAATCAGGCATACCTTCCACGGTAAAAGACTCTTCGTCTTCCTTAAGTTCTCTGAATCTGATTTCAAAAGGCAGCTCCGGAGCGATGACCCTTAAGCTGTTTACCACTTTCTCAAGACCTCTTGGTCCTACCATCAAAAGCGGCTCTGTCCTCTCAGCGTTGCCCATGGTAAGCAGCATTCCCGGAAGTCCGCTGATGTGATCCGCATGGTAATGGGTAAAGCACATTACATCTATGGGCTTGGCGCTGTGACCGCGCCTTTTCATGGCAATCTGAGTGGCTTCACCGCAGTCGATCAGCACGCATTTTCCGTTATATCTCACCAGAAGTGATGTGAGATACCTGTTTGGAAGAGGCATCATCCCGCCGGTTCCAAGTAAACAAACATCTATCATAAATCAATTCCTTTTCCAGTAAATTACAGCATCATCCTTGGGATCATCGTAAAATCCGGGTCTTATGCCTTCGCTCTTAAATCCAAGCTTCTCATAAAGCCCTATTGCAGGTGCATTTGAAGCACGGACCTCTAAAGTATAATTCTCAATGCCTATGCCACGGCCCCTCTCAAGAAGCTGCTTCACCATCTTATAGGCGGTACCGTTTCTGCGGACATCTCCCGAAACGGACACGTTGGTGACTTCGCCGTCTCCGGATACGTTTCTTACACCGCACAATCCCACGATCCTGCCGGCCATCTCGGATACCAGGTAAACAGTGTCATCCCTTGTCATGGCCTCAAGAAGCTGGCCTGCTGTCCACGCCTCTTTTCCCAGATTGGTCTTCTCAAGCTTTGCTGCATCCTCGATATCCTCGGCTGTCATCTCCCTGATCCTTACCATGCCGGGAGTACTGTGGGTTTCCATCCGACGTCTGGCCTTCTCTTTGGAAGTCTCCTCGGCACCCTCTTCACCTTTCTCTCTGGCCTCCCTCTCGGCCTGGGAAAGGCGCAGATATTCCGGGGCAAAATCATCTGCACTGACGGTAATGCCATCACGGACATATACCTTCGCCAGAGCCAAAAGAGCTGCCGCACTCTGCCTGCTCTGATGAAGAGGCGCAATGGAATAGGGAACCTTAAGTTCCTTCTCAAGTATGTCATGATATACGGGAACCCCATCCCCAAGAAGGATAGCGGGTTTACCAATGGCATTGAGCTTTTCTATTATCTCATCCACTGAAACAGCGCACTGCCCGCAGATTGTCTGCATGTCAAAGCTTCGCTCCAGGTTCTTCTCCTCACTTACCACAGGAACGAAGGTGTAAATTCCGGTGTAGACCTGATTCCTTCTGGCATCCATCATAGGGCAGATGATCTTCTCATTGCCGTACAGGTTGTAAGCAAGTCCGTCCAGTGTCGGAATGGGAATGATGGGCTTATCAAGAGCCAGTGCCAGTCCTTTGGCCGTAGCACTTCCTATACGAAGTCCTGTAAAAGAGCCGGGACCCTTAGCCACAGCTATGGCATCAATAGTGGAAAGATCCAGATTGACCTTCCTTTTGATGTCATCCATCATGGGCATCAGTATCTCTGAATGTGTAGTTTTGTATTGAATTGAGAACTGTGCAAGAAGCATGTCACCGTCAGAAACTGCAACGGTTCCCACAAGTCCCGAAGTATCTATCGCTAATATTCTCATATGATTGCCTTATCGTTTCGTCATGGTTATAAGTCTGTAATCGAAGCCCTTCTCAAGGTTCTTCTCTATTACGATCTGTGTGTAATGCTCCGGCAGAAGCTCTTCTATGAGATTGGCCCACTCCACAAAGCAAACCCCGTCTCCGTAAAAGTAGTCCTCATATCCGATCTCATCCATTTCGCTCACATCGCCTATCCTGTAGACATCGAAATGGTAGAAGGGGATACGCCCTTCATCATACACCTGCAATATGGTAAACGTGGGACTGCTGACAGGTCCCTTTATCCCAAGTCCCGCAGCTACTCCCTGGGTCAGAACAGTCTTGCCCACTCCCAGATCCCCGATGAGTGTATAGACCATTCCGGGTACAGCGCTTTCGCCTATTCTCTTTCCCAGCTCAAAGGTCTCCTCCGGGCTGTTAGTTTCATGTCTGGTGATAATCTCCATAGTCCTATCTCCATTCACTCATTCTTATCCGAATATATATTACCACATAATAGCCGACTGCTAAAATAATGAATTTTGCCTGCAAGATTCTATCGCCGGGCGCAGCCATAAGCAAAAAAACAACAGCCATATCCGGAGGGCTCCGAACTGGCTGCTGTTTTTCTTAATATAATCTACGCTTTTTAAGGGTTACACAAAAACTTACTTATGCATCAGCTTCCTGTGTTGCTGCTTTCTTGCGGATTCCGCGGAAGCCGTCTGCCTTAAGGATAGGGCTGAGCTGCTTGTAAACCAGGAAAGTAATTGCACTGTCGGCCACACCCTTAACAAGGTTGAAAGGAGCTACGCAAAGAGCACAGAAGGTGAACAGGTTAGTTACTGCAGGGTTGATGGCTGTTCCTGCTGCGATAAAAGAATCTACGCCGCTTCCGAAAAGAACTGCATATGCGGGAAGCAGGAAGAATGCATTGAGGGTAGCACCTACAATTGCGATGCAAAGAGTACCTACGAGGCAGCTGATAAGTGCTGTGTTTCTTGTCTTTTTAAATCTGTAGATCACAGTTGCGGGAACAACGAAGGCTGCTCCAACCACAAAGTTTGCAATCTCTCCTACGAAACCTGTGGTGGTTCCCTGGATCACGATGTTGAGAAGCACCTTGATGAACTCGATCATAACTCCAACAAGGGGTCCTGCTGCAAAGCCTCCGATAAGCGCGGGAATATCGCTGAAATCGAACTTGTAGAATGCAGGTGCAAAAGGAAGCGGGAACTCAAAGAGCATAAGTACAAAGGAAATTGCGGAGAATACTCCGATGATGCTTATCTTGCGGATGCTGAAAATCTCTTCAGGTCTTGCACCTGCATCGATCTCGCGCTTTCTTGCTCTCCTCTCCGCAAAGCCTGTAATCGCAAAAGCGACGGCTATGAGAAGCACCAGTGCAATAAAGTGCCCCGCATTGTTGGAAATTACCTGGATCAGTGACTGTTTTTCTTTCATGTTTTTCTCCTTCTTTCTCATCGGGTTATTTAATTTAGATTATGAAGGAGAGATTAAGTGGGAAATCCTTGGACGTCATCACCGTTCATGCTAAAGAGATAACATAAAGGGGAAATGACATGTTCGCATCCTATCGAAAGAACCTCGAAGATGCTCTTCACTTCTTCTCTCATCCAGACTTTACTGTCGGTTTTGGAATCTCACCAAATCAGCCACATAAGTGGGTCGCGGACTGTACCGCCGGTTGGGAATCTCACCCTGCCCCGAAGAATTAAATTTTATACAATCATATTATTACCCGCACCCAAGACTGTCAAGTACGAGTTTGACAACAATATTTATCGAAATTATAATTAATGAAAGCGCGATTATCCCGATTTTATGAGGGTTTTATGAAAAGAGTACTCACAAAA